>JACRFA010000158.1 GCA_016218065.1 Ignavibacteriota bacterium | reverse complement strand
TTTGTTCACTTTATAGTTGGACAGTAGTGGCATATAATATCCACAAAATTGGTTCGTAGGTACATTAAGTCGTGCCTCAACATCATCAGCGTATCCAATGTGTAAAAAATGAAAATTCCCTTCCCCCTGAACAGGTCCGCCATGGTTCTGTCTGAGGATTGGAAATAGTTCGCGATACTTCTGAAGGGTCTCGCGAAATTTTCCGGCCTGCGTCACCGATGCGTGATAGTCTATCCTGTCCGAGGGGTTAACAGCCGAGTGAACATCAAGGTAACATCCGTTGATGTGATGAGAATTCTGAATCTGAATACTCCAGTAATTGGCGTAAGCCGCTGCCCTGGAGGGTTTCAACACATAGGATTGTGTGTGAGTAAGTTTGTTGTACCAAGCCTCAACACGCGATCCCGCTGAACTGAGCGCAACATCTGTCGATTGATATCCGAATGGCGCGCAGTCAGCGTTCTCATAATAATCAATGTAGTTCTGATGGAGTCCTATACGATACTCGTAAGAGAATCGCGCCTTAGTGATAATTGTGTTAAGGACCGACGCTCCACCAAATTCCCACCCTGCGATGTCGTTTTCGTTCGCAGGAAGAACACACGGCAATCCGTCATCGTAGCCGTTAAGGTACGCGGGTGTTGATGAATGGTCATTTTGCCAATCGTGTATCTGAAGCCAAATGTTGCTCACGCCAAGATTCCACACACTGTCTATGTGTCGCCACGGGGTACGAATGAGTCGCGCAAACGGTTGGCGATAATCCCATACAATCTGATTTGCTGAAACGTCTTTCATCGGTGACGGGGGGTTTGGGATATTGGGCAGTACATCCTCAAGGTTTGTTGCAGTGGTGAGGTACAATGTCTCCTGCACTCTGTTGCGTTTGCCATCGGTTTTGGGGTTGTACAGGATATTGTGGGCGTAGTATGCCCAAGTACCATTTGTTGTGTCATAGATCGGGTCGAGAGGAAAGAGTTTGGAAGCGTTGGTGATTTCCCAATCGGCGAACATCGACACGAACAGATCATTTGTGTAAAGAAGACTAAACATGGAAAGGTAGGGAATTGCAATGGGTGATGCACCGGAAGCCTGACGGCACATATCAAGGTCAACTGCGGTTGCGATGTTGGAGTTTGAATTTACAGAATCAGTCTCGATCCGAATGACTAATGTCCTGCCCACGATTTTGAACTTGTACACATAGTTGCATACTTCGCTGTTGGCAGCCATAGCCCAATGCGCATACACTGTATCGTTCGACAAGAATCTGTGATCCAGACAGTGAAACGATACGCCGGAACTTCCTGGCGTCACCTCCACTCCGCCTAACATTGCGCTGATTCCGCCGAAGCCGCTGGGAAGGAAATGCACAACATTATTGTCGTAAGCCTTCAGCTCGTTGAACGTACCACCGTTCGTTGTGACGCCAGAAAGGATCGAATACGCGTACAGCAATGTATTCTCGTGATAGAAGCTGTAGGTTCGTGTACCCTCATCATAATACACTGCGTTCCAGCCGGGTACTGGGGTTGGTTGCACGCCCGAACTTTGCGCACGCGATGTTGTGAATCCTGCGATGCATAGCAGCACGACGCATACAGTTTTGAATATGGAGAAGCGGAAGAGTTGATTCATATGAACCTCCTTGGGATGATTGGTCGTGAGTTTTTCCAGACCCCACAAGACGGTCAGTCAGCACAAACAAAGAAGGCTCGTCCGGATGCTCGAGAGGGAGCTACGGCGAGGAAGATGTGAGCGATAAGATCTGAAATGAAAAGAACGGGAAAGAAACGAATTGCTACTTCACCTAGAACCGCGAATGACAAGACCTCGGCTGTAAATGGGATGGTACAGCTCACCTACTGCTATCACGAGATTTGCTCGCTGGGACACAGAGTTAAGATGGATGTTGTCCCGATACAATTCCGCAAAGTACTTCCACGTGACACCATTGAAATGTGCGACCATGCCGTAGTCCCCGATAATGGAATAATCATTGACGCCAGATCCCCGGATTCTGAACGGGAACCCAGGTAGATATGGATTCCCAAACGTTGATCGTTTGCCATAGCCGCGTGTGTCGGCAGCACACGAGTAGACACCAAAGTATGTGGCCGCGAAGACTCGGTTCGATGCCGGAGTCCACACGCTTGAGATAATACCAGAGAGAGAGTCTCGGCGTAGTACAAAGGGATATGGATCCTCATATCTCTTCTCCCATGTGCTGCCGCTGCCCCGCAACAAGACCGTCGGTTGAAAATCTTCCCAACCGCACGCCCAGACCATGCTGCCATCGGGCGCACCCCATACGTCCAGCAGGTTCACCGTCGTTCCGCTCTCAACGCGCTGCCACGTGCTGCCGTTGTAGTGAATGATTGTTCCACCACCTCCAACTGCGTAGAGGCCTGCCGAACTCGTTCCCCAGATTTTTGTTATTGCTCCCTGTATCAGAGGATTCATTGAGCAATCACCCCGAAATGTTAGTCCGTCCCAATGAATCATCTCGCCGCCTCCGCTCAACCAGATGTCATTCCAGGCAAACGCAAAGATAGTCCGTAGCGGAAAAAAGCCTGTCGAATTGGGACAAAGGGGTACAGGAACGCGTTGAATTCTCCATTGACTTCCATTCCAAATTGCAAGATTGTAAAGGATGGGATCAACCTGCCCTGTCAAATCCCTCAAGTACATTTCTCCTACCGCGTACGCGAGCGTGTCATTGACGATTGCAACGTCATATAGCGTAGAAGATACTTCGCCTAGTGAGTCAGTGGTAAAATGCCAGTCATGGCTTGTTGGCGCGAGTGTTTGCGCGGAGATGGCGTTACTCTTGCCTGTGGTCGCGCTCGTGGTCTGCAAAGTTGCACTGTACTGGTAGGTCGTTGTTTGCGTGAGAGCGGTGTCGGCAATGTTTGTGTCGGCTACCGCGGCAAAGGTCATTACAGTGGTGCCGTTACGGAGCAATGCAAGTGCTTCGTTGCTCGCAGGGTTGCTCGCCGCGATGTGCAGGTAGGTTTCCTTTACGGCCGCATCAATCAGCGTGAGGGTGACGCGCTGAGGGATCTCGGGCGTTGTGCCATCATCCTTGCAGCCAACAGCTATGAGCGTAAGAAACAGCAGTATGTGCTTCTTCATTGCAATCTCTTTGAGTAGATATTGTGATTCTCGTAAGAAAAGAGCGGGGCGAGCAAAAAACATGGGCGCATTTCTAATTGAGAAGGATTGGGCAATCCGAAATTACCATGTGGTCTTTGAGTGAGGACAATGTAAGAATTCCTTCTGACTCTGTCCATCCCGTAATCGCGGTATATTTTGGCTCGGACATCACGGCAACATGGTGACCCCCCAAGCGCCGTGAGTCGACAGCTTGAGCTTCGACCCCGCCCTCGTGTTACGGCGCGCAGAATGTGCCCATGTGTCGTGACAGCCGAGTAAACAGCACAAGGCATGCAACGGTAACTATGGCGAATCGTAAGAGTTGATTCATGTGAACCTCCTTGGATGATTGGTCGTGAGTTTCCTATACCCACAAGACGTTCAGTCTGCAACAAAGAAGTGCATGCTCAGTAGCTCAGAGCGAGCTACGGTGGAAAATTCTGCTTGAAAAGCTTTTGGTTGAAAAAGAACAGGAAGGCAACTAATCTTCGTGTGAGACGGCAGCCACTTGACCAGAATTCGGTGTCCATGCACCAGTTACGCGCACTTTTACTTTATCGCGTTCCTCTGACAACAACGGCGCGCCTGTAAAAGGGATCCAGCGTATGACCAGTGCAGAAAAGTGACCTACCCTTGTGGGCAACTGAACGGAGACGAATATTCTCGTCATATAGTTGACCGTAGTATTGCCATGTAAGGCCATTGAAGTGAGCGACCATTGAGTTTTCTCCCACAACGAAGAAATCGTTCGTAGCTGCACCTCGGATTCGGAACGGGAAACCGGGAAGATACAATGCAGCAAATGTTGATAGTCTCGCAGCACCACGTGTATTCGCGGGGCTGTCGTATATACCGTAACCGGTTGCTGCGAAGATCCGGTTAGTTACCGGAGTCCACACGCTTGATATAATACCAGAGAGAGAATCTCGGCGTAGTACAAAGGGATATGGATCCTCATATCTCTTCTCCCAAGTGCTGCCTATGCCCCGCAACAAGACCGTCGGCTGAAAATCTTCCCAACCGCACGCCCACACCACACTACCATCGGGCGATCCCCATACGTCGAGCAGGTTCACAGTCGTCCCGCTCTCCACGCGTTGCCATGTGCCGGAGGTGTAGTGAGCAATTGTGCCTCGGTTGCCAACAAACCAAAGGTCAGAAGAATTGTTTCCCCATATCTTGTTGATGCTTCCATCGCTCTGTGAAAGTATCCCCATATCGAAGAGGTGATACTGTGTCCAGTTCTGTCCATCTCCATGAATTGGAACTCCTGATGAGAGCCAGATATCAGTCGCAGAAAATGCGAAGATGGCATTCAACTGAGGTAGGATCCAACTACCCCGATACAAAACTCTGATACGTTTGCACTTCCACGTCGTCCCATTCCAATGTGCTGCGTTGTAGAGAACCGGGTCAACGTTTCCACTCGAATCGCGGAGATACAATTCTCCAACCACCCATGCGCTGCTGTCCGAGATGATCGCAACGTCATACAGTGTCGAGGACGCTACTCCTAATGAGTCAATTGTGAAATGCCAGTCATGACTTGTGGGTGCGAGCGTTTGAACGGCAAGTGTGTTGCCCTTACCTGTCGTCGCGTTCGCGGTTTGCAACGTTGCGGTGTACTGGTAGGTACTGGTTTGTGTGAGAGCAGTGTCGGCAATGTTCGTGTCGGCAACTACAGCAAAAGTCAGTACAGTCGAGCCGTCTCTTTGGAGCGAAAGAGTTTCGTTGTTCGCCGGGCTGTTCACCGCGATGTGCAGGTATGCTTCCTGTACGGCCGCATCAATCAGCGTGAGGGTGATGCGCTGAGGAACTTCCGGCGTTGTGCCGTCATCCTTGCACGCTTGGCAAGCAACGATGAGGAGAATGGAGATCATTATGTGTTTCATCATCAACTCCAAGAACATGATGCTAGCCCGCCCTTGGCGGATTATGCCGAGATGAGATGCCTGCCCGCCGAAGTGCTGTTCACGTAGGTGGGAGATGCCTGCCCGCCGAAGTGCTGTTCACGTAGGTGGGAGATGCCTGCCCGCCGAAGTGCTGTTCACGTAGGCGGGAGATGCCTGCCCACCGAAGTGCCGTTCACGTAGGCGGGAGATGCCCGGAAGACTGCAGTGTAGGCGGGAAGATGCTTGATCGATTGCTTGGTTTCTCGCAATCTCAAATCACTTCATCTCTGAGTCAAAGAGCAATGTTACAACAAGGAGCAACTGAACAGAACTTTGACGCCGAACCTGCATCAATGTAGCAACGGACAAGACAAGGGTCAAGAGAATTTTCACATTGTCGCAGGAATTTACAGGCGGTCAATATGTTCTTCTGCGGTGTGTCGCGTGTTCTCGTGGAGGGCTTGCACAATTGCTTCTTCGACTATTATGACGCGGAGGGATTCTCGTCGTAAAGGGCAGCTTGCCATCATGCACGTCTCGCGTGCTCGGCCCACTTCCTCACCTCAGCCGGCCAGTCGGTGATCACAACATCGACGCCGAACCGCATCGCCTTCTCCAATTGTCTGCGCGTGTTCACGCCGTAACAACCGAGCGTGAGGTGATGGGAATGAATGTCATCGACCAACCGCGTGCGCAGCTGCGCGACGCTGCATGTGAATGCCATCGCGCCAAGTCGCTTCACAATCGCCGAGGGCTTTCGCGTTATGTTGCGCACAGGAAAATGCAATACGGCGGTCCGCACTTCGGGATGAACATGATGCAGCCGGAGGAGAAACGTGTGGTTGAATGAGGAGACGATTGCGCGGGAGAGAAAATTCCGTTCGTGAAGAACAAGTAGCAGCGACTCTTCGAGCGCATGACCTTTGCGCCGGTCGCCGTCCGTCTTCACTTCGATGTTGAGCGAAACGTTCGCCGGAAGCATCTCGATCACCTGCCGCAGCGTGGGGATACGCTCGCCGGAAAATTTCTTGCCAAACCATGAGCCTGCATCGAGTCGGCGCAGCTCGGCAAGCGTCAACTCCCAGATTCGTCCGCGACGTCCGGTGATGCGATGAACCGAGCGGTCATGAAACACAACAAGCTCGAAGTCCCTTGTCATACGCACATCAAGCTCGATCATGTCTGCGCCGTCGTCAATCGCCTGCCGAAACGCGGCGAGCGTATTCTCCGGCGCTTTCCCCGAACTTCCCCTGTGCGCTACAATCAACGGCCTCTGCGGGCTGTACTCCACAACTTTACGCTCCGACTAATTGCTTGATCTCCTGGTTCACAGTTTCAATGGGCGCCATGCCATCGACCTGCACGGCAACGCCCTTCTTTCGGTAAAAGTCGAGGACCGGCTCGGTGGTGGTATGATAGATGGCAAGCCGCTTGCGCACGGTCTCTTCGGCGTCGTCGATGCGCTGAATGAGTTTGCCTCCGCATTCGGGACAGGGCGAATTGAGCGTGACGGCATCGGTGAGCTTGTTGAAGATTTTGCCGTCGTTCACGCACATCACACGCGCGCTCAGTCGCCGGATGATCTCGGCATCGTTCACGCAGAAGTCGATCACTTTGTAGTTCTTGATCTGCAGCTCATCGAAGAGCGACGCGAGCGCCTGTGCTTGCGCAACGGTCCTAGGAAAGCCATCCAGCAGAAATCCGTTGGCAACTCGCGGCGAGGTTAATACCTCACGCACAATCCCGATCATCACATCGTCGGGAACAAGACTGCCGCTGTCCATGGTTGCTTTGGCTTTCTTGCCAAGCTCTGTTCCTTCCGTGACTGCGGCGCGCAGCATGTCGCCGGTCGAGATATGCGGAATGCCCAGTTCCTCGGACAGCAGTTTTGCCTGAGTTCCTTTGCCAACGCCTGGCGGTCCGAACAGTATGATTCGCATTCGTCTGTTCCTGTCAGTGAGTGTTTGAGTGATGGGACACCGATTAACGATCAACCTGCCTGCGTGCCGAGCACCTGCCCGACAGAGCCGGTCTGGCGGGCTTCGTCAGGCAGGCGATCAACGACATAGGGGCGACCGCCTGCCTGCCGCCGTGCCTGCCGGCAGGCATCATCCGTCGGTTTGACAACGGAACCGGTTGGAAGCCCCAAAAAGAAACTACTGACCAACGGCGGTTCGATCAAAAATCCTCGTCTGTCGCGCACGTTGCCGTTCCGTCTTGACGACGAGCTGACCGCAGGCAGCAGCAATGTCTTCGCCCGCATTGCTGCGCACGAAGACTGACAGATTCGCTTCCCGCAGCCGGTCTGCAATCGCATTCATCTTCGGCGAGGGCCTGAGCTGCGAACCGATGCCCTGGACGCCGGTGAATGCTATCGAGTGAAACGGAATAATATTGACTTTGCACGGAACGCGGCGCGCAAACTTGATCAGGCGCGCAACTTCGTGTTCCGTGTCGTTGATGCCGTCGAAGAAGATGTACTCGTATGTGACGCGCTTCTTCGTCGTTGCATGATAATACTCGATCGAAGCCGCAAGTTGATCGAGATTGTATTTTTTGTTGATGGGCATGAGCATCGCGCGGGTCTCATCGACCGCGCTATGCAGCGAAACCGCGAGCTTTGCTTTACAGCCGTCGTCAGCCATACGCCGGATGTGATCGGCCCATCCTGCCGTCGAGATCGTAATGCGCCGCGCTGCGATGTTCAGTCCGCTGATGAGAATCTCGACCGCCGTCATCACGTTCTCGTAGTTCATCATCGGCTCGCCCATACCCATGAACACGATGTTGGTGATGGGTCGGTGCGCCGCTTTCCTGATCTGCAACACCTGACTGATGATCTCGCCCGCGGTCAGGTTGCGCAGAAAGCCCATCGTCGCGGTCGCGCAGAACTTGCAGTCGAGCGGGCAGCCGGCCTGACTTGAAATGCAGAGCGTGAGTCTGCGCTGCTCGTCGTCGTTCTCCGCATCGCCGCTGCGAAACGCGATGCGCGGCGGAATGAGCACGCTCTCGACATTCAGTCCATCGTGCAGCGTGACCAGGAACTTCGTCGTCGCATCGTCATGCGATTGATGCTGTGACGCGATTGCCACATGCTCAATGCACGCCGACTCTTCCAGACGCTCTCGTGTTGCCTTCGAGAGCGTCGTCATGTCGGCAAACGACTCGGCCCCTTTCGCGTAGAGCCATTCAAAGAGCTGCTTTCCGCGATAACGTTTTTCGCCCAAGCGCTCAGCAAACTCGGAAAGCTGATGGAGAGAAAGACCCAACAGATTATGACGTGATGCAGCCATCTGTTGCCAATCTACAAAAGAACGAAGAGCGATTCAAGAAAGAATTCCCTGCTCACACAAAAAATAAAAGAAGCCCCTGAAGTATGCCTTCAGAGGCTTCAAGATGTCGATGTGAAACGTTGATTACAGGTTCGCGTCCACCTGCCCGAGAACTTCTACGGTTACTGAAAGCCCAGCGGGCGCTGCCGAAGACAACGAACCGGACATTCCCAGGACAACAGGCTGGCTTGACTTAATTGCCTGGATGACTGCTTGAATTGCGGCAGCATTCGGAGCGCTAAAGAGCGTAGAGGTTATTAATGATTGACCTGGCGCCGAGAAACTCGCCCATGGTTTGTTCACGATGGTCAGTACGGCAACGTTATTCAGTGTTATCGTCCCGCTGACATTTCCACTGAATGCACCTGCGGTAGTAACGCGTATGTCGTAAATGCGAACGTTTGAAATGTCTCCGTAGTCACCGCCGAGGTATTGAGACGGTGTGAAGGTCCATGTGGTCAGCGCTAAGGTTTGTGAACCTTGGGGAACAAGGTACGTTCCTGAAACTCCCTGCACATTGATCGAAAACACTGCATCCTCATTCACGCACTCGAAGCCCATCGTCGTCATTGCGACGATCAACAGCATCAGAATCACTTTCACTTTCATATTCTCACCCTTGATTAGTTAAGGTTAACGTCAAAATTCTTTGTTAGAAACCAAACCCGATGCCGCCGGAGACGGATGTGATCGCGCCGAAGTTCGCGTCCGCGTAGAGTTTCAAGAATCCGAGACTCAGTCCACCCCCAATGGTTGCGCGGAACACGTTCGATCCTTCAAGATCAATATTGATTGTCTGATTCGTCGCGTTCGGATCGGTCGTCTTATACGAGAGCGTTAATGTACTCTTCTCCATCTGCAAGCTGCCGTAAATCAGAAACACAGTCCATTCCTTGCTGGCCTGGAGCGCGGCGGCGTATCCTTTCACCGTCACGAGATCGCCGACGGAGAAGCTGCTGTACATTGCTCCGACCGCAAGGTCGATCGGAAATCCTTCGAGATATTGACTCACGCTGTGACGAGCGCCGAGACTCCAAAGCGTGATCGCGGGTAAACTTCCGATCTCAGGAATGGGAACGTACCGGATGACCGCTTCAGTTCCGTACACATGACCGATGGTGATTTGCGGCGCTGCGAGCGGGAAGATTGTTGTGCTGAAAAGTCCGTCCGACCCCTTGTAGGCAAGATTGGTGTCTCCGGGCGCAATGGGATTCGGCACCGAGCCGCCCTTACCGCCGAAGATTGTCGCAGTCTTGAATTTTGACGGCGTGAATCCTTCCGGCGATTGTGCTTCGTAGGACATCTGATCATCCTGCACAAGACCCGCCATTGCCATGATATCGAACCGGAAGTGGAATCCCGACTGCGGAATGTATGCCGAGTGATTGAAACCGGAATGCAAGTTTGCGCCAAAGAGATCGGCGATGGGTTGCATGTAGCCCTGCACGTTGGTCTGGTTTTGCTGACGCAGGATCTTCTCAAAGTCCGATTCTGCCCGCGCCACGCCGGCAACCAGCACGATGGCCGCGACGAGACTTCCCGAAATCAGGAAGCGAAAACGTTGTATCAAGTGCATGTTTCCTCCTTCTAATAATGTTTACGAATGCTGTGTTACGCCTGAAACTCGTTCCTCAGATTTTGAGATGTGAACCGTTGTCATTTGTGGACTCGCTTGACAAAGTGGTGAACTTCATTGAAGTAAGGAGAGGAAAGAAATCTCACCAATTTCTGAAAGGCATTCCCCTGCTCAATTCAATGTCGCGTCAGCCTGAAGATAGACTTCGACGATAACATACAAATTGCCAGGCACAGGAGCAACATCCAAATGGCCGTCTGCGAAGAGTGTGATAGTGGGCAAAGGGGTAGTAGAAAAGGCCTGTAGTAATTGACTGATACCGGACGGGTCGGGTGCGAGCAAGGGCGATGAGCCGAGAAGCGATTGGGGGGTGGAGAAACTTGACCACGGGGCAGATCCGCTGGCGGGAAACTTGATCAGACTCGTTCTTGTTCCCGATCCCACTTTGACGTGTGACTCCCCTGAAACACGCCCATCGTACGCTCCTTCGACCCTAACTCTGATATCGTACACACGAGCTTGTTTAAGGGTTGATGCGTATCCTGGAGGGATCAGGCTGTCCAGCCGAATCGTGATCGACCCAGCGAACGTCGTGTTTTCGCCAGGCGGAACGCGGTATTTCCCAACGATGGGACCAAGGTTGAGGACGACAAGAACGTCGTCGTTGACGCAGGAAGCTCCGATTGAGCTGAGCAGGGCGAGAACTGCGAATGCAGTAACAATGGTTGGTTTCAAGAATTTTCCTTTTGCGTCATTTTGTTCGTTAGAATCCGAATGCGATACCGCCTGAGAAATGCTTCACGCGACCGAAATTCGCATCGGCAAACAATCGAAAGGCCTGAACGTCAAGCTCGACCCCGCTCGTTACCCGAAATCGATTGGCGCCCATGAGCGACGTGCTTACCTGGGTTTCAACATTCGAGATCGACGTTTCATATTGGATTTTTGTTGTGCTGGATTCGAGCGCCACACCGCCGTACAGCGTCACAAACGAAAATTCTTTGCTCAATTGGACATTCACGGCTCCGCCCTCTGATTCAATCAAGCTGCCGGCGGAAAAACTTGAGTAGTACGCGCCAACACCGACATCAAACGGTAGGTTCAGATGTTGACTGACGCTGTGACGCAATCCTAATCCAAACAGAGTCGTTGACGGGAATTTCCCGCTCCCCAATGTTGGCGTGGACATGTACCGCAAGGAAATCTCAGTTCCGAAAAAGGAGCCGATCGAAAGCTGGGGCATGAGCAAAGGAAACACACGCGTGTTGAAGATTCCGTCCGATCCCTTATACTCCAATCCGGAATTGACATCACGAAATGTCGTTCCCTTTCCCCCAAACACAGTCGCCGTCTTGTATGATCCAGTCTCGGGCACGAAACCGGCAGGGAGCTTGGCATTGTATGCCCGCTGCTCGTCGCCAATGATCGTCGCTGCACCAACAAGATCAACGCGAATGTGAAACCCATTTGCAGGAATCTTCGCCGAGTGGTACAGTCCGGCGTTCATGTTCGCGCCAAACATATCTCCGATTGGCTGAACATATCCCCGAACTGATTCGACATCGAACTGCTTGATGGTCACCTCAAACTGCGTTTGAGCTGCGACTGTGTTCGACATGAATGACGCAATGCCGAGACAGACTGCGGCCAAGTAAGTGCGGAGTGAAGTCATGATAACAAACCCCTGTGTGCTTTTTCCCTAGAGAGCGTGCAAGTTGAGACTGTGAGGTCAGCTAACCAGCCCGGATCAGCATGGCAGGAAAGGTTAACGCTGAAATTTACGACTACTAGAAAAAACAACAGTTTGCGTTGAGAATGGGTGATGAAGAGCACAGAAAGGTAATTTACCTTCTATTTTTCCAGGCTCGCTAATATCGATGAAATGTCGGCAGGAAGAAGAGAATCGAAGAAGATTCGCTTTCGAGTGGTCGGATGGAGGAAGCCGAGCGTCTTCGCATGCAGTGCCTGTCGGTCGATCAACTTCAGCAGGTGGTTCACTTCCGCCTTTTGGTTGGCTGCGCCGGAACCCGCGACGATCTGCCGGCCGTGATACGTCGGATCGCCAAAGATGGGATGCCTGACATGCGCGAGGTGCACACGTATTTGGTGAGTGCGGCCAGTGCGCAACTTTAGCTTGACGAGTGAGAGATATTCGAATCGCCGGAGAACGGAATACTCCGTGGCAGCCGACTTCCCTTTTTCCACGACGGCCATCTTCTTTCTATCCGACTTGCTCCGGCCAAGCTCGGCTTCGATCACGCCCGACTCGTCATGAAAGATTCCCCACACGATTGCCCAGTACTCTCTCTCGATGGTTCTCGCGGCGAATTGTTTTGCAAGCTTCGCGTGTGCAACATCCGACTTTGCAACAACCATAAGGCCCGACGTATCCTTGTCGAGTCGGTGCACAATGCCCGGACGCGTGGTTCCGTTCAGCGTCGAGAGATGGTTGCAGTGATACAACAACGCGTTCACGAGAGTGCCGGTGTAGTTGCCGTGTGCGGGATGCGACACCATGCCGGCCGCCTTGTTGACGACAAGGAGATCCTCATCTTCATAGACGATGTCGAGAGGAATGTTCTCCGGCAAAGCATCTTGCGGCGGCGGTTTGGGGAGCGTCACGCGAATCGTCTCACCCGGCGACACAGCGTGACTGGAACGCACCGTCTTGCCGTTGACCAGAACCGCGCCGTCTTCTATCGCGCGCTGGACTTTGTTTCTGGTGGCGTTCTCGATGTGGTGGGCAAGAAAAACATCGAGCCGCTCCTTCTTCTTGCCGGGCGGGACGATGATTTCAATTTCGTGAGGCATGTTCTGACGTCAGACTACGATGTCATGTCGTGCGGCGAGGGAGGATTGCTTTCTGCTGAACTCAGACTCTGTGCATTGACGTCGTGTGCGGCTTGCGTCTCTGTGTGATGATGATGGACGAACAGCATCAGAATGATTCCGACCGTCACGGCAGCATCGGCAACATTGAACACAGGCCAGCGCGAGAGTGAGTAGCCTAAGAGATTGATATCGAAGAAATCCACGTCAAAGAAATCCACCACTCTTCCGTAGAACAACGGGCCTTCATCGAAGATCACACCGTAGAATGTACGATCGATGAGATTGCCGATTGCGCCGCCGAGTATCAGCGCAAGTGCGAAACGAAATGGGAGCGGCTCTTTGCGTGCTTTGTAGAGATAGAAGAGGATGCCGGCGCTGAGCGCGATGGAGAAGAGAGAGAAGAACAGCTTTCCGCCAACGTCAATTCCAAACGCCATTCCAGGATTCTCAATGTACGTCAGCCGAAAAAAATCCCCGATGACCGGCGTGCTGAAACCATACCGCATTCCCCGGATATTCACGCCGAGCGGAGGAATGCTGATTCCTTTTACCAGCAGCTTTGTGACTTGATCAACGACGATAATTCCCAGCGTAGCCCAAAGAACGCGCACACAATCCTCAATGCTTCTTCAACTTTGCCAACGCCAGCCGGCCGCGTTCGCATGGAACATTCGTGTTCTTGTACTCGGCGCACGTTTGCGCGGTTGGCACCGCCTCGAGACGCTCCTTCGGCACAAGCAACTGGCACATGCGGCAAATGCCGTACGTGCCGTTCTCAATCCGCTGCAACGCATCATCGAGCTGGTTGACAAACTTGTTGCCACGCGACGCGAAGAGAAACGTCTTTTCGCGCTCCATTGCATCCGTGCCCTGCTCCATGTGCAATGAGTATGTCGAGCTTTCGCTCACGTACTCGCCCGTCGTCACGTCCATCATGCTCTCTTTGAGATTCTCCAGCTCTTCCATCGTCTCCCTCTTCTTCTCAAGTATGATCTCTTTGAAGTGTTTCAGCTCGCGCTCGGCGTATGTTTTGACTGGGGGAAGCTTCGCCTGAACCGATTTCGCGGCGACCTTCTTCGCTTCGTGCGCTCCGGCCTTTTTGCCCGCGTGTTTGGCTTTTGTCGGTTGCTTCACTTTCTTCGCGGCTTTCTCCTTCATCATCGTAACCGTTGGCTTCCCTGCTGTTTTAGATCCCTTTTTTGTCATCGATGATTCACTCCTTTATGAGATTGTTTAACCACGAGGAACGTGGACGAGAAGTAGCCTGTTCGAGATTCTGGTTTCATTTTATTCCAGACTCAAGTGGAGCGCACGGGACAATGAGAGTTTTCGTCCACGTTCCTATCGCCGCTCGACAGTAATATCCGCCGCTTCACCATTGATATCCTGATGTGCCGTGTGCTCACCGGATTTCCACTCATTGCTCAGCTCCACAGCCAGCGTCTCCGCTTTGATGTACTCTTCCATTTTCTGCAGCGCCACCGTCAACCGTTCCGGTGCGCGATAGCAGATCGCAATCCGATCCGTCACTTCAAAGCCTGCATCCTTGCGCATGTTCTGGACGCGATTCACAAACTCGCGAGCCATGCCTTCCATGACCAGATCGTCTGTCAGCTCGGTATCAAGCGCGACAGTCATGCCGCTATCGGACTCCACAAGCCACCCGTGAATATCTTCACGCACGATCTCGATATCTTCGGCGCCAATCGTAAACGTGGCGCCGTTGACTTGCAGCTGCGCCGAACCTGAGCGCTCGATCCCGGCAATCTCTGCATGCGTCAGTTCCTTGATCCGCTCGGCGATTGGTTTCACGGACTTCCCGAATTTTGGTCCGATGGATTTGAAATTCGCCTTCGCTTTCTTCTTCACGATGCCCGAATCGTCCGTCACGAACTCAACAGCCTTCACGTTGATCTCTTCCTGAATCACGTCCGCCATTTGCTCGATGGCGCGGCGCTCGTGCTCATCCGAAACGGGAAGGATGATACGACGCAGCGGCTGACGAACCTTCAGATTCGACTTCATGCGCATTGCGCGGACAAGCTCGACAATCTTTTGCGCGCGCTCCATCTTCTCTTCAAGCTCACGATCAATCGCCGCAGCATCAACCTCAGGAATCATCGCGAGGTGAACGGACTCCGACGCTTCTCGTCTCGTCACTGCATTCAGACTGCGGTAGATCTCTTCAGCAATGAACGGTGCAAAGGGCGCTGTCAGCTTTGACACCGTGACGAGGCACTCGTAGAGCGTTTGATACGCAGCAGTTTTGTCGCGCCCCTTTTCGCTCTTCCAAAAACGCCTTCTGTTCCGACGAACGTACCAATTCGAGAGATAATCGATTGTGAATTCACTCACAGCTTTCGCCGCCTTCGTTACGTCGTACGCTTCCATGAACTCCGTGTAGCGCTTCACAAGGGAGTTTAGTTCCGAAAGAATCCAGCGGTCAATCTCTAGGCGTTCAGCGACGGGAATGCCATCTTCTGTGTACTCAAACTTGTCGATGTTCGCGTAGAGGGCGAAGAATGCATACGTGTTCACAAGCGTGCCGAAGAACTTTCGCTGCACTTCGCCGAGTCCATCTTCGACGAACATCGTCGGGCGCCACGGCGGACTCGTTGTCACGAGGTACCAGCGCGTCGTGTCGGCGCCGTACTTCGCGATTGTCTCGAACGGATTCACCGTGTTCCCCTTTGACTTGGACATCTTCTGTCCGTCTTTGTCGAGAATGAGTTCGTTGACGATGAGATTTTTATACGCCGGTTTGTTGAACAAGAACGTCCCAATCGCATGCAGCGAGTAAAACCAGCCTCGCGTTTGATCAATCCCCTCACAAATGAAATCCGCCGGATACTGCTCGCCCGAATCGATCAACTCTTTGTTCTCGAACGGATAATGCCATTGCGCGAAGCTCATCGCACCGGAGTCAAACCAAACGTCGATCAACTCGGGCGTACGCTTCATCGTTCCACCGCACGAACATTGCCAGGTGATTCCGTCAACGAAGGGCTTGTGCAAATCAAGAGGTTGGGGGGTGGTGCTCGAACCTTTCACTTCCAGCTCCGCCACGCTCCCGATACACTCCTGCTTCCCACATTTCTCACAAACCCAGATTGGCAGCGGCGTTCCCCAGAATCTGTCGCGCGAGAGCGCCCAATCTTTGTTCTCCTCAAGCCAATTGCCGAAACGACCTTCGCCCACTTCCGGCGGCACCCAGTTGATTTGCTTGTTCAACTCAATCATCTTCGCAGCGTACTTCGTCGTGCTGATGTACCACGACTCGCGCGCATAGTAGAGCAGTGGTGTTTTGCAGCGCCAGCAATGCGGATAGCTGTGCGTGATGGTCTCTTTGCGATATAGAATCTTCCGTTCTTTCAGATTTTGTATGATGAGCGGATCGGCTTCCTTCACGAACTTGCCGGCAAAGTCAGTCACCTCATCAGTGAACTCGCCGCTCTTGTTCACCGGATGGATCGTCGGAAGATCGTACTTCCGCGCTGTCTGGTAGTCGTCCTCGCCATATGCCGGCGCCAGGTGAACGATGCCGGAACCGTCTTCCGTCGTGACGAACTCAGCCGGCACAACGTAGAATGCCTTCTTGTCAACCGGATGATAGTTGAAGATGCGATCGTACTCCAACCCGACGAGTTGATTCCCTTTCATCCGTTCAAGAATAGTGTACTCACCTTCAAGCGCGCCAAGCCGCGCTTCAGCGAGGATGAGCTTGTCGTCTTTGCCCGCCTGCCCCTTCTCTGCCTTTGCGGAGGCAGGCAGGTGCTCGACCTTCACGTAGTCAATGTCGGGATGAACGGCGAGCGCAACATTCGAGATGAGCGTCCACGGCGTTGTCGTCCAGACCAGAAATGCCGTGTCCGGCTGCGATTGCAAGCGCATTTTCACATACACGCTCGGATCTTTCACATCATCGTAGCCGAGCGAGACTTCGTGCGATGAGAGCGGCGTTTCGCATCGCGGGCAGTACGGCTGAATCTTGTAGCCCTTGTAGATCATCCCTTCATCGTAGAAGCGTTTGAGCGCCCACCAGATCGATTCGATGTACTCGTTCTCGAACGTGATGTACGGTTTGGTGAGATCGACCCAGTAGCCCATCTGCTCGGTCATCTGCTCCCACTCTGTCTTGTATTTCCAGACAGACTCGCGGCATTTCTGATTGAACTCAGCAACGCCGTACCGGACGATGTCTTCTTTGTGTTTGAAGCCGAGTTGCTTTTCGACTTCGATCTCCACCGGCAGACCGTGCGTATCCCACCCGGCTTTGCGATGCACCTGGAATCCGCGCATCGTCTTGTAGCGACAGACCAAATCTTTCAACGCACGCGCCATCACGTGGTGAATGCCGGGACGACCATTTGCCGTCGGCGGACCTTCATAGAACGTGAAGCCCGGATGTCCTTCGCGGGTTGAAATGCTCTTCTCGAAAATCCCGTTCTCTTTCCAGAACTTGAGAATTCCCTTTTCTACGTCAGGATACGATATTTTTTCAGTGAGTTCTTTAAACATGACCAAAACATTTTTTTCCTGGGTGTCACTCCGAGAGCGAATCCCTGATTTCTATGAAACTGTTTTTGAGTTTTGGAAGTCGATCCTCCTTATCACCGCATCTTGTTTCTGGACATCGGAATAGAATTCAGATTCTGCTATTGTGCTGGTGTACGCTTCAAGCAGTTCTATGGAGTCAATAATATCCTGGACAAACAAGCGCACGCTCCGCGTCATGGAATCGAGACCTCTTCGGAGAGAATGCGCTGTCTCAACGCAGGCCGAATGCCGCGGTAGTCCACCAGATCTACTCCCTCCCAAGAACATCTTCAAGCTCATGCTTGATATGCACGAACTCGAGCAACGAAGTCTTCTCCGGCGAGGCGACCACGAGGTCAATATCACTCCGCTCCGTCTCCTCGCCTCGAACGACTGACCCGAAGATTCCGGCTTTTCGGATTCCGTATCGCTTCAACACAGGTACAATTCTCTCCGCAATATGTTTCACTCTGGGCGACATCACTATTTCAATTCAAACACCACATTCACATCAGCGCGAATTGTCAGCTCGCCGCTCATCACGGGCGCTGCGGCTGACGCGTCCATCGCCATCGTGCGCATGATGGGCGCCGGTCCGCCGGAACTGACGCTTTCCGAGATCGTGTGTACCTGGCCGACTGTCGCGCCGAGTTCCTTCGCCAAAACTTCTGCACGCGCTCGCGCATCGGCGGCTGCTTTCGTCAATGCTTCGCGTTCAAGTTCTCTGTGCCGCGACGCCTCATATTGCAGCGCGCCGAAATTTGTCGCGCCGGCAGTCACGGCCTTGTCCATGAACTCGCCGACTTTCTCCATCAACTTCGCCTTGAAGAGAATAGACAACTCATTGCTCGCATGGTAGCCAACTATCGGCGGCGGCTGAATCTGTTTCGAGTAATCGTACGTCGGCGAAACATTCACACGCGACGTCTGAATATTTTTCTCTTCGACTCCCATCGACTTCAGCAGACTGAGGATTTCCTGCGTCTTGCCGCTCGCAGAACGCATAGCTGCCGAAGCTGTCTGCGCTTGAGTATTCACCTGCACCGAGAGTCGAACCTGATCCGGCGAGACAGCAATCATCCCCTCACCGCGAACATTGACCGTGCGCATCTTTTCTTTTGCTTCCGGTTGCTGAGAAAATGCCAGCACAGGAATCATCATCAACACGCCTATCGCCCGACTGAGAGTTTGCATGGCAGTTACTTTCGAAAATGATTGATACGCCAGATCAAATAGGGTGTTAAAAAAGACTCCCATGTCATTCCGATGGAGCGAAGCGACTGAGGAATCTCCCTTTCCTTGGGTCAGATTCTTCCGAAGGAATGCCTTCGGCACTCACCCCGCCAAAGAGCGTCGGGGTTCGTCCGAAGGACCCCTTTGGGGGAATGACATTGAACTCAGTTTTTCAATACCCTGCTAAATGCTGAGCGGAGCGAAGCATCTCTCATCTCATTCTGCTTCGTCCCACTTGTCAATCACACGCATTCCCTTCGCTGAAATCGCTCAGGGCTAAAGCTACATCCTTTCCACTACACCCTTCATGATCTTCGTCAGCTTTGGCTCTGTATCATTCGCGACAGCAATAATCTCGGTAACGTTTGCCGGCTGCAGCGAATCGGGGAAACATTCGTCGGTGATAATCGAGAAGCCGAGCACGTGCATACTCATGTGCACAGCCACAATATTTTCGGGAACGGTTGACATGCCGACTGCGTCCGCTCCAATCAAACGCAGGAAGCGGTACTCTGCGCGAGTTTCAAGGTTCGGACCCGGAACCGCAACGAACACACCGTGCTCAACACGAATCCGGTTTTCGAGCGCAACGCTATCCGCAAGCGCGATCAGTTTCTTGCTGTAGGGTTCGGACATATCGGGAAACCGCGGCCCGACCGCGTCGTCGTTCGCTCCGATGAGCGGATTATCGCCCAGCAAATTGATATGATCGGTGATGATCATGACGCTTCCCTTGCGAAACTGCGGATTCATTCCGCCCGCTGCGTTGGAGATCAGCAGCGTTTCCACGCCGAGGAACTTCATGACGCGCACGGGGAAGGTCACCTGCTGCATGGTGTAGCCTTCGTAATAATGGAAACGCCCCTGCATCGCCACCACCTGCTTCCCGCCGAGCGTTCCGAAGATCAACCGACCGTGATGCGACTCGACGGTCGAGATGGGAAAGTGCGGGATGTCGCCGTAATCAATAACGACGTCTTGTTTGATTTCTTTCGCGAGACCGCCGAGACCCGTGCCGAGGATGATGCCGATTGGCGGGTGCGACGAAGTTTTGGTGCGAAGAAATTTTACAGCCTCTTCAATGCGGCTGCGCAGTTCCGACATCTTCAATTGCCTTTAAAATTGTATCGAGTTCCAGTTCATTCTTCCCGGTGCCATGCGAAGCATTGTCCGCAAGAATCGGATCGCTTCCCAGCTCCAGCGCCTTGATCAGATCAAGCTCGGAGCTGAGCAACACGCGCAGTCGTCCGATCAGTGAATCCTTTCGCGAACGGAGCTGCGCAATCTCGTTGTTCAATCTTGCGATCTCGGAATTCGCCGAGCTGAGCAATTGCGATGCTCTCATTTCGGCGTCCTTGATGATCGACTCGGCATCGCGCCGGGCAGCTTCGTACGTTTTGCCTGTCGCTTCCTGCGCCTGCATCAGCGTCTGCTGCAGCGTCCGCTCGATTTGCTTATAGTCTTTGAGCTGCGTTTCCGTCTCCGTGATCTTTGTTCGAAGCTCTCCCTGCTCCTTCAGAAGATTCTCGAATTCATTCGCCATCATCTCCATGAACGTCTCGACCTCGATCGGGTCGAACCCGCGCATCACTTTCTTGAATTCCTGTTTGCGAATATCAAGCGGGGTCAGTTTCATTGCTTTCCTCCTCTTGTGATCAGCGTTTCTTTTCTCGCTTGCCGAAGATGGCCGTTCCGATCCTGACGATCGTTGCGCCTTCGTCAATAGCGACTTCGAAATCTCCCGTCATGCCCATCGAGAGATGTTGCATTGTGACATTCTGCTGATGAAGCGCCGCGATCTCATCTCGGAGTTGACGCAACGTTCGAAACATCGGTCGCGAACCTTCCGGGTCAGGAAGAAACGGCCCGATCGTCATCAGCCCGGCCAGACGAATGTGCGACAAATCCGTGAGCGAGCGGACAAACTCTACAGCCTTCTCAGGCCTGACGCCGAACTTCGATTGCTCATCGGTTGTGTTCACTTCAACGAGAACATCGAGCGTTCGCTTCACTTGCTCCGCACGCTTGTCAAGTTCGTGTGCAAGCCCGGCGTTGTCGAGCGAATGAATGAGATGAATCCACTCAGCGATGTACTTCACTTTGTTGGATTGCAGGTGCCCGATGAAGTGCCACCGAACATCACGGCTCTTCAGCGCCTCCCGCTTCTCCAACAACTCCTGAACATAATTCTCGCCAACATCATTGAGACCTGCACTCACCGCCTCATCCACTGCGCCAGCCAAAAACGTCTTCGACACGGCAAGCAACGTTACTTCGCTTGCGTGTCTTCCCGAACGTCTGCACGCAGATTCGATCCGGCGGCGTATTTCCTCAATATTCTCTCGAATCATTCGATTTCAACCGTTGAATATAGTTGTATTGCGCGTGAGAATCAACGAACTCAAAAACTCAAAGTAGGCTTCAGCGGGAAGAAAGTATGCAGAAAAAGAATCGCAAGTGTGTTTGGGCGTGCCCCCGTGAGACAAAGCTATCTAGCAGGTTGAAAAAGGCTTTCATGTCATTCCGATGGAGCGCTTCGACTTCGCTCAGCACAGGCTCCGCGACTGAGGAATCTCTCGGGGATCAGATTCTCCCGAAGGGATGCCTTCGGCACTCACCCCGCCAAAGAGCGTCGGGGGTTCGGAATGACATTGACATCAGTTTTTCAACAGCCTGCTAGTGCCGTACGAGGAGTTCTGGAAACTGGATACAACCAAAGACAGTGAAGGGCATTCAAGAAGGATGTCTCGCGGGGTCGGGCTGCTCCGGGCTCCATTTTATTTCGGTCTCGCTGTTCCGAGTGAAATCGAAGGATGGACGGCGAGACTTGCCCAAATATCGGGGGCAACCTTCCGCATCCCTCACGCAAGAACAAAGAGGCTACTTACCCAATATCGCCAACAAAATTCCTGCGGCGATTGCAGTCCCCACAACGCCGGCAACGTTCGGTCCCATCGCGTGCATGAGCAAATAGTTGTGCGGATTGTATTCTTGCGCGACATTGTGCGACACGCGAGCAGCCATCGGTACGGCGGAAACTCCTGCTGAGCCGATGAGAGGATTCACTTTTCCGCCCGTCACTTTGTACATCAGCTTCCCGAACAACACGCCGCCCACGGTCGAGAATCCGAACGCGACAATGCCGAGCGAGAGAATCTTCAGCGTCTCCCATCGCAGAAACACATCTGCCGCCATCGTCATGCCGACACAGGTGCCGAGAAAGAACGTGACAATGTTGATCAGCTCATTCTGCGCCATGTTCGTCAGTCGCTCGACCACGCCGCTCTCACGCAGAAGATTTCCGCCCATGAGCATGGCGAGCAACGGCGCTGCCGGCGGCACAATGAACACACCAACAACAGTCACGGCAAGCGGAAAGATGATTTTGATTTTTTTCGAGACGGGCTTCGGCGTTTCCATAACCACAAGCCGTTCCTTCTCCGTCGTGAGAAGTCTCATGATGGGAGGCTGAATGAGCGGCACAAGCGCCATGTATGAATACGCGGAGACGGCAATCGGGCCGAGAAGATGCGGCGCAAGTTTGAGTGTCAGATAGATTGCGGTCGGTCCGTCGGCGCCGCCAATGATGCCGATCGCCGCAGCTTCCTGCAAATTGAATCCCAGCGCGACCGCCATAAGCAGCGCGATGAAGACCCCGAGCTGCGCCGCGGCGCCGAGAAGAAATGTTTTGGGATTCGACAGCAACGGACCGAAATCCGTCATCGCGCCGATGCCGAGAAAAATCAGCGGCGGAAAAATCTCCAACTCAATTCCCTTGGAGAGATAGAAGTACAGACCGCCGATTTCATTGCCATGAGGCGCCGTGAGCAGTCCGTTGCCGGGCAAGTTCGCGAGAAACGCGCCCAGCCCGATCGGCAGCAGCAAGAGCGGCTCGAACCCGCGCCGGATAGCGAGATAGATGAGCAATGATGCAACCGCGAGCATGGCAATCTGCCCCGGCGTCAAATACCAGAAGCCCATGCCATGGATGAATTTTTCGAGATGTTGTAACATTTCGTTTCTTGAAATTTAGATGCAGAGATTCAGAGTCTGTCGGCTCATTGAGAGATCGCGCCATCAGGTCATCAGGATCTCTCACGGGGTACAGAACCCAGCAATGGCTCATTGGCGCGATGACTGCCTAAAGGAGTCTCAACGAGTCGAGTCATCGACCTTCGGACAATCACTCAATCTAAAGATTTACTGCCGCACGCTGGACGCTCATGGAGACGAGTGCATTCATTCAAACATCAACAGTGCCTGGCCCGCTTCAATCGTGTCGCCGACTTTAACTTTAATGGATTTGATCTTTCCGGTTTGCGGCGATGAGATGTTCGTCTTCATCTTCATTGCCTCAAGCACGAACAGCACATCATTTTCTTTCACCGCCTGTGCTTCCTTCACGGGAATTTCAAGCACGACGCCATTGATCGGCGAGGCGAGGGTTTTCTTTTCCGCCGCGCTCGGTTTCGACTTGGGCGGCAGCGGAGTAGTCACGGGCGTGACGTAGCTGTCCATCGTCCGCACCGGCGGGCGAAACGGAGGCTGCGCCTGAATCGCATCGTCATCTTGAACAACCTCAACATCTACCTCGTACCGCTTTCCGTTGACTGTAATCAGAAGCTTTTTCATATGTTATGATTTCCTTTTTGCTATTGCATGCGATGCCATAATATTCACTCTGCCCGTCACTGCCCACGACGCGCTCCCCGACTTCTGATTCAGAAACTGCACGCGGCGCACAACAACCGGCTTCCGCAGCGCTGCCGTCACTGCCGCGGTAATCACGGCAACGACTTCATCATTCACCTCATCAACCACTTCGTGCAGCTCCACCTTCTTCGAGTAGGTTTGAATGCGCCGCTTGTTCAGCGTTTCATCCGCGAAGCGAAACAACCAGATCATGCCGGCAAGAAGCAGCAACGAAGCGAAGACCCCGCTCATACCGACAACAAGCAGCAACAGACTTTCGAAAATGAGTTCCATGCGTTCTCCGCTTACAAAGGAATGAGTCCGTGTTTCTTTTGAGGACGAAGATCGCGTTTGCTGCGCAACGACTCAAGCGCGACCGAGAGATACGCCCGCGTCTTCTTCGGTTCGATGACGGCGTCCACCATCCCTTTCCCCGCCGCCATGTAGGGCGTAGAGAACTCTGCTTGATATTGTTCGATGAGTTCCTTGCGCTTGCGTTTCGGGTCCGGCGCGCCCTTGATTTCGTTTTTGTATAACACGCTCACCGCGCCTTCGGCGCCCATCACAGCGATTTCCGCTGTCGGCCAGGCTGCAACGCGGTCGGCGCCAAGACTCTTTGCGCACATCGCAAGATACGCGCCGCCGTACGCCTTGCGAACGACGATCGAGATTTTTGGTACGGTCGCAGCCGAGAATGAGAACAGCATCTTCGCGCCGTGGCGGATAATGCCACCGAACTCTTGCTCCACGCCCGGCAGAAATCCGGGAACATCAACAAAACTGATCAACGGAATATTGAACGCATTGCAGAAGCGGACGAAGCGCGACGCCTTGTCCGATGCATCGATGTCGATTGCGCCGAACTTCTCCATCGGCTGGTTCGCCACGATGCCTACAACACGTCCGTTGAGCCGCGCAAACGCGACAATGATGTTCTTGGCGTAATGACTGTGCACCTCGAAGATCGTGTTCGGGTCGAACACGCGGTGCAGGATATCGAACATGTTGTACGGATCGCGGTTGTCGTCGGGAACAACGCGGTTCAACTCTTCGTCCTCGATCATGAGCAGCTCGCCCGTGCTGTGCGAAGGTGCATCTTCGGTGTTGTTGGCGGGAAGGTAGCTCAGCAGAGTTTGCGCGATCTCAATTGCATCTGCATCGTCGCGGGCAATGAAATGCACGTTGCCGCTGGTCGCCGCCTGGACGAACGCGCCGCCAAGCTCCTCCGCGGTAATCTCCTCGCCCGTCGCCTGCTTGATCACTTCCGGTCCGGCGATGAACATCTGCCCGGTGTCTTTGACCATGATGATGAAGTCCATGAGAGCAGGCGAATATGCAGCGCCGCCGGCGCACGGACCGGCGATGATGGAAATCTGCGGCACAACGCCCGAGAGCAGCGTGTTGTAGTAGAAGATGCGTCCGTACCCGCGCAGCGAATCGACGCCTTCCTGAATGCGAGCACCCCCGCTATCATTGATGGCAATGTAGGGCGCGCCGGCCTTGAGCGCCATGTCCATGATCTCGCAAATCTTACGCGCATGCATCCAACCTACGCTGCCCCCCATCACGGTGAAATCCTGCGACGACGCGTAGACAAGCCGACCGCCGATCGCGCCCAGCCCCGTCACGACGCCGTCAGCCGGCAGATCGCGATCTGCCATCCCGAAGGATGTTGCGCCGTGTCGGATGAATCGGAACAGCTCATCGTAGAAGCCGCGGTCGTACAAGAGATGCAGTCGCTCATGCGCCGTCATCTTGTTCAGCTTGTGTTGCGCTTCGAGTTTCTCTTTCCCCCCGCCAAGATTGACGTGGGCGTTTTTTTGTTTCAGCAGTTCAAGTTTTTCAGCTACTGTGCTCATAGTCAGTTGTGTTGATGATACATATTCGTTGTCGCGTCGGTCGCTCAGTCGCGTTCAGGCTTCGAGCAGAGTTCCGTCAGAACGCCGCCGGTGGATTTTGGGTGAAGGAACGCGATCTGCAATCCTTCCGCTCCGTTGCGCGGAGTCTTGTCAATCAACTGCACTCCTTTCGCTTCTACTTCGTTCAGCGCTTCGTGCAGCTTCTCAACCGCGAACGCAATGTGATGAACTCCTTCTCCTCGTTTCTCGATGAACTTTCCGATCGGACCATCTGCTTCAGTCGATTCCAACAGCTCGATTTTCGTCTGCCCGACCATGAAGAATGCAGTTCTCACTTTTTGATCTTTCACTTCTTCGACTGCATAGCATTTCAACCCGAGAATATTTTCGTAGTACTTGATCGATGAGGCAAGATCTTTGACAGCGATGCCGATGTGTTCGATGTGCGATGGTATCATGGAAACCTGTGGTTGGAAAGATTGAGTGTTGAATAACTCGTCTTTCAGTCTTCGCGGAATGCCGCGCGCATTCTGGAATCGCAACAACTATGCCCAACCAAAAATGCCCTTATCAGCGGCAATCACTGCGTTGCGCGGCGACGCCTTCTCACCAATGGGAAAAGTTTCGCACGAAGTTGAGAAACGAGCTTCCCTATCGTTGCGGAGAATGCACTGCAAGTATGCGGAATGATTGGCGAACTGTCAAGAGAATTTAATCATTGCATTGTTGCACCATTGCATCATTGCAATCAGAAAGCCGTTCCGTCAAAAAGAATTGTCGACGTTGAGAGAAAATCTTGTGGATATTCGGGAAGGGAAGAATTGCGAAGGTTTACACCGTCGCGGGCAGCAATGATTCGCTGCCCGCGTCCAACACTTCGAGTCAACACAATTACGGATTCGGCAACTTCAGCCGTTGACCGATGTTGATCATGTCCGGATTTGTCAGAGTGTCTTTATTGATGTTGAAGATTTCCATGTAGCGATTTGCACCGCCGAGATGGCTCTTGGCAATTTTCGAAAGTGTGTCGCCCGCCTGCACGGTGTACATCCCGAAAATGTCCGTCTTCTCGACGCGAATGTCGGCGACAAGTTCGTTCTCCCAATTGCCAAGCGTTTTGATTCTATCCCAGACAAGCTCTTTGTCCAGTTGGTATGGCGCGAAGCCTTTGATCTTCAACTTCGTTCCCTCTTCAGCAACGCTGTCGAGTCGCACGCCCAACTTCGCAGCAAGGTCGAGTACGCTCTGATATTTTTCTTTCAACATGACGAGTTCCTTTTTGTTTGATTGATGATTGACGATGTGATGCGCTCAACGCCTTCGCCGCGAAGCGAAGGCGCTGACGCGTAAGCAACTACTTTGCTCTGAAGAATTCGATGCGACGATTCTTTTGGCGACCCTCTTGGGTTGAATTGTCGGCAATCGAGTTATCGGGGCCGAAGCCTTTGGTTCCCATGCGCGAGGGCGCGATCCCTTTCTTCGCCAGCCACGCTTTCACGGAATCTGCGCGACGCTGCGAGAGACGGAGGTTCGCCTTGCGGTTGCCAACGTTATCGGTGTAGCCGCGAATCTCCACCTGCACGTCGCTGTTCTGATCGAGCGTATTGAACGCCTGCACGAGAACATCTTCGGATTGCGGATCGATAACTGCACTTCCCGTTGTGAAGACGATTCCGTCGAGCACGATGGCCTTCCCCACTTCCACTTTGATCTCCGGTTTCTTCGGAACATCATCAGACGGATTGAGGGGATTGGAATGCGCTGCAACCTCCTTACCGTCGTTCACGCTTCCAGCATCCGTATCAGCCTTGAGCGGATCAGTCTTGTATTGATTGACTTCTTGACCATCGGCCAATCCGTCGCCATCCGTATCGGCCTTCGTCGGGTTCGTGGTCGTCCGATTAACCTCGATGCCGTCATTCAAAGCATCGTTGTCTGTATCGGATTTGAGCGGATCAGTGCCATGTCTTGCAACCTCTTCGCCATCCGACAAGGCATCGCCATCGGTGTCGGATTTGTTCGCGTCGGTCTTGTGTTGGACAACCTCCTCACGGTCATTAAGACCGTCTCCGTCGGAATCCGCTCTGCGCGGATTTGTTTTGGTTGTATGAACTTCCTCGCCATCGCTGAGACCGTCGCCATCAGAATCAGCGACGTTCCTATCCGTGCCGAGTTCTTTTTCCTCGCGATTCGTAAGACCATCGCCATCACGATCGGCAGAGCCGCTCTCTCCTGCGACACTCAGTCCGACGAGAAAATTCCAATATGCGTCTTTCTTCGTTCCATTCGGCTGCGACGTTGAGGTGATTGCGTTGAGCTTGTCATTGAACGCGTAGTTGTAGCCGCCGCTCATTTCGAACATCGTTTGATCGTCGAGTCGGAATTGAAGTCCGAGACCGCCGGGCGCGTAGGGAACCCACCCTTGTGTCTTCACCGCCGGATCGGCGTTGCCGGGGACGTTCTCCATATCGTAATGCACGACGCCAACGCCCGCATACAGGTAGGGATTCCAGCCTTCGAACGAAAACGGGCTGAGGAGCAGACGCGCATCCACAGGCACCAACTGACTCACCGACAGGGAGCCATCCTTGTTACCTCGCGTTGCATCCGCTGCATTCACGCCCGCCATTCGTCCGAGGCCCGCGCCGAGTTCCGCCTGCACCCCATTAACGATGTTTGCGCGCACGAACGCACGCGCAAGGAATTTGGTTTGATTGTTCGCCAGATCATCTGTCGCGCCGATAATCCCGCCGAAACCAATTCCGGCGCCAAGCCCGACATCGCGGAATTGTGCCCGCGAGGATGACGCAGCAAGCATGCTCGCAACAACGAGCACGAGAACTGAAAAATGTTTCATTGTATATCCTTTCGTGTTGTGATTGAGTGTTGTGGATCGAGTTACTTCTTCGTCACCCGAACATCAATGCGACGATTCTTTGCGCGACCGTCTTCGGTACCGTTGTCGGCGACGGGATGTTCCTGTCCGTATCCTTCTGCCCGCAGTCGCTGCGCGTCGATGCCCAGCGCGACAAGTTCGTTCATAACGCTCTCTGCGCGCGCCTGCGAGAGCTGCATGTTGGCCGCCGCATTTCCTGTGTTGTCCGTGTAGCCGCCGATCTTCAATGCCACCGCAGGAAATGCTTTGAGGATTTCGGCGATGTTATTGAGCTGCTCACGCGATTCCGGCTTCATTGTTGCCTTACCCGTCTCGAAGAGAAGTCTGTCGAACGTGAACCACGTTGTCTTGTCCACAGGACGATTCGCGTCTTGAATGAACCCAATGAGTTTGTTCTCGATGCCATACTCGGGAATATTCAAATCGACGCCGCTGGGGAGTCGCATGCTGAAAAAGGCGCCGAGCGCGTTCACCGCGGAAGCGGTCGCCACAACGCCTTCGTGCGCCGCTTCCTTCACTGTCTCGACCGTTTGCTTTGCCGCATCGGCGCCGGAATTCTTCAGCAACCACCACCCCAGCAACAGAATCGCGACGATCGGCAGAAACGGGAGGACTTTCTTCAATACGCTGCTTCCGCCGTTCGATGTCATCGACACAGCCTTACCGGCAAGCGCATCGATGTTCGAAATGCCGAGCAGATTCGTCACACCGGTGGGGAGTGCGCCCTTGAGGAATCCTGCCTGGCCCGCCAGCATGCTGGCAAATCCTGCCGCGTCGGTAACGCCTTGCTGCTTCACGTGCTTGCTCAGGAATCCCATCACAATCGGCGCAGCGAGGCTGAGCAACGACATCGACGAGCTTTTCTTGATGCCGCTTGCTGACGCAATGAGATCGGCAATGTTGCCGACGTTATTGCCGAAGATAGTCGAGAGAATATTGTTGCCGCTTGATGTCAGGTTGTTCGTTGCCTGACCGCCGCCGAGCAAACCGGTAAGACTTCCGAATGTATCGTCGGCATTGTTGCCTTGAAGCAATGAGCTGAAGAGCGACACTGCGCCCTGCGAGCTTGACGATTTCTGGATCAGCCCGGTGAGAATGGAAGGCACCGCACTTGCAAGCGCGCTGCGCGTGTTTGTTTGGTTCTCACCAAGAAACCCCGCGACTTTGTGAACAACATCGTCGCTCATCTGGTCTTTCAGAAGACCGAGTAGATTGACTGCCATAATTTTTCCTTCTTATGATTGTGAATTCCGGGAGGAACATTACTCTTCCCTGTTGCTGGTTACGTTATGACATGAACTCATCGTAAGTCGACGACTTCTGCTATCGCAGCGTTCTTCATCACCGAGGCGATGCCGTTGTTCATTGACGACGCCGATTTGTACAGTTCACTTTTTCCGATTGTCTGGCCATTGCCTGCCTTCAGAGCAAAGTAGTGCTCACTGTTTGAGGCAACTTTCTTTTCGAAGTTCTCTTCACGAAGGGCCTGCGCTTTCACCGCAGCAATACCGGTGACGACTCCGCTTCGATCGGCGTAGAGCTGGCTCGTGAGAATGATCTCGCCGTTAACGGCTTTGAGATTGAACATGAATTTTTCCGAATCGAGTTTTTTGATGACGAATTTTGCTGCCATGTGTTTTGTTCCTTTCTGTGTGTGAATGTGGATTGTGTTTCGTGTTCAACGTGTGTTGACTGCCGTTGTCATGCGAGGGCGACACTCTTCTGGCGAGGTACGCGGTCTCGCTTCGCGGCATGATGCGCTGTGTTGACGGGGAACACCTGCCTACCCTGCCTACCCTGCCTACCGGCAGGCAGGCGGCAGGCAGGCTGCAGGCAGGCCCATCGGAAGCCCCAAACAAAAATGTCAATGGTCATGAGTCGTTTCTCAACTGGTGAATGAGCGAGACTTGAACAGACGTGCCGGTAAGTTGTGATAGTCCGGAAGCAAGGTGTTGCTATGGAGCGTATGTTCGCTTGCAGATTCTGCGGTGATCGTCTGATTCTTTCGCCGCTTGACAATTCCGAAAACTATGCCAGGCGTTGCGAACAAAGAGGTGGGGCCGTAACTTCGCTAAGCCAAACCACTTAGAAAGCGCACGGTTGGGAGTAATGCAAACGGTGAGCGCATTTTCTCCACGAGATTACGACGAACCACGACATATCACGGTGATGAATGAGCGAGGGGCGCGAAGCTACGAACCAATATGGAGGGTTACTTGAATTGGCGAGTCTGCGATTGGATGCCGAGCTTGTTCATCTTGCTGCGGAGTGTTGATGGTTTCAGGCCGAGACGGGCCGCCGCGCCGCGGGCGCCTTCGATGACGCCATCGGTCGCCTTCAGCACATCAAGAATATGTTGCTTCTCGACATCGATGAGCGACGTTGCGCTGCGCTTCGGAGGAGCGGTCTTTTGCAAAAAGGCAAGGTCGCTCTTGCGAAGAACGTCGCGTTCTGCGATGATGATCGCGCGTTCGAGCACCGCCGCTAGCTCACGCACGGTGCCGGGCCAATCATACTTGAGGAGAATGTCCATCGCGTCCGGATCGATGGCGCTCACGCGTCTGTTGGACCGCGACGTGAACCGCGACAAGAAATGCCGGACGAGCAGAGGAATATCTTCACGCCGGTCACGCAGCGGAGGAATATGAATCGGAAAGATGTTGATGCGGAAAAACAGATCGCTGCGAAACCGTCCGGCTACGACCTCCTGCGCGAGATCGCGGTTCGTCGCCGCGATCACTCGGACATCGACATGCACAGGTGCATTGCCGCCGACGCGTTCAAATTCACGCTCTTGCAGCACGCGCAACAGCTTTGCCTGTGTTTCGAGATGGAGATCGCCGATCTCATCAAGCAGTATCGTGCCGCCGTGGGCGTATTCAAATCGGCCGGCGCGACGCGTTACGGCTCCGGTAAACGCTCCCTTCTCGTGACCGAACAGCTCACTCTCCACAACGCCGCTTTGAAACGCGGCGCAGTTGACCTTCACGAGAAGGCAGTCACGTCGATCACTCAGTGTGTGAATGGCGCGTGCGACAAGCTCTTTGCCGGTTCCCGTTTCGCCGAGCAGCAACACCGTCGCATCCGATGCCGCCACTTGTTCGACGTGCTTGAAGACCGCCGCCATCACTTTGGAGTTGCCGACGATGCCATGAAAGTGTCGTTCGTCGTCGATCTCTTCGAGCAGAAAATTCTTTTCCGCACGCAGCTTGCCGATTTGCCGTTCCGCCTCTTTTTCTTTTCGCAAGTCCCGCGCAAGCATCACAACATGTTCTGGCTGCGAACGCGAGTCGCAAATGACGGAGATGGAAATGGAAAGCGGCAAGTCTTCGCCTCGCGCGCTCACCGCGGAGATTTCGCTGCGCCGAAGAGGAGAGTGAAGATCGACGAGGGTTCCCGCGGGGAGAAGCTCCGTGAGAGATGTGCCGATCAATTCTCCCTGATGCACTCCGAAGATCGAGCATGCGGCGGCGTTGGCTGCCCGGATAACGCCGGAGGGCGAGGCAACAAGCAGCGCATCGTCGAGCGCGTTGATTACGCGGTCGAGCATCTCGCGGGCGGCGTTCACCGTGTGAAGCAACAACTTGCTCTCATTGGAACCTTGAAGCAATTGTTGCTCGACCGTAGCTCGCGCTGTTGCATCTTCAAGCAATAAGACAAGCGTACCGTCGTCGTGCGCGTGAGCGGAAAGGTTAATGACCGGACCCCCTCTTCCACTCCGCGACAGAAGTTGGAGAGTCCATTCTTGCGTTGCGCCAGCGGCGACGCAGAGGAGATCGTCTTCGCTTCCGGCAAGTTCGGGAAACGCGTGGCGCACATCGCCGCCGATGACGATCGCGTCCGGTGAATCCGCAAACTCCCGCACGCCATCGGAGAACTTCTGAATCAACAGATGTTTGTCGAGCACAACGTACTCGATCTTGCGGCGATCATGTAGCGCAGGGATCAACACATCCATCGTCTTACTCCGCGAGTTTCAGGCAGAGAGTCCGAAACACCTCATCGACTCCGGTTCCGCTCTTCGCAGACGTGCCCACGAGAGAAATCGCTTGCCGGGGGCGATCAAGTTCTTGCAGCACAGAGTCATCATCAATCATATCCATTTTGTTGCATGCGATGACAATGCGCCCGGCGGGGTTGTGCGAGAGGAAGTGCGTAACGTGATTCTGGAGAGTCGTAAGTGTCTGTGGGCGGGTTACGTCGCCGACGATGATTGCACCGCTCGCGCCCCGCAAGTAGGACGGTGCGACGCCGCGGAAATCATCCTTGCCTTCCAGATCCCACAGCACGAGATTCAGTGAACGGAGTTGGTTATCCGGTGTCGGAACCTCCAGCAACTTGCGCGAGATTTTCACGCCAATCGTTGAGAGATATTCGTCGTTGAATTGATTGTCAAGAAAGCGTCGGACGAGGCTGGTTTTGCCTACGGCAAAGTCGCCAAGCAAGCAAATCTTCTTGAAGATGGACGCGTTCAACGGTCGCACCGGTTAGTGATGGAGCACTTCTAGCCGAACAGCGCGGTTTGTTTTGCTTCGCGGATCTGTGTTCGGACGGAACGTGCCGGTTCCCTCGACATCAAGCCGGTGGGGATCAATTCCGCGCCTGATAAGAGCGTCTCGAATCATCTGTGCCCGGGCTCCCGTGATCACGAGATTGCGCGACGCGCTGCCTGAAAGATCAGAGTGGCCGAGAATGCGAAGACGCGTCTCGGGAAACGCTTGAAGAAATGCCTGCACCGAGTCAAGCAACTTCGCGTGAGCGCCGAGAGGCTCAATGCCACGCTCGAAGTGAAAGAGCACATCGAGAGACGGAACGCCGGCGAGCAGGTTGACGTTGAGCGACGCAACTCCGGGAAGGCGCTCGAACGCGCGAGTAACGCTGCGAATGAGAGTCGAGTCCTTTGCCCAGCCGGTTACGGTGAGCGCGCTCGCGCGGTACTGCGGAACGACGCGAACTCCCTGCAGCGCATTGAACGCTGCCGCAATGCGATGCACTTCGGACTGGACGAGCGTCTCATGTGGCGGCGCATCAGCAACGGCGATCAATGAGTGAAGTTCGCTTTCCGGCGATTGCTCTTTCACCGTCGCAATCACGCGATTCAACAACAAGGTGCTCATAACTTGACCCTTCAACGTCACATCGTCACCATCGACCTCTACAGCGACGGGATTCGTTGCAACTCCGAGTGATGCCGCGATTGCTGACGAAAGTCGTTGCTCATTGTCGGAGTCTCTCGCCTGCGTGTAGAGATACCATCCGAGCGGGCCACCGATAAGGATTAAGAGCAGGATGATCAACGGCCACGAAGAGGCTGCACGCGCACGCGCCCTCTCCGAAGAAGGCGCGGGGCGATAGTTCACCAAACGGCGAAGCGGCTCGACAAGATGAGGTGCAAGCAGCGAAGAATCTCCATTGAACTCGGAGATCTCTTTGTCCCACGTTGCGACGATCGAGGCAAACTCCTCTCGCATTTGCGTTACAAACTCATCCGTCGGGTCCCCTTCTACCACAACGGCAACGTAGCAATGGCCGGCTGCTTCGAGCAAAATGCGCGAACGTCCATACTCAATCGCGTGCAACTCGGAGGGATCGCCTGATCGCGCAATCCATTCATTCACAAAGCTTCGAATGGCCGTAAGCATGCCCGACACAAGAGTCGAATCAAACTGTGCTTCATCCGACTCATACGAGTGCGCAAGAAGAATGCCGGTCGGCTTGTGAATGAGAAATGCGGCGCGCACGGTAAACGGCAGCGACTCGTGCAGGATCAACTCAGCTTCCGATACGCCGCTGGCCTTCGCCTTTATCCGGCGCATGAAACCCCGCAGCGACAGCGTCTGCTCGATGCGACGATTGACGTTCTCCACAAGCTCGCGCATGGTTTCGGCCATGTACTTCGCAATCGTCGAGCCGATGATCGGATACAACGCATCCACCATCGCGTCGCGTTGCAGCCTCACCTGCTCGCGAATTGCAGCGCCCATGATCGGGGCGAGATCTTCCGCGACTTCCTCCGGGAAACGCTCGTGCTGCGCGCGCAACGCTTTCGCCGCCGAAGGAGCGAGGGCTTGCACAATGGCAGCTTTATCCTGTTCGGTACGCTCGCGAAACAACCGATCGACAAGCGGCGCGAGAATTGCGATCACGCCCTCTTCATCAGCACGTATCCGTTTCTGCAATGCGTTCGTGATGACCGGAACGAGAAGCGCCGTCAGTTCTTCCGGCGTGTGCAACTCTGCGTGAAGGGTATTGAGACGTGATTGAACATCGACGAGTTCCTCCTGTGCAGGGCGGATAAGCAGCCGACGCAACGAGCGAAGGTCGGCAGCGCGTTGCTCGTCAATCGGTTCGCCGATTTGTGTGGTGGGCAATGACACGCGTTCAGCCGGATTTCTTTTGCGTTACGAGCTTCAACTCCGCGTCACGCTTTCCGGATTTGATATTCGTGCCAAGCTCGACAAGAAGCTCACCCAATCGCTCGCGAGGCACTCGGGAATCGGTGAGATCCGCAAAGCGCGCCTCGAGATCACGGTACACTTGCTCCTTCAGTTTCGCAAGCTCGTTGCTCAGCTTCTCGTTGCCCGATTTCATCGCGGCATCAAGAGAGCTCGCCGCACTCGTCATCTGTGTCTCAAGATTTGTCGAGGTTGATCGAAGATCGTGCGTCAGCGATTTCTTCAGCTTCTCTATGTCGCTCGACAACGTCGTTCTCGCGTCGGCGAGATCATGCTCCAATTGTTGGAGCCGCGTCTCCAGTTCCCGCTTCTGCGGACCAAAAATGATGTCACGGATTTGATCGAGATGTTCAGGGCGGTCAACGTGGTCGACTGAGGTGGTCGTCATGGTAGCGTCCTTTGGCATGTTACATTCGTCCAGTCTATGAGTGGGGAAAACTGAGATCACGAGGTAAGACGCACTTCGGATTCTTCACACAAAAAAATATAACCAAGTGCACCATCGAAAACAATCAAACGGCTGTGCGCACTCGATTCTTTTTTTGGGCTGCCGACGGGCCTGCCTGCCGCCTGCCTGCCGTCAGGCAGGCGGCGCCATCTACTTCGGCGCACAGGCGGTCGCCCAAAAGTCGTTGATCGTTATTGGTTTCTCGGGCGTATCGTACAGCTACCGTCTGCGGTGGTTCAGTCTTTCTTCGTCTGAAAAACTTTGAATGCTTTGTGATTCTGTTTCAGCAGATTGGTTAGTACTTTGTGGTCGATGTCGGCGAGCTTCTTGATGCGAACGCAACTTTTGCCAATACTTACCTTGGGCAGCTTCGACTTGTACGACTCGGCGATGTAGCCGTTCCCATCAGTCATACAAGCGTACAGTGAGATATAGTTCTTCTGGCTGGCAAGTGCAACCGAACACCAGTCGCCTTCTCGTCCGCTCGCGTATGTGTAATGGAACTTCCCGTAGCCGAGCATGCCGAACATCATTGCCGGTTTGAGTCCGGTGGCTTTTTGTATGAGTGTGTTGAGGGATGAGACTTCGCTCTTGCGCGGTTCATCGAGTGAGTTGATGTACTCGCGCGGAGTTGTTGCTTTCGTGTTGCCTTTCATGTCAGCTTCTTACGAATGTAGTTGAGTATGCACGTAGTGGAAATCTTCAGCGCAGCAGCTAACGGATGAGGGAAAGCTTTTTCGTTTGCACAAGTCCGCCTGCACTGAGTTGATACAGATACACTCCGCTCGCCATGCCCGAAGCATTCCACTGCACGGCGTGTGTCCCAGGCTCTATCACTTCATTCACTATCGTAGCCACATCACGGCCGAGCAAGTCAAGGACCTTGAGAATTGTGAATTGCGAATTCTTAATTGTGAACCGAATAATGGTTGTAGGATTGAATGGATTCGGATAGTTCTGCTCCAACACAAACACCGACGGAGCCTCACCCAACGCTGCTGAAGTCGGCGGGCCGGTAAGCTTGTAGATGCGACCGCTGGAACTGTACGAACAACAATACAGCTCATTGCTCTCATCGACGCCAAACGTCGAGATGGCAAACGCTTCGTCCGAAATCAACTCCGCTGTTGCAGAGCCTGCGCCATTGTAACTCAACATCCAATTCTTGCCAGAGCCGTAATCGCCGCAAATGTATTTTCCGCGCAACGACGGAATGGCGCTGCCGCGGTACACGTAGCCGCCCGTGACAGCAACATCGGAGCCGGCGTTCGGGTAATCCCACACCGGCCTGATCAATCCGGCAGTATCCTGGCAATTGGGATTCACGCTCGGGTTGCAAATGTTCCCTTCCATCAACCGCCAACCGTAATTTCCTCCGCTGACAATCATGTCAACTTCTTCGCGTGAATCCTGCCCGACATCGCCGAGCCACAACGCACCGGTCTCTGCATCGAAACTGAACTTCCACGGATTGCGAATGCCGTACGCGAAAATTTCCTGCCGCCATCCTTGTGTGTTTCCGGCATACGGATTTGTTGGTGGGATTGCGTAGTTGTTGCCCCCTGATGTGCTGTTCACATCGATGCGAAGAACTTTGCCGAGCAACTCGGCGCGGTTCTGCGCGCGGTTGCCCGGATCGTTGCCGCTTCCTCCATCGCCAAATCCTAAATACAAATATCCGTCAGGCCCGAAGGCGACTTTACCGCCGTTATGATTCGAGTAGGGTTGCGGTATTGTCAGAAGAATTTGCTCGCTTGCCTTCACCGCTGAGTCTGGATTGGACGGGCTGACCTGATATCGTGCGATGTACGACGTGAGTGAGCCGCTCAGTGAGTTGGTGTAGTTGACGTAGAAGTATCCGTTCGCGCGATAGTTGGGATGAAATGCAAGACCAAGCAGTCCTGCCTCGCCCCCCGTCGGTGAGACACGATCGGAGAGATCAAGAAAGATTTTTCGCGTGTTGACTGTGGATGAATTCTGGAAGACATAGATGAGGCCGCGCTGCTGAGCGACGAACAATCTGTTTGTTCCGTCTCCCGAATGCACAAGCTCAATCGGACTGCTGAAGGTTGGGAGATTGGGAAAAGCTTGCTGCCAGCTGAAGGCAGTGGGCTGCGCGGGAGATTCACTCTTGCAGGCAAGAAAAATGAGTGAGAGACCGAACACCAAGTACTTCATGCGACCCTCCGCGAAATAGAGAACGGGTTCTTTGAATTTATGATATCGGGCGTAACGTGCACTCGATCATCTCACACTTTTCAACGAACATTGCGCCGAACGCAAGTACGCCCGGGTTGCCGCACCAATATACTTCTGTGCTGAATCTGTTGCCAGAAAAATCTTTACCAGCCGTAGCCGCGTTCGGTCAGTATGCGTTGAGCATCGGCGTACCCGAGCCGAGCCGCGGACTGAAACGACTGCAGAGCAAGCGCAACACTGTCCTGCGCGGCATAGAGAATGCCGAGATTGTAGAACGCCTTGGCGTACCGGGAATCGCACCGGACGGCGCGTTCAAAGCTTCGCAGCGAAAGCGCAGTCTCGGCCTTTTCGTACAGCACATTGCCGATGTTGTAATGCGCGTCGGCGTTGCACGAATCGAACCGCAACACAGTTTGAAACTGCACGAGCGCCGAATCGACGTTCTTCCGAGTGTAATAAGCAACGCCCAAATTGAGTCGGGCGTCGGCGTAGCTCGGCTTCATGTACGGACGACGTCGGTTGAACTCGTCGATCGTCTGCGGCGCATAGCGCAGCGCCTGTTTCCAAAGCGATACGGAATCATGCCACACCGATGCGTGACGAATTGTTCTGTACGCACTGACAGCGCAGAGGCAGAGCAGAACAAATGCCAGCAACTCGCGCTGATATTTCTTTCCGGCAGACGCTGCGCTCGCGCGCCAGTACAAGTCAATTCCTCCTCCGATGAGCATGAAGATGCTGAGCGTGGAAAGATAGGTGTAGCGGTCGGCAAGCGGCTGCAATCCCGACGAGATTCCGAGATACACGGGAAGCAGCATAAGCATGTAGCTCGCGACTGCCAGCATGAAGGCGGCGATTTGTCGTTTCATCAGAACGTAACCGACCGACAGCAGCCCAATGACAATCAGAGGCGAGAGATACAACAGCACCGTGTCGACATCAGGATACACCGGCGACAAATCGAGCGGAACGACAAGCTTCACCAGGTAGAAGGTGATCATGTAAAATGGCAGCAACACGCGCTCGATCGCATTCAATTCTCCGATGACATTCACGCCGCCGCCGGATGCTGCAAGCCATGTGATGACTGCCGCGATGCCGCTCAACACAAGGAATCCAATTTTGTCGATGAGTATTTCATTCCACGCAGAGCGGCCTTCAGTCTTGTTGAGCAGCAGGGCATCCAACAAAATGAGAACGATGGGAAATATGATCGCCGTTGGTTTAGAAAGAAGTGCCAACGCAAATGCTATCATCGAAACAACATGAAGCCTTTTCTTCCCTCTCTGTTTCCAAATGATGTACGTCCAGAGTGAGATGAGGAGGAAGAGTGTGCACAGCAAGTCTTTGCGTCCGGAGACCCAAGCAACGGATTCCACACGCAACGGGTGCATCGCAAAAAGCAATGCGCCGATCAAGCTGCCGACAAGCATCGAAGGTGTTATGCGTGCGCGCAGCGTTCGTTCATCCCGAGCGCGTGCTGAATCGATGACAACGATCGTGACAAAGAAAAGAAGAACGGTATTGATCGCGTGAAGCAGCACGTTGGTCAGATGATGCCCCTTCGCATTCATCCCCCATAAGGAAAAATCAATGGCATGCGAGAGCAGAGTCACTGGAGTCCAGCCATAATAATAGGACGTCGAGAGAATCCCCTTGACATTCTCGACTGTCAACGATTGAACGAGCGGGTTCTCTGTAACATAGATATCGTCATCCCAATTCACGAACTCCGCATTCACCGAGTTAACGAACACCATCATCGTCGCGACGAAAAGGAACGCCGAGATGATGGTCAGATAGAACGGTAGATGGGCCGGAGTGTTTTCTGGATTCATGGGTGCATTTTGGAGTGGAAGGATGTTAGCTTCTCTATTATATAGCAAAGTGACAGATGAAAGACAAGCGGAACTCTCTCAAGGCGTGTTAACTCGATTTCACAAATATGATGTTGCTATTGGCAAACAATAGAACTATACTGTGTTCGTCAAAAACAGTACAACGTTGATGAGCTTTTACTCCCCTTGCTTTGGGAGTTCGCTAGTGTGTTCTAAACAAACCCGTAGCAAAGCAGTTCAATCGCAATTTGTGTATGACAATTGCGATTTTCTGTTTAAAGGCACACAAGGCTGGCTGTAATCTCGGTGTCCGCTGACAACGGATTTGTTTAACATACACAAAGGACCTTTTCCAATGGAAAAAGGAACAGTGAAGTGGTTCAACGGAGCAAAGGGCTTCGGATTTATTCAACGTACCGGTGGCGAGGATGTTTTTGTTCACTACAAAGCCATTGCCGGCAACGGGTACAAGAACCTGAATGAAGGTGATCAGGTTGAGTTCGATGTCGAGAAAGGCCCGAAAGGCCTCCAAGCTACGAACGTCAGCAAGATCTAGTTCTGCAATAGAGTTCGCTGAACAGAAGTCCCGATCTGTTTGCAAACAGGTCGGGACATTTTTTTTGACCGCACAAGAAAGGCTCGCCACTCCCGAACCCGACACATGCTGTCGGCGTCGGTTGGAGACACCAAGACATCAGGGTTTCAACACGGTCTTCGACATTCCCATTTCCTTTATTGTGCACCTACTTCGCCGACTGGCGGAGCAACCGGACGACGCGCTATGTCGGGTTGCCGGTTGACGTCTTGTGTCTTCGTGGCTCATTCAAGGAAGCACTATGAAATCAGAATCAATGCAGTTGAGTAAAGAGATGGTCGCTCTTTTGCAGCAACGCGACATCATCACACCTACTCCGATACAAAAAGAAATTGTCCCCGCGATCTTTGCGGGACGCGACGTCATAGCTCAATCGGAAACAGGTTCGGGCAAGACATTGAGTTTTGCTATTCCTATCATCGAACGGATGAATCGTCGTGACGGATTGAAAGCGCTCGTTGTCTGTCCAACGCGAGAATTGGCGGTTCAGATTGCGCACGAGTTTGTGAAGTTTTCGCATGGCAAACATCTTGGCATCACGCCTATCTATGGCGGCGTTTCGATCAACGAACAGGCGCGGAAGATTTCTCGCACAAATATCATCGTCGGCACACCGGGCCGTCTTATCGATCTCATTGATCGTGGAATTCTGGATCTCAACACTGTCACGACGCTGGTTCTCGATGAAGCAGACAGAATGCTCGACATGGGCTTCATCAAAGACATCGAGACTATCATGCACAAGGTTTCCAAGGAGCGGCAAACACTGATGTTCAGCGCGACGCTTGCGAAGGAGATTGTCACGCTCAGCCGAAAGTATCTTAACGATGCGGTTCATGTTCAGATGGCGGCATCGGTGAAGCCGGAATTGCTGCGACAAACATACTACCAGACAACTCCCGACCAGAAGCTGCATCTGCTGATGCACTTGTTGAAGTCTGATCGCGATCTGGCGCTTGTGTTCTGCAATCGAAAGCATATCACGGCGAAGATTGCAAAGCAACTTTCGCGCGGCGGCATTGCTGCACGTTGCCTGAACGGCGACCTGTCACAGGGACAACGGGAAAAGACAACGTCGGACTTTCGCCACAAGAAATTCAATGTTCTTATCGCAACAGACGTGGCAGCACGCGGTTTGCATATCGAAGACATTACGCATGTGTACAACTACGAGATCCCCCGCGACGTGGAGTCGTACACACACCGCGTCGGTCGCACGGCGCGGGCAGGCGCAAAAGGCGAAGCGATTTCTCTTGTCGCCACCGGCGAGGAACGGGGCTTCTTCCAACGAATCCTGTTCACGTACAAGGGAAGTCTCGCGTTGAAGGACGCCAACGATATCGGCTTCGTTAAAGTCAAGGCGGAAGAATCATCATCACAAAGCGGGGAACCAACAGGAACAACTCGGCATTTGCCTCAGAGACACTCGGCTGAGCGGAATACGGGAAGACCTGTTCACGTACACGGCGGCCGAAAGGACGGCGTACGGAAGGAGAGAACATATCAAATGCAGGAAAGCACATCCAACATCGAGACCCCGGAGGAGCCCTCCGGCCAACCGTCGAACGACAGCAGGCAGGATTTCGCACGGCGCAAGCGCGAGCAAATGATGAAGAAGAAGGTCGGGCCACCACATGCAAGGAAGCGTATGTGGGACAAGAGAAGTTTTGGCGAAATGCTTCGCAAGAAGAAGAAAGTGCGTCTCTACAAGGGTGACTGACGTTCGCAGACTTGCGTGCAATCACTTTCTCTCAAGCGGTTTACATCGTTATTGAGATTCAACAGCCACCAATCCTGAGACCATGCGCACTATTGTCTATCAATCGTACCGCACCCATAACGTTCCAGCGTGGATCACGCGTTGTTTATCGACAGTGGAGGCATGGACCGACAGAAAGAAGTTCGAATACAAATTCATCGATGATTCGTTCTTTGATTTAGTTCCCGATTGGTACAAGCAGAAAGCCAACGGTAACAAACTACTCATCACTGATCTCGCCCGGCTCGAAGCCGCCAGAGAATTTCTGTCGAACGGTTATGAACGAACTATTTGGGTCGATGCGGACGTGGTTATTTTCGATGCCGAGCGCTTCGAGGTCGATGTAGCGGAGGAGTACGCTTTCTGTCGTGAAGTCTGGGTTCACAAGGCGAGGCCGTTCGGCGTTACGTTGCCGATCACGCGTATCAGCAACAAAGTAAACAACTCCGTTATGGTGTACGTGAAGAACAACAGCATGCTCGAATTCTATCGCTCGGCGTGCGAGCGTCTCATCACGACAATGCCATCGCGTTTCGACGGAGGATATGTCTCGACGACATTCCTGACATGGCTCAACAAGAGAATGCCGTTGCCGCTCCTCGCCAACGTCGGGCTGTTCAGTCCGGTTATCCTTCATGACCTCGCGACCGGAAAAGATCGATACGTGAGGATGTTCATGCAACGATTCGGTTCACACATCCATGCGGCAAATCTCTGCAGCACGTTCAACAACGGACGGTACATGGGAAGAGAAATGAACGACGGAGTGTATGATCGTGCGATCGCGGCGCTCATCGGGTCGTGCGGCGATGTCGTGAACAAGCATCTCGAAAAGGAGTTGCCTTCACTTCCGAACTTGCGTATCTTGGCAACGCAATAATTGATCGGGGCGTAGCGCAGCCCGGCTAGCGCGCCTGCCTTGGGCGCAGGAGGTCGTGGGTTCGAATCCCGCCGCCCCGACAAAATAAGGAGGGTCGTGGGTTCCTCCGAAGGAGTCCCTTCGGGAGAATCCCGCCGCCCCGACAAAATAAGGAGGGTCGTGGGTTCCTCCGAAGGAGTCCCTTCGGGAGAATCCCGCCGGCCCGACACGACAACGAGAGCGTCGCTACCTGACGCTCTCTTGCATTTGGTGGATGAATCACAATGTAATTCATCTGCGTTGCAACAGATTTCTGAAACTACTATATTGTGCAGCGCTTTTTGTGAACTTCCTCCGATATCGGCCCCTTAGCTCAATCGGATAGAGCAACAGCCTTCTAAGCTGTAGGTTCCGCGTTCGAGTCGCGGAGGGGTCACAAGAGAGGCGATTGCATCATTGAGACATTGCATTGTATCAATAAGTTTTTCAATGAGACAATCGTCAGTGACACAATGAGTCAATCCCAAATCGCCCCCATCGTCTAGAGGCCTAGGACACGGGCTTTTCAAGCCTGTAACACGAGTTCGAATCTCGTTGGGGGCACACAACTTACGGAGGGGGGATTTGCCGAGCGACCACCAAGCGACCATCGGCAAATTGTTATGGCTTCCATCCGCAAGAACTACCTCAAGAATGGGGGGTTCATCTACGAGGTTGATTTCCGGTTCCGGGGTCAACGCATCCGAAAATCCTGCAAGACTAGCAACTACAAGTTGGCGTGCGCCATCCGTAACAACCTTCCTGCAAGTGACTGGCGCGGTCATTCTATTCCGGTATAACGGTATTAGCTTGTGAAAGCATGTGGTAATTTACCGCTATAGAATAATTCTACTTGATCTTATACCGCCAAAACAGTATTCTTGTACAGATCAGATTGAATCATACTGCTAAAGCGGTACAAATGGACAGACCTGCTGACATAGCTAGGATTGTAAAATTTCATCGAAAGAAGGCTGGCTTGAGTCAGCAGGAGCTTGCCAAACTTGCGGGAATCGGAAAGACCGCGGTCTTTGATCTTGAAAAAGGAAAAGAAACAATCCAACTCGATACGCTCAAGAAAGTGCTGTACGTCCTCAACATAAAGATGACATTCGACAGTCCGCTAATGAAGGACTTTGAGGCGGAGGCAATCGATGAGGAGGGCTAGAGTTTTTGTTCAAGGTGTCGAGTCTGGAATACTGGAAGAACTTCAACGCGGGAGTTCGTATCTCTTCAAGTATCTCGACTCGTATCAAGGAGATCCGGTTTCTTTGACGATGCCAATTGCGCAACGCGAGTTCCGGTTCGATCGATTCCCGCCCTACTTTGATGGAGTACTTCCAGAAGGGTTGATGCTCGATGGGCTACTTCGGCAAAAGAAAATCGACAAGGATGATCTTTTCGGTCAACTCATTGCTGTCGGCAAAGATCTCGTCGGCTCGGTGACGGTGGAGGAAATTGCGTGAGCCGCTGTCCTATTACTTACGGCGAAATTCCGGATGGTACTCGCTACTCGTCAGATGGCTTGAGAAATTTATCACGGCAATTACGGAATCTACACGACCTTCCCTACTCTGCCGAGGAACAAAGACAGGAGGCAGTAGCACGAGCTTCGAGAATGTCCATCCAAGGTGTGCAACCAAAACTAAGCGCCCGACTTAATGTAGCTCGCGAACAATTCGACATCGTCGATAACGAAGGAATCTACATCCTCAAGCCACAAAGTCACTACCCTGAGTTACCAGAGAACGAAGATCTCACGATGCGTCTCGCCGCCGCGATCGGAGTCGAAGTTCCGCTTCATGGGCTGCTGTATTCCAAGGACACTTCCCTCACCTATTTCATCAAGAGATTTGATCGAGGACCAAAGAAGGAACGATTCGCGGTTGAAGATTTTGCCCAGCTTTCTATGAAATCGAGGGACACCAAATACGATTCCAGCATGGAGCAGGTTGCGTCGGTTATTGACAAACACTGTACATTCCCGCTGATTGAAAAGGTTAAGTTGTTCCGATTGACGCTGTTTAGCTTTTTGATTGGCAATGAAGACATGCACCTCAAAAATTTTTCCCTGATTCGACGAGAGAGGAAGATCGAATTGTCGCCGGCGTATGATCTCATCAACACGACAATTGCACTCGGCAATGCGGCAGAAGAACTCGCACTTCCACTTGACGGAAGAAAACGAGGTCTTTCTCGTTCACTCTTCGTGGAATATTTTGGAAGGAAGCGGTTGAGCTTGACCGAATCTGTTATGAGTGATGTTCTCGAAGCCTTTACAAAAGGTTTCCAGATATGGGAGGACCTTATGACAAAGAGTTTCCTCTCGGAAAACATGAAGGGGAAATATTCAGAACTGATACGGCGCCGCCGACGTACTTTGGGACTGTAATCCTGCTTCAAGCTGTGAAAAAATTATCTCTCCGAGAGGCGCTTTGTTTTTGCTTTGAGATCTGCTAAGGAGTGGACTTGTCAACGACAGTCAGGTCACCAAGTATTGCATGCATTGAGTTTCACCCGCCTTTCACTTGAGCACCATGAGTTTTCTCACTTTGAGAAAATTATCGGCAGTGAGGCGGTAGATGTACAGCCCGCTCGCGAGTCCTGACGCATTGAATGTTTCTCTATAATACCCTACCGAACGTTTTCGTCGACAAGAGTTGCTACTCGTTCGCCAAGAATATTGTACACCTCTAATCGCACATTCGACTCCTTTGGCACGGCAAACTCAACCGTGGTTGTTGGGTTGAACGGGTTGGGATAGTTTTGATCGAGCGCATACGTGGTTGGCATCTCCCGCTCTTTGACACTCGTTGGGCTGCCGACGACAATGGGTTCAGTAAAATGCACGGTGCCATCCAAATCGATTTGCTTCAAGCGATAGTACCAGACGCCGCTCGTTGCGGCTTGGTCGGTGTAAGAATAATGCTGCGGCTGGTTGGTTGTGCCATGACCGGGGGTGAAGCTATTTTGAATTGTTTGGAAATTGGTTGCTGCGTCTTGCGACTTCTGGATTTCGAAGCCGTAGTTGTTGATTTCGGATATTGTCTTCCACGATAGAATGACTGATGAAGGATTTCCGTTCGCGTACTGGGCAGTGAAGTGTGCTAACTGGACCGGGAGAATTCTGTTATCCGATCCCACAAAGGTTTGGCTCACCGGCACAGTAGCGGAATGCAGAATCGCACTGTTCGTTTCTGACCAAGCGAGTTGAGATGACGCTTGGGGATTTGTAATAGTCAAGCTCACCGTGCAGATTCGTTCGCCGGCACTATCTGAAGGAGCAGAAAACAATTGCGCACCTGTCGTCATGTTGCCCAGATACTGAATCGTTACTCCTATCTGTCCGCCATAGATGCCGACAGTCATTGGACCGTAATCATCGGTCGGCCCGCCCAGCCCGTTGAATCTGGGATTGATGTTGGAAAGAACCGGATTGGTGATGCCTGCACTATTGTATGTAAAGTACAGCGAACTCGTGCCAACAGAAATCGTTTGCGCTCCTGTACTCTTCGAGTGAACATCGAAAGAATAGTTTCCACTGTTTACCGAAAAGTTCTTGATTGTAGAAGTGGCCGCTCTTTGAGCATGCGCTGCTGCTGACGATAACAGGATCAGGACAACAACAAAAGATGTTCGCATAAGACAATCTCCAGATTCGAAGAATGAGAGAGATCCGATTTTGGTTTAGTTCATTCGGATCAAGGTACCTGCGAAGCCTTGTTCAGATTGCCAAAGATTGAATTTGCGTCTGAGGCAGTTACAATCCCTGACAGATTTATGTCCGCATTTCTGTAGCCGGTACTATTAAGAATCCCAAACGCTGCGTTTGCATCAGCAGCAGTGACAACGGCACTCTGGTTTCCGTCTCCCGCGTACATGCAGTACTTTGTTCCAATGAGCCGCATCGGGTTTGTTCCGTACGCTTTGTCTTGACCGGTTGTGAAATCATAAGAAGTCGTCGATGAGCTGGCGACGCTGATTCCTGTTGCGCTCATGATCGGCAGATGATTGCGGTGACGAACGACAATGTAGTACGTCCCCCCACCTGCTATCGGAAAGGGATAATCAATGAATGTTCTTGTGGTGTCAAACATGTTCCTGATGGATCCGTCGGCAAGAAGCCAGGCAGGTTCCCTATACATGAAGGAGGAATCAAGACCGCCCACAGTATTTCTTAGCTCGACGTTTACGCTATCAACCGCACCTGCGGGAACGACCATATCGGGAAAACGTGATGAAAGGGAACCAGCGGTTCGCAGGTGCGTGTTCATGAGGCCGCTTGAGCCATCAAATGGCCCTTCGAGCAAAGCTCGTGCACTGAGCCGAACAATCGGGTGGGTGGGTGCGCTTGAACGGAAGAATCCCGAACTCGTTCCAACATAAGCATAGTCATGCGGCTCGATAGCGAGACTTCGCGTGTGCAGATTCGTAAGACCATCGTTAACCGGCTGCCACGAAGTTCCGGAATTGGACGAAAACCAAACACCCTCGTTCTTTGTGGTAACAGTCAGATCGCCCCATGAGTCAATCGCAAGATGATGAAGAGTATCGTTTGGCAATCCCGAGCTTATACTTATCCATGTGCCGCCCTGATTTGATGTTTTGTAAAATGAGCTTGTCCCCAAGACGAAGACAAATCCGCCGCACTCTTCAACTTCTTTCATATCGGTGGTGACACCCGTAAACTGGGACCACGTCGATCCCCCGTTACGCGTAAAGTGAAGAGTCGGCGACGGGGCTGGGGGTACCTTGTAGCCATAGAAGATAGCATCCCCAGCTTGATCCATGAAAAGTACGTATGGATCTTGCATCAGCCCAGTCCAAATCAAGCCGCCATCACTCGAGTTAAATATCCCCCCCTGAGAAGTGCGCAGAAAGATCTGCCCATTCGAAAGAGGAGAGATTTTCTCAATGGTACTTTGCGGCAACCCCTGACTAATCAGATGCCAAGAAGCTCCATTGTTAGATGAGCGGAACAACCCCGCGTCTGTGCCTGCGAGGAGATCGCCGGCACTGGTAGTTGCCAAAGCACTGATTGTCAGGTTCGTGAGTCCGTTGTTGCTGGCAACCCATGTGGAACCATTGTCGGTTGATTTGAAGATCCCTGTAGTACTCGTACCGGCGAAAAGATGTCCACGCCTCGTGCACGTGATTGCATTGACCGATTGATTCGCGACTCCAGAACTTGTCCAACTGAAAGGAGGGTTAAGGCCTGATTGGTACACCGTATGGTAAGTAGGAGGACTGAACGCGGACCCGAAGATCAGCACGTTCCCGTATATGGAAGTGGATGCGGAATTGGGATCAACACTGTACCTGACAATGCCGCTATCTGTTGAAAGGATGTGAATCCAACCAGCGTTCGTTACCGGATGCCAGCTTGCACATTCAGTCATTACTCTGAAGGAACCACTGCCTCCACTTTGTGGGAAGTACGCGTTGGAAGGCAGTGTGCTCCAAGAACAATACCCCCATATTGCGTTTTCAGTGATAGGCGCTTGCATAGTGACTGAGGCAAACCTGTTTGGTCCGGAGTATGAAACTTGCCCTGTTCCTTCCCAACTCACAAGGTACATGTCATACGGACCACTTGGGCTTGTTCCGATTTGAAGAACGGTGTCTTTGGTGTACCAACCGCTCGGCGGAAAGACATAAGCTTGGGAGGTTGAGGCTTGATTCGTAAGATAGTATTGTGTTGAGAAGTTCGCAGTGTACGTCGTGTTCGATGTCGGTGTCACGGTGTGATTGATACCACCGCCATCACTCCAACTCAACCATACGGATCGAACGCCGGTGGCTCCGCTTTGAATTGCTTCTGTGCTCATAGTGTGCGGTGCGCCTGATGTCCAAGAGAATGGTGGCGGATTTGTATATTGCTGTCCATCGACGGTTACAGCGAGACCGGGAGGACTGGTCTGAATACTGACCTGAATCGGCACAGAGGCAACTTCAACTCTGACCGAATCAACTCCCGTTCCCCACGCGGAGAGCGTACCATTACTGTTGTCTCTCCAGCGGAAGACGCGGCCATTTCCTGCATATGCACTCAAGTTTTGGACGACCTGTGAAAAGCTTGTTTGTGGAGATGTTGCTGAGAGTATTGTAAGTGTAGCCCAAGAGACGCCGCCATCTGTTGAAATTTCGAAGAACGTAGTGTCGTTGCCGATGACAGTAGGACCGTCTAGAGCTCCGTCTTCAACAGACCTATCGTTCGCGCTAGCAATGTCATTGTCTTTCCACCAAAAACTGATCTGAGTGTTTGCCGGTAAATTGAATGGTGGTGTAACCAAGTTTGAGCCAGTGTGTGCGGGTATGTAAACAATCTTCGCGCATCCTGCACCTGAATAGGTTTCCGTTCCTCGAACCCAAGGCAGCGATCCGGAAGTTGACCAGCTTGTTGGTGGGAATGTCAGGCTTTCAAATCCCTCGGTATATGGGAATGAAGAAATAGCCCCCACCACAGTTAACGTTGCAGCATTGCTCGTGGCGGTTCCATAAGCGTTTGTCACGACACAGCGGAACAATGCACCATTATCTGACAACACCGTTGGCGGTGTAGTGTAACTGGCGTTTGTCGCACCAGTAACATTGCTACTGTTCTTCTGCCATTGATATGACAGAGGAGTGCTGCCCGATGCTGTTACATTGAACGTGGCCGTTTGACCCGTTGAGGCTGTCTGGTTTGA
>JACRFA010000157.1 GCA_016218065.1 Ignavibacteriota bacterium | reverse complement strand
AGGATTGCCGACTGCCAGCACCCACTCGCCCACGACAACCGCATCAGAATTTCCCAACGCCGCCACCGGAGTGTTCTTGCGATCGATCTTGATCACTGCAATATCCGTCGTCGGGTCTGTGCCGATGAGCTTTGCTTTGTACTCCGTCTTCTCGTTGCTCAACTGAACTTTGATGCCATCGACGTCGGCATTTTCGACCACATGGTTGTTGGTAACGATGTAGCCATCTTCAGTGACGATGACGCCAGAGCCGGCTCCTTCCGCTTTCTCAGGATTGCGCGGTTTGGCATCCGGCCCGAAGAAATGCCAGAAGTCATCCGGCATGTTGCGCTGATCCTTTTTGACCGAGGTAACGACAGTAATCGAAACAACCGTCGGCGTGACGGCTTTCGACACAGCGCTGAAGTGCGCGCTCATCCCCTTCAAATCTCCACCATTGGAAATCGGAGGAGCGGCGGCGCCAAGTTTTACGTCGCCCCTGCCCTGGGCGAGTCCCAGACCAACGCCATCGCCTGAATTCGAGACGAGCAGCGCCCCGATAATAATGCCGATGGTGATCAGGAATAACGACGCGAAAATCGATTTCTTGGACATAATGCTTACTCCGTTTGATGATATTGTTACTGTTTCTAAACTCAAAGACATCAGCGTCTAGAGAATTGCAGCGAACACCTCCTCGGATCGTAAACCGCGAAATCCCTCAATATGGTTTTGGAAGTGAACTCGAAGCGAATGCCGAATCTCTTCTCTTGTTCGTGGCGACAACTCCAGATTCATAACGTCTCCTGCCTCATCTGCGCTCTGAAGTCGGCACAACGCCTGCCACGTTGACGAAGAGATTTTTTGAGAATTGTCGAGACCCTCCGAACAATCCGCGCACAGAATCCCGCTCGATGTTGTAGCGAGCGCTCGTGTGATCACTCCTTCATCCACTCTTCTTGCACAATGCGTGCATCTCTCAAGTTCCGGCCTAAAGCCCAGAAGGTCTGAGAGCTTCATTTCAAAGTAATATCACGCTGCAACAGGGTGATTTGTTGCATCGTTCACGACTCTGATATGATTCAAGAGAAGTGTGAAGAGGGTCTGGTTCTCATCTTCACCATGCGAGACAAGATCGACAAGTTCCACCGCCGAGAGAGCCGCAAACATTTTTTCCAGGTTGTCACTCAGCGTGCGAAACGACTGAACGATGTCACACTGCGAGAGCAACTGGAGCTCGCGGTTGCTGTGGCGGTAGATGACGCAAGCGACGTGGTTCGTCGGCTCGAGCCCGCCGCGGAATTTGCTCTTCGCGTCGCGTGCGCCCTTTGCAATCACCGAAACCTTGCCGAATTCTTTCGTGTACAAGCGGACAATCTTGCTCGTATCACGGAACTTCATTGCCGAAAGCACGATAGCTTCCGTCTTCACGATCATAACACTCGTTGCCTGCTCGGGATTTGGTCTTTCGGAGGTGAGTTGGGCTCGCCCTTCTTCAACGCAGCGATGGCTTCCAAAAACGGAGGCCGCAACACTCCAACTTCTGTAACAATGGCTGTAATGAAATCGTTCGGCGTCACGTCAAAGGCGGGGGCAAAGACCGAGACACCCGGCGCCGCGATGCGCATATCGCCGATGTGTGTAACATCTCTCGGACTTCGTTCTTCGATAGGAATGTTTTTGCCGGATCGAGTATTGACATCGATGGTTGTGGTGGGGGCGGCGACATAGAACGGAACGCCATGCTGCCGCGCGAGAACGGCAAGAACGTACGTCCCAATCTTGTTCGCCGTGTCGCCGTTGGCGGCTATGCGGTCAGCGCCGACGATGACCAGATCGACCTCGCGTTTCTGCATGAGCAAGCCCGCCGTGCCGTCGGTAATCAGAGTCACGTCGATGCCGGCTTTCATCAGCTCCCATGCGGTGAGGCGAGCGCCCTGAAACAGCGGCCGCGTTTCATCGGCAAACACGCGAACCACGTTTCCCTGCTTCGCAGCAGTCGTAATCACGCTTTGCGCTGTTCCGGTTCCAGCAGTGGCAAGCGCGCCTGTGTTACAGTGCGTGAGGATCGACGACGGGAGCGTAATGAGTGATGAACCAAATTCACCGATGCGCATGCACGCATCGATGTCCTCCTGCTGAATCGCTTTCGCCTCGGCGAGCAGAATGCGCCGCAGATTGCTCAGATCGGCGCGGGCATTCTGGTCAAGTGTGCGGCGCATCCGCTCAAGAGCCAGAAACAAATTCACGGCGGTCGGGCGAGTCTGCGACAGAAAGTTCATCGCCGCATAGAATTCCTCGTTGAGCGCGCGCACCGACTCGATGTGTTTTGCATGAGCCGCCAGCACAAGACCAAACGCAGCGGCAACACCTATTGCGGGCGCTCCGCGAATTTCCAGCTTGCGGATCGCCTCGCCAACGATGCGGTAGTCGTCCGTCTCGACGTACACTTCCTGATGCGGCAGTTTCGTCTGATCGAGAAAACGGAACACTCCATCACGCCACTCAAGGGAAATCATGGTAACCTGCGGGTTAGGAATTAGTCTTCGTCAAATCGGGAGAGTTCTCTGAATGCGCGGAAGCGATCCTGAATCTGAAGCGGCGTGAGATCTGCAAGCCCATCGACGCTGAACTTTTCGACGCAGAACGACGCCATGGCGCTGCCGTAAATGACTGCGCGCTTGAGATTTTCTTCGGAAAGATCGTCCGTCTTGCCCAGCCACCCGACAAAGCCGCCAGCGAATGTATCGCCCGCACCTGTTGGGTCGAAGATATTCTCCATCGGATATGCAGGCGCCGAAAACACCGTCTGCTCCGTGATCAGCAGCGCGCCATGTTCTCCTTTCTTGATGATCACGATCTTCGGACCCATTCCGCGAATGACGCGGGCGGATTTGATCAGGTTCGGCTCTTTGGAAAGGAGGCGCGCTTCCGAGTCGTTCAGAATCACAACGTCGATGGCTTTCAGCGTTTCGCGCAGCTCGGCATTCTTTCCTTCGATCCAGAAATTCATTGTGTCACAGATGACCAGACGAGGCCGCTCGATCTGCTCGAGCACACGACGCTGCAGCACGGGATCGATATTGCCCAGACAGACGTATGAACTCTTCTTGTATTTTTCCGGAATCTTCGGATCAAACTTCTCAAACACATTCAGATCAGTCGCGAGCGTATCACGGTTGTTCAGGTCGTAATGGTACTTGCCCGACCAATGAAACGTCCGCCCGCTCTTGATGATCTCCAGGCCTTCAAGGTCAACACCGCGAGCCTCGAGAAACTCAATGCCCGACTTGGGAAAGTCGCCGCCGACTACCCCGACGAGACGAATGGGAGCGGTGAAGTAACTTGCCGCAGCCGAGATGTATGTTGCAGAGCCACCCAGCGCGCTCTTTGCCGAGCCGAAGGGTGTTTCGATGGAATCAAGCGCGACAGAACCGACGACTAAGACACTCAAAGTGGAACCCCTGAGAAGTTTGAGAAGAATTGTTGGATGAAAAACCGAAACAAATTACGGAAAGACACCCTGATTAGCAACAGAAGGCAACAATCCGAAAAGCGAATGTCGGAATATGAAATGAGATGTCGAACTTCGGACTTGCTTCGGATTTCACCATTCGGGTTTGTTTCGAATTTCCGCTTTCGACATTCGAATTTTCCAGCAGCTATTTCCGAACAGATGCAACTTCCCGCACAGTCAATATTCTGCATTCCCCTTCTCGCAGCGCGCCAAGCGTGATCGATCCGATCCGAATTCGTTTCAGGGTGCACACTTCATAGCCGACGAACTCGAACATTCGCCTGACTTGCCTGTTCTTGCCTTCGTGGATCGTAACGAGATACGTCAAGCGATCATCTCCATCGTCGATGCGCGCCGGTTGGAAACGCGTGCCGTCATTCAGTGTAATGGGCAATTCGAGTCTGCGTCGATCATCCGGCGCGAGAGGCCGATCAAGGACAACCTCGTACATCTTGTCGATCTTGCTGAGTGGCTCAGTAACCCGCTCGCCGAAGCGCGTATCGTTCGTCATCAGAATCAAGCCCGACGTGTCTTTGTCGAGTCTGCCGACGGGAAAAACCCAGGGCACGTCGTCCGGCAGACAATCATAGATCGTCGGCCGACCAAGTTCGTCGGAACGCGTTGTCACAACGCCAACCGGTTTGTTCAAAGCCAGATAGACTTTTTCCGTTCGTCGAGCTGCGTCACCGGCGATCTGAATTTTTTCTTTCTTCAGATCGATCCAGAGATTCGGCGAACGCACGACTCGTCCGTCGATTTTCACTTTTCCGTCGGCGATCATCTCCGCCGCTAGCGTTCGCGATGCAACGCCGAGCTTCGACAGTGCACGCGCGAGCGTGATCTGATTCTTTCCTTTTCGCGTCTGACTCGACATCGTGATCCGTTGCTTCAGAAAAAAGTCCGGCCATTGCTGACCGGACGGGAATAAAAGCAATTCTTGATGGTGAATGGATGATTGTGGATGCTTATTGGGATGGTCGCCGATGAAACGATCAATGGTCAACTGTCAACGATCAACTGTCAACGTTCAATGGTCAACGATCAATGGTCAACTTTAAGGGCGACTGTCTATGAACCGAAAAATAATGTCCCGCACAAAGAGCGTGCGGGATCCTCAATTCACCTACCACTCATGAAGCGTTCGTGGGGTGAATTGGGACTTCGCGCCATGCACCGCAGCGTTGACGAGGAGAACCTGCCTACCCTGCCTACCGGCAGGCAGGCCCGCCGGCAGCTCAAAACAAAATAGCGAACAACTAGTTAGTTAAAGAGACGATGCAGACTCGATAGCACAATGCCGCATGAGACGCCAACGTTCAGCGATTCGCCGGCGCCGTAGCGCCTGATGACGAGACGAACGTCGGCAAGCTGCTTGAGCTGATCTGAAACTCCCCACGCTTCGTTCCCGAAGATAATGAGCGACTTGCTGTCGTATCGGACATGATCGAAATGTGTTTCGCCGTGAAGATCGGTCACGTACACTTTGTAGCTGAGCGATTTGGCTTTCGAGATCAGCGGCAGCAGATCGACGCCGTCGGCAATCGGCAGGTGAAAGACGCCGCCCATAGTTGCGCGAAGAACTTTGGGATTGTACAGCTCAACGGAGTTTCGCCCGATCATAATGCCGTTGACGCCGAACCAGTCGCATGTTCTCACCATCGAGCCGACGTTTCCGGGATCGGACACGCCATCGAACGCAACCAGCACCGACTGGCCATCGGGACATTTCAGCATGCTCTCGGCCGAGAATTGCTTCTGCTCGACAACTGCGATGATGCCCTGACCCGTTACCGTTTCGGAAATCGCGTCCAGATCGCGCGCAGACACCTCATGCAGCTCTTTCGTCTTATGCTTCAATGCCTGCAACACAACCTTGCCTGCGTGCTGCTCTGCAAGCTCGGGCGTGTGGTAGGCTTCATGAATCTCAAAGTCGGAGCTTGCAGCTTCGTGCACAAAGCGCAGACCTTCCACCAGAAACTTCTTTTGCTCGTCGCGGAACTTCTTGTGCGTGAGTTCCTTGAGAGATTTCAGTTTTGCTTTTGTCAGGGACATCGTCTCACCTTTCGTGTGAGTACTTGCACTATTCGCGATACTCTCCCCACACACTTCGCAGCACGTTGGAGATTTCGCCGACCGAGGCGTACGCCTCAACGGACTTCAAAATGAACGGGATAAGATTTTGCGACGAACTGGCCGCAGCGCGAAGCTCGTTGAGCGCCGCGTTGACGGCAGCATTATCTCGCGTTGCGCGTACACGGTTCAGTCGTTCGGTTTGCCGCTTCGCGACAGTCTCGTCAATCCTCAGAATCTCGATATCGGGGTTTTCTTGAACAACGAAGTCGTTAACGCCGACGATGACTTTTTCTTTGCGCTCGATGGCGCGCTGATAGTTGTATGCGCTCTCGGCGATTTCATTTTGGAAGAAACGACTCTCGATCGCGGCCACCGAGCCGCCCAGCTCATCAATCTTCCGAATGATCTCCAGCGCTTTCGCTTCAATCTCATCTGTCAACGATTCCACGAAATACGAACCGCCAACCGGATCAACCGTATCGGTAACGCCAGACTCGTGAGCGATCACTTGCTGCGTTCGCAGCGCTGTTCGCGCAGACGTTTCAGTCGGCAGCGCGAGCGCCTCGTCGCGGCTGTTGGTATGCAGCGATTGGCAGCCCCCGAGCACGGCAGCCAGCGCCTGCATCGTGACACGCACAATGTTGTTATCGATTTGCTGCGCGGCGAGTGTTGCGCCGCCGGTTTGTGCGTGGAATCGGAGCTTCATTGTCTCTTCGTTCTTCGCGCCGAATCGTTCTTTCATGATCGTCGCCCAGATTCTCCGCGCCGCGCGGAACTTGGCGATCTCCTCAAAGAAATTGTTATGCGCGTTGAAGAAGAACGAAAGCTGCGCGCCAAACTTGTCGACGTTGAGTCCCGCGTCGATGGCGGCCTGCACGTATGCGATGCCGTTTGCCAGGGTGAATGCCACTTCCTGCACCGCAGTCGATCCGGCTTCGCGAATGTGGTAGCCGCTGATCGATATAGTGTTCCATCGCGGAATGTTCTCGCTGCACCACTGGAAAATATCCGTCACCAGCCGCATCGATGGCGCGGGCGGGTAGATGTGCGTTCCGCGGGCGATGTACTCTT
>JACRFA010000160.1 GCA_016218065.1 Ignavibacteriota bacterium | reverse complement strand
GTGAGCAACGTCAGCAATGTTCCTCACGCAACGGAACTCTATCAAAACTATCCGATCCCGTTCAATCCGACGACGAGAATCAGATTTACCGTCCCTGTAGGGACGGGGCATGCCCCGTCCCTACTAAAGGTGTTCGACGTATTGGGGAAGGAAGTCGCAACGCTGGTGAACGAAGAACTGAAGGCGGGAAGCTACACGCGCACATTCGATGCGAGGAACTTGTCGAGCGGAATATATCTGTACAGGTTGGAATCGGGCGGAGCAGTTCTGGTGAAGAAGTTGATGGTGGTGAAGTGAGGGACATCATTTCATCATTTCATCATTGTGCCAATGCATCTTTGCTGATCGAGTCATCGGGTCATTTTGTGATCGAGCCATTGATAATTGAAACCGATGCAGCGTTGCGCCATTGTAGCCTGAACCCTGAACGATTTGCGCTCGTGTCAACTCGTCACTACGTGACGTCTCATTCCCTGTGGTTTTTGTTAGCAGACCATAAATGGTCTGCCTAATATCATGTCGTCCCTACGGGACGGTGCATACGCCACGTAGTGGCAAGCTGAAAGTAGCCCGACCTTTTCCTCCAAAGGAGTCCCTTGGGGACAAGGTCGGGTGAAAAGACCTAAACAATCAACTCCGTCGCGTAGCGACGGAATGGTTACGTCGGGATGTGAATTGCGTCCCTTGCGTAACATAACTCAGTAGCATCAGTAACTCACTAACACAAAAGAAGGAGAAAGCAATTTGCAACGATTAGTATTGTTTCTGTGCATTCTGTCGTTGTTTGGCTTCAACAGGATGCAGGCCCAGTATCCGTCCAAGATGCAGCCGCGAGCGCAAGACATCGTGCCGACGGCGGATTGGAAAGCAATTCCGAACGGTCGCGTTGATGCGAAGACCGGAACGCCGCGTGCGCTCTACTTCGTTGACTACGGACCGCTGAGCGGAACGCCCGAAGAGATGGCGAAATCCTATCTGCGCAGCAACAGCGGCTACTTGGAAATGAAATCCGATCTCACCGACCTGAAGACCCAGAAAGTTGTCGAGTCGCCGATGGGGTATCATGTCGAGATGGAAGAGACGTTCAACAACGTTCCCGTGTATCGCGCAAACACTGTCGTCACGATTGATCGCTCGAACAGCAAAGTTGTTTTCTACATGAGCGACTACAAGCCGGGACTTCGCATCGCATCGACGACGCCATTGTTGAGCGCCGACGCTGCGTTTGAGAAAGCTGTTTCGTATCTGAAGGCGACCGGGGTCGAAAAGAATTTCTCCACCAAGCGACTGATGATTCATGCCGAGCAACTGCCGGCGCGACTCAGCTATCGCGTCACCTTCCCCGCGCAGCAACCTCGCGGCGATTGGGAAGTTTTCGTCGATGCAATCACCGGCGAGATTTTTTCAGTCTTCGACATGACATTGTATCATCAACCTGTTGGCGAGGGATCGGCGAACAAGGTTGACGGCAGCGGTTTTGCGTGGACGCCCGACCCGCTCACGCAAGTGCAAGGCTGGTACGGAACGACCGGACTCACCGATCCGGGAGGAGGGTGCGTTACGGATCCGACAACGCCGGAACTCGATGCGCAGCGCATCGTCCTGCCGTTGCGCGATCTGACGTTCGCCGACGGAGTGTACAAGCTCGAAGGTCCGTTTGTCAAGATTATGGATCACGAGTCGCCGACGGTTCCGCCCGTCACCGCTGTGCATCCCGATTCGTTCCGCTACAATCGCGAACAGTCGGGCTTCGAAGATGTGTTGGTGTATCATCACATCGACAAGATTCAGCGCTACATTCAGAGCCTCGGCTTTACGAACACTCAGAATCTTCCCATTGAAGCAGATCCGCACGGAGTGAGCTGCGATGACAACTCGCATTTCGTTCCATCGACGAATCGGCTCGCGTGGGGCGAAGGCGGCGTTGACGATGCTGAGGATGCCGACGTGGTTGTGCACGAGTACGGACATGCGATTCAACACGCATCGAATCCGAGCTGGAGCGGCGGCGAGACCGGCGCATTGGGCGAGGGCTTTGGTGATTTCTGGGCGCGCAGCTACGGACGGTCGGTCTCGACGTTCGGCTGGTTCCGCGTGTTCAAGTGGGACGCCGGCACGCGACCCGACTTCACGGGAACATTTTGGCCGGGCCGTCGCTGCGACGATCCGCGACCGTATCCCGAAGGCGGCGTCGGCGGAATGGCGATTCACGACGCAGGACAGTTGTGGTCAACAGTGCTGATGGAAATCTGGGGCGACATCGGCAAGACGGTTATCGATAAATGCGTTTTGCAAAGTCACTTCCTGCTTTCAGGAACGAACAAGACGATGCGCGACAACGCGGCAGCAGTGATTCAAGCGAACCGCTCGCTCTACGGCGGCGCGCATCTTGCTGCAATGGTGGCGCGCTTCGGCGCACGGAATTTCGTGAATCCGTCTCAATACATTCCGCAGATAACCCACACGCGGCTCGGCGACTCGGAGAACATGAACGGACCGTACCGCGTTGTCGCGACGATCGTTCCCGGCGTTGCTCCAATCGTCGCGTCCGAAGCGAAAGTATTCTGGGGAAGAACCGGCGCTTTCACGGACAGCGTGTTGATGACGCCGACCGGAACTACGAATGAGTATGCGGCGAACATTCCGGGCAACGGCGTCTCCGCAACGTATCGCTATTTCATTTCGGTGAAGGACAGCTCAGGCGCGAAAGTCACGCATCCGACAAACGCGCCAACAGCGTTCCATAGCTTCTTCGTCGGACTCGATACAATTCCGCCAACGCTTGTTCACACGAAGCTGCGAGATCAGGCGCTGATCAGATGGCCAGCGCGAGTCAAGGCGACAGTGACTGACAACATTGGCGTCGATTCTGTGTGGGTTGATTTTGTGAGAATGAGAGGAACGCTCACCGGATCGTTCGGGCTGACGACTGCCGCGAACAATTCGTATGAAAACAACTTCCCACTCCCGTCGTCGGAGTTGCAGGTTGGCGATACGATTGCGTACAAGATCATTGCTCGCGACCGATCGACTTCACATAACATCACGGTGTCTCCTGCGTCGGGACTCCATTCCTTCGCGATCATCTCGGCTCGCGGCGTCATACTTGTTGTTGATGACGATGCGACTACAGAAGAGAAAGGTCTCGCAAAGGGAGATGACGAACGCACTGCATCGATGAAAGGCGCTTCGTCGCGCTTGATCGCTCGTACACTCAACGAAGTTGGCTTCGTTGTCGATACCGCGAGTTTCGCTACGCATGACACGGCAATGTATGCCGGATACGACATCGTTCTGTGGTCGGCCGGAAGCAGGACCACCGGCATGTTCGGCGACGTCGCAAAGCGGAACGCGCTCATCAGCCGTCGCAATACGGGCGGTAAGATCTGGATTGAAGGCGGCGAGGTTGGCTACGTGTTCCGCAAGAGCGGCGCCTCCACCGATCTTCACCCGAACTTCCGTCGTCTTGTGTTGAACGACAGCAGTTGGTTGAGCGACGTGAGCAGTTCGAATCTCGTCATCAGCGCTCCGACTCATCCAATCTTCACAACGCCAAACACCATCACCGGCCCGATTCCGTTCCCCTCATCGGGAGCGTACTCACGCGACGCAATGCGACTGCTTCCGGGAAACACAAATACGAAGAAGCTCGCCGGCTGGTCAACGTATTCTGTGCAAGGCGCCGACACCGCAGGCATGGTTGTGTACAATCCGGTTCCCGAGCCGACTGTTGGTCAGATTGTGTTCGATATGTTCTCATTCAACGCCATCACCGATACAACAGTCGCGAAGAAGTTGATTGAGAATACTGCAGAATTCCTGATGGCCCGTCCGGGCAACGCGTTCATCTCCGCGGAACCCTCGGCGATTAACTTCGGCGCAGTGCAGATCGGCGACTCGATAACGCAAGCGATCAGAGTGAAGAACGTCGGCGTCGGCTCACTGAACGTCACGAACATCACGAACTCGAGCAGTCAGATTTCGGTGTCGCCGCGCGTCTTCACGCTGGCAAGCCAGGAAACGATTCGCGTCAACGTGAAGTTCAAGGCTTTGATTCAAGGCAACCTTGTTGACACGCTGCGGTTCGTCTCCAACGCATCGACGCCTCCGACAATCGGCGTTAGCGGACGAGCGGGTTTGCCTGCGGTCGTCGTTGCGCCGGATTCATTCTACTTCTCACTTCCTTCAACGAACGACACGACACGCGCTTCGCTCAAGCTCAAAAACACCGGCACCGACACGCTCTCGTACACACTCGATGAGATGAGCGTGACGTTGACGGAATCCATGTTGCGAAGCACGGAGCAGCAGAACACCGTCGTCCTTGGAAAAGATGTGCGTCCTCCGTCGTCGCCATCGCATTCAGTGCTGGGACAGGGCGGTCCGGATGCGTTTGGCTACATCTGGAAGGACAGCGATGAGCCGGGCGGTCCGAAGTTTGCGTGGACGGATATCCGTCCCTCAGGCGTCCAGATTAGCGCGTGGACCGGAGATGCGGATGACGGGTTTGCCATCGTGCCGCTTCCGTTTGCATTCAGCTTCTACGGCGTGAGCTACAATTCCATCAAGGTCGTGACGAACGGGTTCCTCAGCTTCGATGTTGTTTCAACATCGAGCGCTTATGCGAACGTTGCGATACCGACAACCGCCGAACCGAACGCCGGAGTCTATGCGTGGTGGGATGATTTGGATTTGCGAACAGCCGGTACGGTGCACTACTATTCGGATGTCGCGCACAATCGCTTCATTGTTCAGTACACCGATGCGCCTCACTTCGAATCGACCGGTCCCGGTGTCTATACGTTCCAGGTGATTCTCACGCAGACCGGCGACATCATCTACCAGTATCGCAGCATGCAACAAAACATCACGTCGGCAACAATCGGCATCGAGAACGCAACCGGCACAATCGGATTGCAGACTGTTTTCGATGCAGCGTACATGCACGATAGTCTTGCCGTTCTCTACACGAACGACGCCGTGCAATGGTTGTCGACGAACCGCACGACGGGCAGAGTTGCTCCTCGCGACAGTCAGATGGTTGAGGTTCGCATTCATCCGCGGGCGTTGGCGGCAGGCGATTATCGTGCGCGCCTAGTCCTCTCGGGCAACATCGCGGGCGTGAGGAACATTCCTGTGGTGCTGCATTCGACCGGTCCGTTGTCCGTCGATGATCTGAGGCCCATGCCGACGGAGTTTGCATTGTCGCAGAACTATCCCAATCCGTTCAATCCCACGACGGTGATCAAGTATGCGCTGCCGAAGGCCACGCATGTGACGATCGGCGTGTACAACATTCTCGGCCAGCGTGTTGCGACACTTGTGGATGAACAGAAGGACGCAGGCTTCCATCAAGTGACACTGAACGGATCATCGCTCGCGAGCGGCGTCTATATCTATCGGATGTCTGCAGATAAATTCGAAACCGTGAAGAAGTTGATGTTGGTGAAGTGACGTCGCTTCTGCGTTGAAACAGAAAAGCCCGTCGAGAATTCGGCGGGCTTTTTCAATTACAGCAATCCATCAATCCGTCACTCCAATACTCCGCATCTCAAACGGGACAACACACGTTGCCTTGGACAGCAACTCAGGGTTGTGTATCCGCCGGCTCGATCGTTGCCGACATCGAGCCTTTGCAATTAGGCATGCGCCAATCGGCGCCGTAGGATTCGATCTGCTGCTTCTTATGCTCAGCGCGTTCCCTGTGTGTCGTGCTGACGATGACTCGCTTTTGCGAATCGACTTCGCATGCCATCTGATACGCAGTCTCCATGCTGTGTCCGAAAATATCCATCAGCATTTCAATTACGTAGTCGTACGTATGATCGTCGTCGTCCAGAAGAACAACGTGATAGCGCGGAATGAACTGCGTGATGTCATCGACCGCAACATCGATTTCTTCTTCAGGTCGTGCTGTCTGGGGCATAGCTCTGTCTTCATCAAGTGTAGCACAAATTTCTTGAATTGTAGGATGAAAATCTACTGGTGAGCAAATGTCATTCTGAACGTAGTCTCGATTGTTGTTCAAATCGAGACGAAGTGTCCGAAGGACCCCTTTGGGGAAGAATCTTGACCATTTGAGTTTTCGACCAGACGTCGCATTAGCCGCGCCGTTCCGAGTTGTTCTTCAACGCCCAAAAGAATCAGCCTGACGCTCTGATCTGTCGCGTTGAACTCGTCCGTAGAGCGCAATTGATTTCAATGCACAATTCCAGTAACTTTAGTCGGTGTTGATGCAAGCAACTTGTGTCCCGCCTCGTATCCACAACTGAATCCCAGCTATGCCCGATCAAAAAATTGTAGAGCCAAGACTGTTGCGCGGTTTTCGCGATTATCTTCCGGCACAGATGAATGCGCGCCTCAAGATGATCGCGACGATCCGCAGTGTGTACGAGCGCTACGGCTTTCAGCCGCTCGATACGCCCGCGCAGGAATTCAGAGTCACGCTTATGGGCTACGGCGAAGAGAATACGAAGCAGATCTTTGCATTTCAAAACCCTGAAGAGGAAGATGTTGCCTTACGCTTCGACCTGACGGTTCCGCTCGCTCGTGTTGTGGCGCAGTATCCTGATCTCGTGATGCCGTTTCGGCGCTACCAGGTTGCGCCGGTGTGGCGCGCGGACAAGCCCGATCCGGGACGATTTCGCGAGTTCATTCAGTTCGATCTCGACGCGGTGGGAGTTTCGTCGCTTGCCGCCGACGCGGAAATTCTCTGCGCAATGTACGACACGCTGAAAGCGCTCGGCATCGAACGCTTCAGCATCAGGTTCAGCGATCGGAAGGTGTTGAACAGCTTGCTGGATTTTGCCGGAATCACTCACGAGCGTTCGCACAGCATGTTTCGCATTCTCGACAAGCTCGACAAGATTGGACTCGACGGCGTCGCGGCGGAGCTGACGAAGGGACGCGTTGATGCATCGGGCGATACGATCCCGGGCCTGGGACTCGATGCAAATCAGGTTGGGCGCATCAAGGAATTCATCGCGCTGCCGAAGGGGAAAAGACGCGAGGCGTTGCGGTCTCTGGAAAAGTTGTTCGCCGGCGTCGGCTCGGCGAAGGAAGCCATCGCGGAACTCACGTTCATCTGCGACTCGCTCGATGCGCTTGGCATTTCCGAGCAGAACGTGCAGCTCGATCTCAGTATCGCGCGCGGGCTGGATTACTACACGGGGCCCGTGTTCGAAGCAAGTCTCGATGACGCTCCCGAGTTCGGCTCGGTGTTCGGCGGTGGGCGATACGATGGACTTGTCGAGAGATTTCTGGGAAGAACAATTCCGGCTGTCGGCGCGTCCATTGGCGTTGACCGGCTGTTCGCGGCAATGGAGAAGCTCGGTTTGCATGAGTTTGCTCCTTCGACGGCAAAAGTCATTGTTACAATTATGGAGCCTGGTCAACTGGCAGAGTATCAGAAGCTGGCGCGCGAGTTGCGCGAGGCAGGCGTGAACACGGAGATGTATCTCGGCGACGAGAAGTCGCTCGGCAAGCAGTTGCAGTATGCGAATCGTCAGCAGATTCCGTTGGCAATCATCATCGGCAGCGATGAGTTTGCGCGCGGCGAGGTGACGATCAAGAATTTGAAACTCGGCGGTCAGTTGCAGGACAGAAAGAAAGCCGCGCACGGAAAGGAACGCGAGGAATGGCTCGCGCTATCGCGAACAGTGCAGCAGACTTGTCCGCTGACGCGGTGTGTTGAGGAAGTGAAGAAGATGCTGGCAGTTTAGAGTTCAGGGTTCAGGACTCAGGATGTTGGAGTGGTGGAGTGTTGGAGTGGTGGAGTGGTGGAGTCGTGGAGTGTTGTATTGGTGGAGTGGTGATTGCTGATCAGGTTTCAGGTTGACTTCTGACTTCTGACCTCTGACCTCTGACTTCTAGCTCTGTTCGGGCGACTGCCTATTGACGAGGTCCACTGCTCCGCCTGCCTGACGGCAGTCAGGCGTCGCGGCATGAAGCGTCCTTTTGACGACGAACACCCGCCGGAAGCCCCAAAACAAAATTCTCACTATTCACACTTACGCTTAATTGAAAAAGGAAACATTGAATGTCAGTTACGTTAGATGGTTCATCGCTCACGATAGAAAAACTCGTTCGCATTGCCCGGCACAACGAAAAGGTCGAGCTTGATGCGGCGGCTCTCGAACGCATTAAAGTGTGTCGGAAGATGCTGGAGGCAAAACTTGCCGCGAAGGAAATCATGTACGGCACGAACACGGGCATCGGGGAATTCTCCGAGATGGTGTTGAACGATGAGCAGATTCGCGAGTTCCAAAAATTTCTGATCTACAATCACGCGGCGGGCATTGGCGAGCCGGCGGCGATCGAATATGTGCGCGCAGCGTTGGCGAGTCGCATCAACGTGCACGCGCACGGCAACTCGGCGTGTCGCCCGGAGATTACGCTCACGATGATCGAGATGCTGAACAAGGGCGTGACGCCGGTGGTGTGTCAGAAGGGATCGGTGGGGGCATGCGGCGATCTCGCGCCGATGGCGCAGGCCGCGCTGCTGCTGATGGGCGAAGGCGAGGCGTTCTATTGCGGCGAGCGATTGCCGGGCCGTGTTGCGCTGGAACGAGCCGGCATTCCGATTCCCGGTTTGCAGGCGCGCGACGGACTGGCGGCAATCAACGGATCGAATCTGTTGACGTCGATGAGCGCGCTTCATCTCTACGACATGAATCGCCTGTTGAAGCAAGCAGAGATTGCTTGTGCGATAACGCTCGAAGCACTGTACGCGAATTTGAAGCCGTACGATGCGCGCTTGCATGAGCTGCGCGGGTTTGCCGGCGCGATCAGAAGCGCGAAGGCAATCTCCAAATGCATTCAGGGAAGCGATCTGACAACTGGCAAGATGAAAACGAAAGTGCAGGATGCGTACTCGATGCGTTCGACGCCGCAAGTGATCGGCGCCGCGCACGACGCGATTGCCTACGCGAAGAAGCAAGTCGAGATTGAGCTGAACGGCGTTGCCGATAATCCGATCTTCATTCCCGACGCGAAGCTCACGCTCACCGGAGCGAATTTCCAGGGATCGCCCGTATCGCTGCCGATGGACATGGCCGGCACTGCCGTGACAATGGTGTGTGTGCTCTCCGAGCGACGCATGAATCGCCTGACAAATCCCGCGCTGAGCCAAGGACTTCCTGCGTTCCTGACAAATAATCCCGGCTTCTATTCCGGTTTGATGTTGAGCCAGTACACGGCGGACATGCTCATCACCGAGCAACGCATCCTCTCGGCACCGGCGTCAATTCTTTCGATTCCTGCTGCCGCTGATCAGGAAGATTTTGTTTCGATGGGGATGAACACGGCGATCAAGAACGGGCAGATCCTCGACAACGCGTACGGCATCATCGGCATTGAATTCATGGCGGCGGCGCAGGCAATCGAGTTCAGAACTTTCACGCCCGGCGTCGGCGTGCGAACCGCGAAGGACGTTATTCGCAAGCGCGTGCAGCGTCTCGAAGAAGATCGTCCGTTGTTCCCCGATCATAACGCGATGAAAGAGCTGGTGAAGTCGTGCGAGATACTCGACGCGGTGGAGAAACAAGTGGGAAGCTTGGAGTGACGGTTCAACCCGCTTTGGGGTTGTAGATTGGCATACGCTTATTTCCACCGCATTGCATGCGGTGTTATTAACGTTGAAGCCCTTCGGGCTTCCGCACTGAATCAGGTTGAGTCCTTCGGGCTTCCGTGGTGAATCCAGTGTTGCCATCGCTTGCATGGGCGAACAATCCCGAAGGTCTGATGACAGGCTTTGTAAGTTGAACGTCATTTGGTATATTGAAGCAAAACGATTGGAGACCTGCCATGATTATAACAGTAGATGCGACATACGATGGCGAGGTTCTGAAACCCGAAGAACCGCTTGGACTTGAGCCGAACACCCGCGTGCGCGTTACGATTGAAGCCGAGGAAAAACAGAAGGGAGAACCATACTCCTTCTTCCGAAAAGCCAGAGAGCTGAAACTGCAAGGTCCCAAAGATTGGTCGGAACGTCTCGACGAGTATCTCTATGGCGATATTGACTGATACCGGAAAGGGCGTGTTTCTTGATTCGAGTTATGCGATTGCAATATCGATCGAATCCGACAGACATCATCTCAGAGCCGTCGCCTTTTCAGAAGAGCTTGAGCATAAGCGGCTGAAGGTTATCACCACGCGTGCAGTGATGTTGGAAATTGGCAGTGCACTCGCAAAGTCAGCATTCCGGCGTTCTGCCATTGAACTCCTCTCATGGCTCGAGTATGACCCTGCTGTAGAAATCATACCCCTTTCAGAATCGTTGTATTCTCAGTCTTTTTCTTTGTTTCGTGAGCGACCGGATAAGTCCTGGAGTCTGATTGATTGCTCTTCATTTGTCGTTATGCACGAGCGAGGCATGCAATCAGCTCTCACCGCAGACCAACATTTTGTTCAGGCTGGCTTTCAAGCCCTTCTTCTTCACTCCGAATAAGCACAATCTGGCAAACGAGAATGAGTTATTCACCCTCAGATCATCGCTACGATTCCATGCGCTACAATCGTTGCGGGCGCAGCGGATTGAAGCTACCCGCGATCTCGCTCGGGTTGTGGCATAACTTCGGCGGCGTTGACACGCTGGAAAACGCGCGGGCGATGGTTCATCGCGCGTTCGATCTTGGCATCACGCATTTCGATTTGGCAAACAACTACGGGCCGCCACCCGGTTCTGCTGAAGAAACATTCGGCAAGATTCTCCAAGAGGATTTGAAGTCGTACCGCGATGAGCTGATTATTTCTTCGAAGGCAGGCTGGGGGATGTGGCCGGGCCCGTACGGCGATTTCGGTTCACGAAAATATCTGATTGCGAGTCTCGACCAAAGTCTCAAGCGCATGAAACTCGACTACGTCGATATCTTCTATCATCATCGTCCCGATCCCGAAACGCCGCTCGAAGAGACGATGGGCGCGCTCGATCAGATCGTGCGAAGCGGAAAGGCTCTCTATGCCGGCATCTCGTCATACAGCGCCGACCAAACCATGCGCGCATCGCAGATCCTGAGGGAGTTGGGAACGCCTTGCCTCATCCATCAACCGACGTACAGCATGTTCAATCGTTGGGTTGAGGATGGATTGCTGAATGTCCTGGGCGAAGAGGGAATTGGCTGCATCGCGTTCTCGCCGTTAGCGCAAGGGCTGCTGACCGATCGGTACCTGACGGGAATTCCCGGCGACTCCCGCGCAGGCAAGCCGCACGGATTTCTGAAGTCGCATCAGATCACCGAAGAGAAGCTCGCCAAAGTCCGGGCGCTGAATGAAATCGCGCGGCTGCGAAATCAATCGCTCGCCCAGCTCGCGATTGCGTGGGTGCTGCGGCATCAGACGGTGACTTCGGCGCTCATTGGCGCGAGCAAAGTGCGTCAGGTCGAAGATTGCGTCGCGACGCTCAACAATCTGAGCTTCACGGACGAAGAGCTTTCCGCAATCGAGTCTGTGCTTCATTCTGAGGCTCGCCATTAAGAGCCGCATGCCTGACGGTAGGCAGGAAGAATCCAGCAGGTTGTTGAAAACGCTTGTCTCATTGTCCACGAAGGTCACGAAGGAGCACGAAGGGTTGATTGGGACACCATCGTTGTTATGACCGGAAAGTCTTTTCTCTTTCAACACTCTGCAATCGCCGAAACTCCGTTCATTGTGCATGACAACTGTTTGCATCTACGATTCCGCCGCTCGGCGCTGGGTTCGATTCCATCAACTGATTGACGTCATTGCAACTTCGTCAGTCGAGAAGGTTGCGAGTGAGTTGAGGCGCGTCGAGTCTGCGGTGGCTGACAAGAACTGCTTCGCTGCCGGTTTCCTCAGCTACGAAGCCGCGCCGGCGTTCGACAAAGCGCTGCGCGTTCGTGATGCAGACTCCTCGTTCCCGCTGCTTTGGTTCGGGCTCTTCGAGCGAATCGAAGAAATTGAACTCCCGCTCTCCGCTTCTTCTCAGAAACTCAGTTGGACTCCGACGATTTCTCGAGATGAGTTTGATTCATGCATCGCACGCATCCGTCACCACATCGCTGAAGGCGATACGTATCAGGTCAATTTCAGCTTTCGTCTCCGGTCGGAGTTTGTCGGCAATCCGTTTGAGTTCTTTTTGCAACTCGCGCAAGCGCAGCCGTCGCATCATGGCGCCTTCATTGAGACAGATGAGTTCGCAATCTGTTCTGCGTCCCCTGAACTGTTCTTCTCGCTTGACGGTTATCGACTTGTGAGCCGCCCGATGAAGGGCACAACGCGGCGCGGACTGACATTGAAGTCGGACACGGAAAACGCAGAGATTCTGCGTCGGTCAGAAAAGAACTGGGCCGAGAACGTCATGATTGTCGATATGATCAGAAACGATATGGGACGCGTTGCGCGTGTGGATACGGTGCGAGTGCCTGCATTGTTCGATGTGGAACGTTACCCAACCGTGTGGCAAATGACATCGACCGTCGAGGCGAGAACCGATGCGTCGATTTCCGAAATCATGAACGCGATGTTTCCGTGCGCCTCGATTACCGGCGCGCCGAAAGCCAACACGATGAAGATCATTGCCGGACTCGAATCGACGACGCGCGGCATTTACACCGGCGCAATCGGGTTCATCGCGCCGGATCGCAAGGCGCAATTCAATGTCGCCATCAGGACTGTTCACATTGACAAGGCTAAAGGAACCGCAGAGTACGGCGTCGGAGGAGGAATCGTGTGGGATTCAACTTCCGAAGGAGAGTATGAGGAGTGTCTGACGAAGGCTCGCGTGCTCACAGCGGAGTGGCCGCAGTTCGAGTTGTTCGAGACGATGCTGTTTACGCAGCGCGATGGTTTCTTTTTGTTGGATGAACATCTCGCCCGGTTGAAAGATTCGGCAGCGTATTTCGATTTGCCGTTGGACGAGCCGCTCCTGAATCGAATGCTGAAGACGCTGCAAACCGACTTGCGTGTGTTCTCCAACGATCAGCGCGTTCGCATGGTGCTTCACAGCGATGGAAAGCCAACCTTCGCCATCGCAACGATTGATGCCGGGGCGGTCTCCTCGCCGTTTCGCGTTCGGCTGGCTGCAACTCCTGTTGACTCACAGAATCCGTTTATCTATCATAAGACCACTTTTCGAAAAGTATATGATGATGCGCTCGCATCTGCTTCCGATTGTGATGATGTAATTTTGTGGAACGAGCGCGGCGATGTCACTGAATCGACGATCGCAAATGTTGTTGTTGAGATCGATGGCAAGCTCTACACGCCTCCGATCGAATGCGGCCTGCTCGCCGGAACATTGCGCGAGCGATTGCTCAGAGAAGGATCAATCAAGGAACGAGTCAT
>JACRFA010000154.1 GCA_016218065.1 Ignavibacteriota bacterium | reverse complement strand
TAGTGACGGAATGAACATAGGCAGACCATTCATGGTCTGCATTGAGAAATGCAAGACACCCCCTCGTCACGTAGTGACGAGATGAACGAGATGATTAAATCATAAACCTGAAAAAGAAACCGGGTGACATGTTTTTCAGTCGGGCTAGTTTCGCGCGGCCACTACGTGGCAAGCAAAGAGGTAAACGCTCGTCCCAGAGGGACGGAATGAACATAGGCAGACCATTCATGGTCTGCATTGAGAAATGCAAGACATCCCCTCGTCACGTAGTGACGAGATGAGCGAGATGATTAAATCATAAACCTGAAAAAGAAACCGGGTGAATCCATGTTTTTCAGTTTTGCGTAACATCAGCAGTCAGTGAGATCGCTCCCTCACCGGACTTCTGCGAAAGTCGGTTCTGTTCAGCTTGCGATCATGGTTCGGATCGTAGTATTCTTCGTTCGAATACACGATCTCGCCGCTCGCGTTCTCCCAGCGGTGTTTGTACTCATTCGTTCCGCGTTCGACCTCGTTGGTGTAAGGATTGACATACTCTTCCTGTCCGGTCAGCGTGAGGAACATGTCATTGTTGATCTCTTCATTCGTCCGGCGTCGGTGTTCGGTAATCTCACGATCGATGCGCTGGATCTCGGCATTCGTCTTCGCCACAATCTCGCCGCGCTGCGCCTGTCCGCGCAGCTCGCCGGCAAGCCACTCAGAATTCACACGCACCGAATTCTGAATCATGCTCACAATGGGCGCGAGCTTGTCGAATTCGTTTTCCGGTGCGCGAAAGACGACGGTCTCCTTATTCCCCCACATCCCCTGACCCAGTTCTCCCCAATTCTCGATTACGGTGAAGAGGCGCTCTTTGTACTTGATGCCCCTTTGCGTGTAACTAACCGTCATCGTTGCCGCATCGTAACTGAATGTCATGCCGGGCATCAGCTTCGCAACGCGCTGCCGATAGCCGCGGGAAATTGCCGGAAGTGATTTCTTCTCGACAATCTTCACTCCGGATTGCGTGCCGTGAAGATCGCGCAAGACCTTCTGCGACAAGTACTCCTGAGCAGATAGTAACGGCCACACAAACATGCCCTGATAGTTGCTGCCGGGCGGAAAGAGTCCCATTTGTCCGGCGGGAGACATGCGAGCATCGAAGTACATCATGTCGGGCAGCCAGTGAATCATCACTGTTCCTTCATGGTCGCGCTTGACCGTGATGTCGAGCTTCGCCGCGATGGCATTCATCGGCCCGCCCGCCGTAAGCGGATTGACGCGCGTAATGCCTCCCTCGACCAACCAGCTCTTCGGAAGGAGAAACGTAAATGCGCGTTCGTTCGGTTCGTGCACGCGTAACATGACAAGTGCGGCTGAGCCGCGATCGCCTGTCGCCTCCTTTGCTTCGCGACTCTGTTGTGTTTGGCCTTTCGCGTCGCCGGAGGCTTTGGAAGATTTTGAACAGTCTGTCGATCCTACAACTAATAGTGACGTTAGTAGGATGCCTACTATCAGGCGCCGGTACTCAGTGTGCATGTGTTCGTCCTGTTGGTGATTTCGCTAATGGGATTCAGTTGCAATAATTAGCTTGACGACGCCTCGCCTCACTGCATCAGGATCATCTTCTTTGTCTGGCTGAAAGTTCCAACGTGGAGCCGACAGAAGTACACGCCGCTCGCGAACCCCGAAGCATCCCATTGTACCGAGTATCTCCCAGGTTCTTTCACTTCACTCACCAGCGTTGCGACTTCGCGACCCAACACATCGTACACTTTCAATGACACCTTCTCCGATTCTCCCCGTCTCCCATTCCGCGACGCTACCGAGAATCGAATGCGCGTGCTCGGGTTGAACGGATTTGGATAATTCTGGCTCAGAAAAAACACAAGCGGAAGATTCTCGTTCTCATTCACGCTCACTAACCCACCTCTCAACAAAGGATTGGAGAGGAATCCACTCTCTACGAATTCTGTGCCCTGCCACGTTAAGCCGACAGCAACTTGCCCTGCAGCAGATGAAATTGCTGTGTTCGCCCCGGACGGTATCGCAAATCCATTGTCGAAAGCGGACCATGAGACTTTCGCGTTCTGAGTCAACGCAACGGGCGATGCGAGGTGGAGAGCAACGATGATCAACACGATTCTGTTCATGGAAAACCTCCTTTCACTATCGAGCAGTTACGATGAACACGAAATCGTTGTCCGTCGGCGTCCAATTGCCGTTGGTGATATAGACGTCGAACGTGTTGACGTCAGTTTGATTGATACTGATTATGCGCGCCGTCGCTGCGCTGTTGGGGGCGGCGTCTGTTTCTGCTATCGCAATGGGGATAAGCGTGTTGTTATTCTGAGCAAGCACCTTCACAACGATTGTGTAGTTTCCCGCGCTGTTGCGGACGACAGAAGAAGTTCCGAATTCATTTAAAGAGACCGAGCCTGCACCGCTCACTTTTCCCCATGCCACAATCGCATTGTCGCGGTAGCGGTCACCCTTGCGGATGGGCCTGTTACCCGCATTCACGCTAAGATTCAGACCATTCGAAGCGCGAATCTTGAATTGATCAGTCGTATCGGACGTAACATCAACCTGAGAGTAGTAGTCACCCCAGACGAAAGCGCCCGAGTGAATCGCTCTAGCTCTATATCCCGCCGCAAAAGACGCATCACCCGATGCCTCGTTACCGGCGCCGCCGGGGATAGTTGCATAGTGACCAGTGGCATCGTTACTCCAACCTCCAGATATCGTTGAGGTTGAACCGCTAGCGATATTATACCCGCCTCCACCCACTATCGAATTTGCACCTCTCGCTAGATTGCCAACTCCACCGCCGATGGTGGAATAGTCACCAAGTGCAGAATTCGAATCACTCAGCGGCACGCCCCCGCCTCCGGCGACGACGGAGAATGCTCCCCGCGCGCGATTTCTCCCTCCACCTCCGATAACCGAACCCCTCCCTGAGGCAATACTGTTTTCGCCGCCGCCGATGGCCGCACTTTGCCCCGAGGCCGAGTTGCCAATTCCTCCGCTCACTGTCGCGTCTGAGGCAACGGCAACGTTCCCTTCACCACCGCCAACCCGCGACGATAAACCACTTGCCGTATTTCCCGATCCCCCGCCAACCGATGCCAAGTCAATCGATGCGGAGTTCCCTAATCCTCCGGCGACAGAAGAGGCAACTCCGGCCGCTGAGTTGTTCTGACCTGCGACGAACGCATGCGTGCCTGCATTCGTGTTGCCGGAACCGAAGTTTGCTTTCCCCATCGTAATCGAATGTGGACCGCTGCTCGTGATCGGGCCTAAGAGTGTTCCGCCGCCAAGCGGGAGAAATACGCCAGCGCCATTCTCATCGGGCGCCGCAGCCCAGGTGGTGCCGTTCCATTTCATCACCTGTCCGCTTGCTGCACTGTTCTGCCCGATGTCTGCGAAGCTGATGGTGCCGTTGAGTATCTTTGCCGAGGTCACTGCATTGTCCGCGAGTTGTGTGGATGTGATGCCGCTGTTCTTCACATTCACAGTGACAGTCGGACCAGAGGGGTTGATGACATCGAGCGTGTTGTTCGTATTCTGGATTCCCTGAACTCCCGTTCCGCCTCCACCGCTTCCCGCGTTGATGGTGATTGTGTCGTTGCTCGAGGTAATCGTTGCGCCGCCTTGCGCCGTGAGCGTGATTGCATCTGAGATTCCGTTGAGGCGCTTCACCACATGCCCGGTTCCTATTTTGGTTCCTGTTACGGCGCCGTCCTGGATTTTCGCGGTGGTCACCGAGTTGTTGGGAATCGTGCCTGCAACACGCGCGCTATCAACGAACCCCTGCTGCGGCGCAGTGAGAGCAAAGCGCGCCGTATCTGAACGGATGGAAGCGATGCTGTACGCCGATGAGGTCAATGATATCCTGGGGAGAAGTTCCGGAGTGCCTGCCAATTGAATACTCAGCCAATACGGTCGAGCAAACGAGATGGCTGAAGCAAAAGCCACCTGATCTCCCAGAACAGTATGGAACAGACCGCGAGTTACAATGAGTGTCTTTGGTTCAATCCAGATTGGTGCGCCTCCGGCTGCGGATTCATAGAGCCGAAATGTGAAGGAGTACGCACCATCCGGTTTGGGATTTCCAAGACTGTCGGTGAGCACGCCCTGATAAGAAAGTGCGCGCGGGATTTGTGCTGATGAGCTGGACCTCAGGATTGCGAGAAGGAACAGCACTGCAAGAAACCTGTGTAATCGCATATCGAAGCTCCTTTCAATAATCTGAGAGGAACGCACTCGAGTCCGTTCCTATCGAAGTAGGATCATTCTCTTCACATCCACAAAGTCTGCGGCTTTCAACCGATAGAAGTACACGCCACTCGAAAACTCTGACGCATTCCACTGCACCGAGTGTGTTCCCGGCGCTTTCGCTTCGTTCACCAACGTTGCGACTTCTCTTCCGAGAATGTCGTAAACTTTTAGGGTAACAAATGACGAATGACCAATGACAAATGACAAATTTGTTGATGGGTTGAACGGATTTGGATAGTTTTGCGAAAGAGAGAACCCACTTGGTGCGTTTTCATGTTCATCATCTTCAACAAATGACGTTCCTCCATTTGTTGTTTTCATGACTGTGCCGCCGAGTCCTGCAATCCATCCCGTGTTTGAATCTCTAAAATAAACGGCTTCGAGGTTATTGAAGCACTTGGTGTTCTGCTGAATCCAACTCTGACCGGCATTTTCCGTCACATAGAGAATTCCGCTATTCCCAACAATCCACCCTTTTTGTGAATTGACAAAATAGACTTCTTGTAGTGGAGTTTCTCCTAATGTTGTTACGTCCCAGCTATCGCCGCCATTAGTCGTTCTATAGATCTTATTCTGATTTGGACCGAATTGGTTTCCGACCGCAATGCCAATCCGGTCATCAGAAAAAGCTATCGAAGCTATTACAACGTTGTTCGACAGATGATGTACGGTATTCCAGCTTTGACATCCATCGGTAGTTTTGAGGATGTATCCCCAACTTGTAACGGCAAGAGCTGTGGACACATTGAGGAAGTGCGCGTCCATAAAATGATTCGTATTTGCTGAGGATATTGACGACCAATTGTCTCCTCCATCAGTGGTCTTGAGGATTATTCCATACTCGCCAAGAACATAACCCGTAGTCTTGGTTGGAAATGTAACCACATTCAAAGTACGCGTTAAGCCCGGATATTTTTGTATCCAGGAATTTCCGCCATTGGTTGTTCTAAACAGTTTTCCATAACCACCAACTGCCCAGCCTGAATCCGGGCTATGAAAACAGAATTCAGAAATATCCAAAACGAAACTTGGAATTATTTTTTCTGTCCAGCTTAGCCCGCCGTCAGTTGTCTTCAAATAGTTTCCTTCGTACCCACCAATATAGCCGGTTAATGAACCGGCAAAGCAGATGCAGTAGAAATCGTTATATGAACCGTTGGAAATATAATTCCAGGTACTTCCCCCATCTGTCGTGCGCATTATCCTTCCATAGCTGCCACACATCCAACCATTTAGTGAATTGGCGAAGGAGACTGAAGAAAAAGAAATTCCGCCAATGGGTGGTCCCAGGTAATAGCTCCACGTTGCACCCCCATTTGTTGTCTTCAGGTAATTTTCATTCTCGCCACAAACATACCCCACAAGGTTGTTTGCAAATTCGATAGAGCGCCAAGTCACTCCTATGAGGGTGGGCAAAGACATCCAGGAAGCGCCGCCATCGGTGGTCTTGATCATTTTACCTAAGGACCCTGCAGCAAATCCAGTCTGCGAATCAAAAAAGAAAGCGCCTGTGAGATCATTGGTTATACCTGAAGCTTGTTGAATCCAATGACTACCGCCATTTGTGGTTTTCAAAACTAAGCCGCTATTTCCAACCACCCATCCTATTTGGGAATCAACAAAGAATACTGCATAGAGCAAGGTCGAAACTCCACTGCTAAGTTGGAACCAGGTACTTCCACCATTCGTAGTCTTCACTATCGAGCCTTGGTCTCCGACAGCAAATCCGGTTAAATCATTAGCAAAGAAAACTGATCTCAATGATGAACTAACAGGAGAGGCTATTGTAGTCCAGCTAACTCCGCCGTCTTCAGTTCTGAGTATCAAACCTTCGTCGCCTACAACAATACCACTTGAACCATTCTTAAAATAAACGCTCCAGAGCTGAGTATTTGTATTTCCACTCAAGGTCATCCAGTTCAGACCTTTGTTAGTTGTTTTAATAATGGTACCGCTACTCCCAACAGCAACAAATGTTGAACTGTCAATTGCAAAACTTCCGCAAAGCCAGTTTCCTTGTGGACGGGGATTTTGCCAGAACCAATTTTGTTGTTGCGAAAAAGAATCGACAGGTACGAAAAAAGAATTGAGAAGCACAATGAGCATTAGCCGTTTCATATTGAATTCACCTTATGAGAATTGTCTTTTTTGTTTGTACAAACTGACCGGATGTGAGTCGGCAAAAATACATCCCGCTCGCGAAGCCCGATGCATCCCACGTCACCGCGTGCGTTCCCGGTTCTTTCACTTCATTTACCAGCGTTGCGACTTCTCGGCCTAACACGTCGTACACACGAAGGGACAGGGCATGCCTGCCCGCCAAAGCTATTCCGGCGGGCCCCGTCCCTACATTGACCGGAACGGTGAATCGAATTGTTGTTGTTGGATTAAACGGGTTGGGATAGTTCTGATGCAGCATGAAATGTTCCGGAATTCTCGCCGGGGTTGTCGGTGCGCCATCCACCACGGGTTGATAGTGCACTGTCTTCCCCGCAATGCCGACGGCCCAGCCGGACACCCACGGGGAAGATCCAGTTATTGAGATTACCGAGAGTCCTGTCGCTGAATACCCGTGGGGCGGATTCGACGTCCACGTACTGCCACTGTCAGAAGAATAAAAGATGCCGGAACTGCACACACCCCAAAACTTTCGAGTTCCCGGAAGTCCGGTGAGAGACGTGAACGCACAAGGCGCCGACAGACTTGACCAGTTCAGCCCTCCGTCAGTAGTACGGATCATCATCGTTGAACTTCCGGAAGCCAAGCCCATCATAGAGCTGTTGAACCATATCGCTTGAATGTTAGTAACCGGGGTTGTTGCCGCCATCCATGTTGCGCCCAAGTCAGTTGAGCGATAGATTATTGAGTTGTTTGTTCCAAACCAGATACGTGTTGTTCCAAACGTTGCGAGCGAGCCTGTCCATCCAAACTCGGCCCCTATCTGTGGCGGCTCGGTCGCAATGCGCGACCAACTTGCTCCGCTGTTCAATGTTCTCACGACCGTCCATTTCCCTCCTACGGGATCGCCAACCGCTATGCCGTTCATGGCGTCGAGCATTCGAATTCCATTTAGCAATCCGTTTTGCTGACTAAATACTTGTGACCAGCTAACGCCGCCATTCGCCGTCCGATAGATGAACGTTGCAGCCGGAGTCGTCGAGACCAGAGCGGTATCACCGTTCACCGCATCCATCGCAAACACATCTCCATCAATCGCGCCTCCTCCGACAGACGTCCACGTGTTGCCGCCGCTCGTTGTTCGAAGAACTGCTCTGCCGGTTCCGGCAACCCATGCGACACTTGCGTTCACCGCTCTTACTGCAAAGAGATGTGCGGTTGTTCCGGTGGCTTGTTCACGCCAAAATCCCAAGTCCGGCGGAACGATGCAGAAGGTAGATGCATCAGAGAATCCGCCGGTTGTTGCCGAGACCCTGAACGCGTAGTTGCAGTTATAGGGATACGCGGGAACAACGAATGCAAGCGATTCAGGATGTGCGGGAAACGGCGTTCTCCAAAGAGTCCATGTGATTCCGCCATTGGTAGAGAAATAGACTGCGATGCTATCAATGTTCATCGCACTCCAGACTATACGCTGCGTCGAGCCTGCCGGCCACTGTTCGCCGTCGATCGGACGTATGAGCGTAAGGCTCGTGTCGAGTACGTCAACCCGAATCGGTGCGCCGATCGGGTTTTTTGTTCCATCCAGGTCGAATTGCAGTGAGCGATAATACCATGTGCCGGGCTGCACAGTGTTATCGGTGTACACACAGTTCGGCGGAATGGGCGGCGACGGCGCCGGACAGAAACTATTTGGTAACTCCGTGAACGACGTTTCCCGTTCGCTTCTACGCTCGAAAACAAATCCATACAGATTATGTTGCGAGATGAGCGCACAATGAAAATGAACTTCAACAGATGATCGTGACAGAACATTTGCGTAGAAGCAATTTGGTTGTGTCGTTGCGTCATAAGCGAACCCATCGGATCCAAGAGCAATGACGGCCAGCAGGACGAGCTTCTTCATAGTGAACTCCGTGATCATTTTTCAAGAATGAGTTTCCTTGTCTCGGCAAATCCTCCTGCACGCAGTTGGTAAAAGTACACGCCGCTCGCTTGGTTCGACGCGTCCCATTGCACCGTGTACGTTCCCGGCGGCTTCACCTCATTTACCAGCGTTGCGACTTCGCGACCGAGAAGGTCGTACACCTTGAGTGAAACGTACCTGACTTCTGACGTCTGATATCTGATCTCCGTTGTCGGATTGAACGGGTTGGGATAGTTCTGATGCAGCGCGAACGTTTGCGGAGACGACGGATCGTTTTCATCAACACCCACGATTATCCCGCCGGAAGTCGTTTTCAAAATCACGCCGCCATCGCCGACCGCGAAGCCGGTGTTGAAATCGAGAAAGTGTACACCGCGCAGCGTCGACGAGGTTCCGCTCGATTGGGATTGCCACGCGTTTCCTGCGTCAGCCGTTTTTACAATCTGGCCGCCCGCGCCGACCGCGTAGCCGACCTGACTTGCGCCGGAGGTCGGAAAGTGAATATCATATAATGGCTGAGGAAAGAAGGTCGACGCTCGGGTGATTCCGCCGTCAGTAGTTCGAGCAATGGCGCCTCGTCCATCCCACACACTGCACGAGAAATATCCTCGCGATACATCCGTGAATTCCACCGCGTACACCCGCCCTTCATTGCTATCGAGGTAGAAGGGCGTGAATGTCCAGTTCGCTCCGCTATCGGTGGTTTTCCCAAGAAATGGTTGGAAGATTGAATTCTCGCCTCCGACAAATCCGATCTCGCTGCTCAGCATCATCGCGCCCCAGAATCCGCCGCCGAAGAATCCACTTCGCGCGACGAGCCACGACGTACCCGCGTTGGTTGAGCGCACGATGCTTTGCGACGCACCTCCGCTTATCCCGACCGATGAAGAAAAAGATATGGAATAGAGGTTGACTGTTACGCCGGACGTAACGGTCGTCCAGTTCGCGCCGCCGTTTGTCGTCAGCAGAATCACGCCGCCGTTTCCAACAACAACTACTCGACCCGCGGAATCAGCGAACGCGTACACGCCGTTCAGATTCGTCGTGAGTCCGGGCGGCGAAACACTCGACCAGCTTGTTCCGCCATTGGTTGTCTTCCGGATCGTTCCTGCGGCCCCGACAACGTAGCCGGTGCTCGTATCGACGAAGTGAACGGCCGTGAGATTGGCCGTGGCGCCGGAATTGAGCGCACGCCAACCGGATTGCGCCGCGGCGAATGTTGAGCAGAACGCGCTAAGAATAATCAGGGTCGTCGTACCAAATGCTTTGCTCAAAATAGTCCTCCTTGGTCATCGAATAATCAGTTTTTTCGTCTCGACAAATCTACCCGCGCGTAGTTGAGACCAGAAAGCGTCGGCCTACCGGGTGGTGCTCAAGGGGCAGCGGGAACCTATTTCAAATAGACCAACTTCTTTGAGATAATCGAACTTCCTGACTTCAACTGATAGAAATACACGCCGCTCGCAAAGCCCGCTGCGTTCCATTGCACGGTGTACGTCCCCGGCTCTTTCTCTTCGTTCACGAGCGTCGCGACTTCCCTTCCCAACACATCATACACCTTCAGTAGGGACGGGACATGCCCCGTCCCTACGGGGATGGTGAATCGAATGGTTGTTATCGGGTTGAACGGGTTGGGATAATTCTGTCCCAACGAAAAAGTCGTCGGGCCGTCGTTCCGCTTCACAGTCAGAAGATTCCCTGTGACGGCGGTGAAGCGATAGAAATCGCCGGGCTGGAATGATTTGAAGAGCCTCGCGACAAACGTGTCGCCCGGGGCGGGATTTCTCATTGAACTCTCTCTCATCAGGTAAACTTCCCAAGTCGGAACCCAACCGGAAGTCGCATCCCATTTCAAGAGAGCTATCACGTCGGACATCACCCCTGCGGTAAGTCTTCCATCGTTGCCATCTTGTTCCAGAAAAGCAAAATGTGTCAACATCTGCGTCGTAGTATTCCAGATTCTGAAGTTGACGTCTTTCGGAGGGAACTCGATCCAGCTAAGGTACGCGCTATCTGATCTTCCAATGCCGACATTTCCGATTTCGATTATGTAGTCCGCTGGCTCCGGAAATCCAAAATCCCCTTCATGCCAAAGTTCGAAGTACGTCCGCTTGATATCAGTATTATTCCATTTCGTCCTGCTCGTGTCCACCATGGTCGAATCATTCCCCATCTGAATGGCGAATCCGTCGGCACTCACAATTTCCCACGGCGCGAACCTGGCGTTCAGATATTCAGCAGAACGCAACAACGTGCCCGTCGTTTCATCGTAGAGATCGAGCTTGCGCCTGTTGGTCCCGGCTACGCTATCGAATTGCACTTTGTACGCGTGCCCAGTTACTTGCGATGGATTGAAAATGACGGAGCGCAGCATGCCAGTGCCTACTGTTTGACGATGCGAGAACGCCGTGTCACTAAGCCCGTAGCGGGGATTACGAATTTCAAATGGTTGACTCAACGAGTCGCGTGAACTCAGAGCGTTGTACGCCCTTGCTCGCAGGAAAACGCTCTTTGAGTTGCGTGCAAGTTCCGTGTTCCAACTGTAAGCGCCCGAGTTGGGTAATCCGGTCGCAATCGAGTAGGTGGTTGATTGGCTCAGCGTCAATCCATACGAGAGATCGATGCTGAACAACTCGCCGTCGGCGTCGCCGGCGATCCAGCGAACAGGCAAGGCGCCCTGGTAAACACCTCCGCTCAGAGTTCTATCGAGGCGGATTTGTGGCGCTGCAGGTTGTTGCGGATTATTGATCGTGAATGTTGTATCCATCGTCGTGTGGCCGATGCCGAGAGAATCGTACGCGACGATGCGAAGTTTGTTGAAGATGCCATCGGGAGAAACAAGCGTGTTCCAGTTGTACGAGCCGTCATTTTGCTCATTGACAGCGATCGCCTTCCATGTGTCTCCGAAATCGGTGCTCGCGTAGAGATCAACGCGCAGTGATTGTCTGTTCGGAATTGTTGTCCATTGAATAGGGATATTCCCCGAGACTGTTGATCCGACAGTGGGAGACGAAATGCCCACCTGCACGGTGTTCATTCTGTATCCGCCGTTGATGAAACTTCTCACGTATTCGGCTTTTCGTTTGCCGTCGAGAGAGTCGCTGCCGAACACCCATGCGTACGTCAAGCGTTGGGGTGTGCACACGGGAAGCGGGAAGTATGAATGAGAGACAAACAGATCAAACTCTCCCGCACCAATGAGCGACGGATCTACATAGGACCCGGGCCGCATGAATGTATTCCAATAGAAACTATCGGGCGCTTGATTGAAGTTGATGGCCCCAGCAGGGATATACTGAATGTTGCTGATACCAATGTTGTTCGGACTCTGCGCAAACACGAGTGTCGGCGTTCCCACCCTTGCGCCAATGAACGCAGGCGATGAACTATAGCCATCTCTATCGTTGCATTGCACGATACGACGCGCCAAATCGTATCCTGGGAAATCATCATACGAGTCGCCATCCCCACCAACAAAATCAGGAATCCAGAGTGTGATGCCTGCTTTGGAGATCGGACGCGTTCCGACATTGTTGATCTCGGTAACGACAATAATCGCATCGTCCAGAAACAGGCCACGAAACTCAAGCACTCGCTCACTCACGATGATGCCGAGCCCGCGTCTGTTCGTATCAGCCGAGTCCGGATAGAAGCGATGGCGATTGTATCTGTCGTCGGAGTAGTGGTAATATACTTCTGTGCCGTTGGTGAATTGATTCTTCCCTAGAATTCCATTCCACGATCCGGGCCAGCCCGGGTCAGTCGGATCGTTCATCTTGTCGGGCCAGATTGATGGCCACGAAGCAGGATCGTCGCTCCGCGCGATTTCCGATGATGTCGAGCGCAAGTATTGTGGCACCGGCTCGAAATTCCAGGAGTTGCCGGTTGCTGGATTGGTTCGGTACGATGGCATGTCCACAATGCGGATAGTATCGCCCGTCGGTCCAACGACTTCACCGCCCACGAAGGCCGCAGAAAGCGCGAGGTACATCCGTCCGCTATTTCGGGGCCATTCAAATGGAATTCCCTGGCCTCCGGTTCGGCCGAGGATTCCGAAGTTATTGACTGTTGTGCGAACGTTATTTGTGTCGATGTCGGTTCGCCGTCGGGAGAGTGGATCGCCGCGTTCAGGTCGAGGACAATACGGCTGCGCGTGCAGAGAAGATGTTAGCATGATCAGCAATGCAAAGAAGGAAATGGCGCGAGAGGTTTTCATGATGTTCCAACAGATGAGTGATGATCGTTTGATTTTACATAAGGGATAACTGAACTTACGCAAACTGAGATTGTTGTGTTTTGCCTTGATAGACCTTCGTCCCTCTACGAGCCGTAGGCCTGCCCGAGAAAGTCCCTCTCCCCACGGGAGAGGGATTAAAGGTGAGGGTATCCCCCAAAGAAGAGCACATCTGCTGCGTAACGTCAGTTAATGAGCATGAGTTTCTTAGTTTTCAACGCATGGCAGTCTTTCCACTATTTGCTGAGAATGAGTTTTCGTGTCGCGACAAAATCTCCCGCTTTCATCCGGCACACGTACACGCCGCTCGCGAGTCCCTCAGCATCCCACTGCACGGAGTATTCGCCCGGTTCTTTCACTTCGTTCACGAGCGTTGCAACTTCGCGACCGAGAACATCATAGACCCGTAAACTGACGGAAGACCAATGACCGAGGACGTCGGACCTCTGACTTCTGACTTCTGGTACTTGGTATTTGATAGTCGTTGTTGGGTTGAATGGATTCGGATAGACCGCCAGCAACGGGAATGACTGTGGCAT
>JACRFA010000016.1 GCA_016218065.1 Ignavibacteriota bacterium | reverse complement strand
GTGGTGTCGTTGCCATCCTGCAGGAACGCGTTGGCTCCGGGCATGCCGCGGAAGCTGATGGCGCCGAATGTGCCGTCGTTGGTCACCCCGGGGGTGAGTAGCACAAACGTGTCCACGCGGCGTCCGCGTTCATCCAGCGCATAAGCGCCCCAGCATTGAATATTCCCGTGGTCGAGCGCTTGCGCCTGCACCGTATGATGGTTCGTCAGCAGCTCGATCGCCGTGTGATTTTCGAATGTCCGTATGCGAGGATGCCCGGTGGTTTTTGCGATCAGCCCGCGCTCAATCTCGCGGCCAGTCAAGTCGCGCGAGTGTACAATCCTGTTGATCGAGTGGCCGCCTTCGCGTCCCAGATCAAGCTCGCCGTCGGGCTTGCGTGTAAACTCCACGCCGATGTCAACCAACTCGTGCAGGCGCGTTGGCCCCTCCTTCACCAACACGTCAACGGCATCGCGGTGGCTCAGTCCGCAGCCCGTCGCCAGTGTATCTTTGATGTGCAGATCGAATGAGTCGAGCTTCGACATGACTGCCGCGACGCCTCCTTGCGCGTAGTTCGTGTTTGATTCAGCACGTTCCTTCTTCGTGATGATGCCGACTGTGCCCAGCTCGGCGACTTTCAGTGCATAAGAGAGTCCGGCAATGCCTGTACCGATTACAAGAAAATCGAAGCGATGAGTCATTCAGTATTCAGTGAATTTGGTTTTAGTCAGACTGAAGATACGAACAAAGTGGAAAGAAATGAAAACCGCGCACCACCGATAAGGCTGGAGATTCCCCTTCGAACAAGTGCACACACAAAGTCTCGACTCGTCGAGATTCTCCAGGATCAAAGTGAATTCTTAACCGAGTCAACGAACAACGATCAACGATCAATGGTCAACGATCAATGGTCAATGGTCAGCGACGATGGGCGACCGCCTGCCTGCCGGTTGCCCATAAGACTTGTACCTCCATAAACGACGAGAGCGACCTGAAACCAAGTCGCCCTCGTCTGAATCAATAGTCGTGATGCTTAGTGGAAGCTGTAGCTCGCGTTCATGTACCCGAACGAGTTGATGTTGTCTTGCGCGCCGATCAACCCAAAGCCGCGACGCAGTGCTTCTTCGCTCACCGTCGCGTCGAGCGAGAAATTGCCAAACCGGAATCCCACACCGAACGTCACAAGTCCATCTACTGCGAACTCATTGAGGGCATTCCACAGCACATTGCTTGTCGGAGCAGTCGTGATCACTTCGCTCGTGAACGTGGAGGCGCCGTTGTTCGCGCGACCCTCAGACTTCGTTGTGTTGCTTCCGAGCGATCGGTAGTAACCCGCACGACCGGCAAGCCAATCCGTGAACCACCATTCGCCTCCAATGTTGAACACGGGGATTGCCGTGTAGGTGGAGGTGAGTGTGATGGACGTGTCGGGGATTGTTCCTGTTGGTGTCGTCACGGCGGTCTTGTTGTATTCAATTTTTCCTTTTGCCGTCGTAAAGCTCACACCTGCCGCCAGGTAAACGTCGGGTGTTCGATACTCGGGGCCAACGCCCACGGAGAACAAGGTTGCCGATGCTTTGATCGAACGTGTTGTCGCGGCAGTTGCAGAAGTCGGCTTCGTGTCTTCTTTCGGTTCGCCGGAGAGGGTTGCAAAGCCGGCGTACGGAATGAGGCTCAAGCGATTCGACATCTTCAGCTTCACACGACCGTTCACCTGCAGCTCGGTGCCGCTGGCTGAGTATTCTCCTCCGTTTGTTGTTGCAGTCGGTGTCGTCGTCGAGAATTTGTCGGTGGCCTTGTCGGTGCGGAAGGAGAATGCGCCCTCGACGAAGTTGCCGCTGCCGAGATCAAAAATACCTCCGGCTCTAAATCCGAACATCCGCGAGGAAACTTCGGCGTTGCTCGATCCTGTACTCGTTTGGAATGTTTGGGTCACGTTGGATTCGTTCTTCGCGTTGCCATACATGAAGCCGAATCCAAGATCGATTCCGTTACCATCGTACGAAACAAGCGCCTCCCACACGTTCTGAATTTGCGGCATCGTTTGCGGGCTGCGTTGCAGAATCGAAACTGATGGCGCGTTGAATCCAAGTCCGCCTGTTCCGGCAATCAAACCGCCTACGGTGTTCGCCGCCGAAGGATCGTAGCTCAGCACAGCGCCAACGGTGACCTGATCATTGAGCGCAACGTTCAAGCCGGCGCTCTGATGACCGTAGCCGTTGAATGAACTCGTCAGTCCCGTGATGAGTCCGCCGTTGATATTCATCCACACATAATCTTTGTACATCGTTTGATATGCGGGGTTCAACAACAGATAGGCCGGGTCTTCCCACACAAAAGGATTGAGGATGAGACCCGATCCGGCATTTGCTCCACCCATCGCGATCTGTCGAGCAATGCCTCCCCACTTGGCCTGACTCAGCGCCGGTTCCACTGCACACAGCAACAACAAGATGATGACTAAGCGTTTCATTGTTCCTCCTGGATGTTTGTGATGGAATTGCTTTACAGATTGTGTGCGCCTTCGGCGCTCAGCTCAACAGCCACAATAGCTCCAACAGCCTGCACAGAGCACGATGAGAAGCAACAACACGATGTTGATGAATTTGGTCTTGAGGGTGGTGTTCATGATACCTCCTTATTTGTGAAAGGTTATGAACAGCTTAGGTTGGCGACCAAAAATATCAGATTTCAACCTCTTATGCAACCCTCAGCGCTTCATCGATTGAAGCGACTATCGTTTTCCTGTCGAAATGCTGGAGAAGAGAGCATCCAGGAATTTCGCTCGTGCCAGAAGCTCTGCTTCGGAGCCATCATTCTCGATTACGAAATCAGCCAGCTTCAGCTTTTGCGTGATATCCATTTGCGAACGCATCCGTGCAAGCACTTCGTCGCGCGAGATGCCGTCGCGGGCCATGATTCGCTGAATGCGAAGTTCTTCATCGGCGTTCACAACCACGACATAGTCGAGTTGTTTGTCCATGCCGCTTTCAAAAATGAGCGCGGCTTCGATCACGATGTACGGATTCTTGCGTGCCTCAGAGAGGTTCGCAATCGCAGATTCGACTGCCTGAAACACTCGCGGATGGATGATCTGATTCAGTTTCTTCCGCCGGAGTTCGTTTCCGAATACGATGCCTGCGAGAGCCTTCCGGTTCACCAAACCGGAATCGAGAAACACCGCGTCGCCGAATGCCTTTCTGATCGCGGTCTTGATTGCGCCGTCCGTGTCCGTCAGCTCTCTCGCAATCTCGTCAGCATAAAGAACTGTTCGCCCAAGCTGTGCGAATTGAGAGCACACAATGCTCTTCCCGCTCCCGATGCCGCCGGTGAGGCCGATTCGTAGAAAGGAATTCTCGGATGATTTCTTTTTCACAGAGGTAAGAAGAAGAAAGGGATGAGTCTGACCTCATCCCTTCCGATTACTTAGCAATGGCAGTCGAGCGAAACTCCCGTATGACTGTGACTTTGATTTGTCCGGGGTACTCCATCTCCTGCTGGATTTTCGCGGCGATATCATGCGCGAGCTGATCTGCCAGCGCATCATCGACGCGTGTCGGCTCAACAACGACGCGAACCTCGCGGCCCGCTTGAATTGCGTACGTCTTCTCGACGCCCTGGAAGGAATTGGCAAACGTCTCCAGCTTTTCGAGTCGCTTCGCATAGCCTTCGACCGATTCGCGTCGCGCACCGGGTCGCGCGCCGCTGATTGCGTCGGCGGCCTGAACCAGCGCGGCAATCGGAGACTCCATCGGAATGTCGTCGTGATGTGAGCCGATCGCGTTGGCGACAACGTAATGCTCACCGTATTTCTTCGCGATTTCGTAGCCGAGCAATGCGTGCGGTCCTTCAATCGACTTATCGACGCACTTGCCGATATCATGCAACAGTCCGGCTCGCTTTGCCAGATTCGAATCGAGGCCCAGCTCTGCGGCCATCATGCCGGTGAGGAACGCGACTTCAACGCTGTGCTGCAACATGTTCTGCCCGTAGCTTGATCGGTACTTCATCTTTCCAACCAGCTTCAGGATTTCTTTGTGCCCGCCATGCAGTCCAATCTCAAGCATTGTGTTCTCGCCCGATTTCAGCACATCTTCTTCAAGCTCGGTGCGAACCTTCTCGACAATCTCTTCAATGCGAGTCGGATGAATGCGGCCATCGGCGATCAATCGCTCCAACGCAACGCGAGCAACTTCGCGGCGGAACGGATCGAAGCCCGAGAGGATCACCGCTTCAGGCGTGTCATCCACAATCACATCAACGCCGGTTGCGGCTTCAAATGCGCGGATGTTGCGCCCCTCCCGCCCGATGATGCGTCCCTTCATTTCATCGCTCTGGATATTCAGCACGCTGACCGTCGTCTCGACCGAATGATCGGCTGCAGTGCGCTGAATGGCGTGCACAATAAGTTTCTGCGCTTCCTTCTTGGCGTCGTCGCGGGCTTTGTCGCGAATTTCCTTCAGCATGTGCGCCGCTTCGGTCTTCGCATCGTTCGCGAGGTTTTCCATCAGAATGCGCTTCGCTTCTTCGCGCGAAAGCCCTGAGGCCCGCTCCAGCCGGCTATTCTCTTCTGCAATCATTTGGTCCAACTCCGTCTGGCGGCCCTGCAGCAGCCGATCCTTTTCCTCCAGTGATCGCTTCAACTGACTCTGTTCACGCTCCTTCTTGTTGATCAGTTCAACTTTTCGATCGATGTTCTCTTCACGACCATTGAGCGCTTTTTCCTGAGCCTGCAGCTTGTTGCGTTTACTTTGAACGTCAGAGTCGAATTCCTTTTTCTTTGAATACCACTCATCTTTTACTTCGAGAAGCTTTTCACGCTTGATCGTCTCCGCTTCCTTCTCTGCATCTGCCAGAATCTTGCCCGCACGGTCTGTCGCCGAGCTGAGCTTGTTGTGCCCACTTCTCTGGTTGAGAAACCACCCGATGAAGAAACTTATCCCGCACGCAAGCAGAACCAGCGGAACAAGTAGATAAGTGTCCATACTTCCTCCAGTTATCATAATTAAGTCAGAGAACAGGTGCTACAGGTGAAACCAAAAACAAAAATCCGCACTGCACAGCCGTACCAAAAGAGTCAATTAGTAAAGAACCTCTTTGTCAAACATTGTGGGGGCTCGCCTGAACGCCTTTTACTTCCCCGCTCTCGCTCGTCCTCCCCGGAGGGAGAATGTTATCGCAAGAATCCTGTCCTTACGAACCAGGATAAGGCGTGTAATCAACGCCCACGAGTCGGGCTCCCATTATAAAAAATGTTGGTTCTTTATAATATGTTTGAAACGGCTGACGGTGCGGACTACTCGTTGTCCGAACGCGACTGCTATGTCATAGCGATGGTGTATATCCTTTCGTTGAATGACACGGGTTAGTGTTCCTGCAGGCACGCATCGAAGAAATTATTCAGTTTGCTGATTTCACTTTCGAGCGCAAGTCCCATGGCCTTCGATCGTTCGCGTTCCTTGAAAAGATCCTCCGTGATATTCAACGCAGATAGAACAGCGACGGTCAGCGTAGGTTGCTCGGGTATTTTGTTGTGAATGGTCGTAATCATTTCATCAACATAGGTAGCTACCCGTCGCGTGAAGTCTTCGCTCTCGCCGCGCAACGGGTACTCAGACCCAAAGATTTTTACTCTGATGCTTTTTCTATCTGTTCCCATCGTATGACCTCAGAATGACAGATACTGTAACCGACCTCAGTCCGCATTACACTGCTGACTCACAAGTATGCATCGATACGGGCAAGCAGTTCTTTCACCTTCGCTGTGAGCTGCTCCTTTTCGCCGTTCGAAAACGCCGGCGCTCCCTTCGACTCGGTTGCAGAGAGATTCTGAACTTGCTGTTCCCTCGTCCGTAGTTCAGAACGCAGGCGACCAAGCTCCTGTTCCAGTTGATCTACCTTCGTCTGCAACTGATGCCGCTCTTCACGCAATCTGTTAATAACATCACCAGCTTGCTGTGCTTTCTCCCACAACGTTTTGATCTGCGATTCGATGTTGGCGAGTTGATCCACGCAAGAGCCTTATGATGTCTCGTGAGTGTTAATTGCTTCTTAGTTCAGCGCCCAACTGTTGCTCGACACGCTTCACGATGCGCCGCACTTCCGTTTCGATCTCCTGCTCCATCAATGTCTTCTCGTCGGACAGCAAGGAAAGCGTGAACGCAACACTCTTTTTTCCGTCCGGAAGATTCGGTCCCGCATACACATCAAACACGTCGACTGCGCGCAGCAACGAACTGCCTCCTCCCTTCATGCATTGCTCGATCGCTTCGGCACTCACCGCGGCATCGACAACAAATGCAACATCTCTCCGGACAACCGGAAAGCGAGGAAGCGTTTTGTATTCCTTAACGCGTTGTGACTCGAGAAGTGGCAACTTCAATTCAGCAACAAAGGCGTCACCCTCGAAGCCAAACATCTTGCAGACGTCTTCCTTCACTTTCCCCAAGAACCCAGCTGAGCTTCCATTGATTTCAACGAAGATAGGATTATCAGCTAAAGTTTCGCTGGTAGAATAATAAATAAACCGCCAACTGTCAAGCCCGCATGCATCAAGTAAATCAGAAACTTCTCCCTTCAGAAAGAAGATGTTCGCTTTGCGCGGCTCGCCTTGCCAGTATCCCGGCTCAATCTGCCCCGAAACAAGCAGTACCATACGCTCCTCTTCCATCACGCTGCCAACCAGCTGACCCTCAGCACTTTCGGAGAAGACGTGCCCTATCTCGAAGAGCTGAAGATCGTTGCTGCCGTAGCTCTGATTCCGCGCCGCAGCTTCCAGCAGTCCTGGAATCAGCGTCGTGCGCATTGTTGACATCTCCTGTCCCAGCGGGTTGAGCAGCGCAATCGGAGTCGGTGAGCCGAGTTTTGCGGTTGCCTCACTTTGCAGCGAGATCGAGAGCGCCTCCTGATATCCAAACCCGACCAACTTTTCGCGAATGCGATCAGACAGAATCTCTTTTCCAAACGGATGGTCGAAGTCAATCGATGAGATCGTTTTGCTTTCGATGTTGTTGTAGCCGAACACCCGCGCAACTTCCTCGATCAAATCAATCTCACGATCGAGATCGACGCGATATGTTGGCACACTGAAGAACGTCACGTCCTTCGATCCCTTCACCTTTTTGATTTCCAGTCTGCGGAGGAGATCAGTCACGTGAGGAGTCGTCAACGAAGTGCCGAGAACTTCATTGCAGCGGCTCGTACGCACAGAGACGATTTTCTCTTTGATCTTTTTTGGGTAGATGTCGATTCGGCCCTTGAGCAATTCACCGCCGGCAAGCTCAAGAATCAACTGAGCAGCGCGATCAAGGGCATACAATGGCGCGTTCGGATCGGCGCCGCGTTCGAAGCGATACGACGCGTCGGATTGGATGCCAAGCGCCTTGGCAGTTCGCCTGATGCTCGATGGATTCCAGTATGCCGCTTCGAGGACAATGTCGGTGGTTGAATCGGAGATTTCAGAGTTTTCTCCTCCCATAATTCCGGCGACGGACACCTCGCGTTCACCGTCGCACACCATCACTACGTCAGCAGCAAGTTCGTGTTCCTTTCCATCGAGCGTCACGAACTTTTTCCTCGACCGGGATTCGGAATCCAAGCCTGCTTGTCGGACGACAATCTTCTTTCCCTTCAGGTTCGCGTAATCAAACGCATGCATCGGATGGCCGCACTCATACATAACGTAGTTCGTTACGTCAACAACGTTGTTGCGCGGTCGAAGCCCGACAGATTGCAACGCCTTCTGCAGCCACTCAGGCGATGGCGCGATCTTCACGCCTCGAATCATGCGGACTGCGAAGCGAGGACAATTTACCTTGTCGATGACCTTGACAGAAAAAAGTTTGCTGATGGGCGTCTTCGATTCTTTCAGTCGCACCTTCGGCAACGATGGCTGCTTCTTGACGAGGATCCCGATCTCACGCGCAACGCCGAAGTGACTCAACAGGTCGGGCCGGTTTGGCGTGATGCCGATTTCGTACACGATATCGTCGAGTCCGAGATACGACGCGAGTGACTGGCCGACTTTAGCTTTGGAGTCGAGGATGAGGATGCCATCTTTGTCTGTACCGAGATCCAATTCGTACTGCGAGCAGATCATGCCGAACGAATCGACGCCGCGCAGTTTGACGTTCGACAACGTGAACGGCTTGCCGTTCGGATCGTGCTGGTTCTTCGGCACAACGGCGCCCGCAATTCCGACCGCAACCGTTTGTCCCGCGGCGACATTTGGCGCGCCACAAACGATCTGCAGCGTTTCCTTGCCGACATCGACTTTGCAGACTGTGAGTTTGTCTGCGTTCGGATGCTTCTCAGTCTCAAGCACCTTGCCGACGACAAAGCCATTGTACTTCTCGCCTAAGCGCTCGTAGCTCTCGACCTCGAGGCCGAGCATCGTGAGCTTCTCGCTCAGCTCTTCGGGAGTGAACTTGAATTTGATGTAGTGTTGTAACCAGTTGTGGGAGAGTTGCATATGCTAATTGAAGTTAAAAGTAGTTTGAGGATAAAGGTCTTTGTGTTGCTTGTCCAAAAGTTGCCGGGTTGGAGTTGTCTTAAGCAGATTGTATTCTTCTGCCAGGGGATAGAACTTCTCTCCAACTTCACTCAAACAATTATAGAAGAGAAGCAGAAGCTCGTCTGATGACAGTTGGGCCCGTACAAGATTGGCATAGATCCTTTTCTCACCGTCAGTCAACTCGCTCAAATTGATGATCTTAATAATGTTGTAAAGACCACGAAAATAGTGTCCTACCTCAGATTGATAGGCAGCAAAGAAGTTCCGATAAGCCGTTAAGATTTTCTTCTTGTGGCCATCTGCGTCTGGCACATTTGCTGATTTATGGTGCGTCGCGAATTGGTGATATAACCCCTTGAAAGCAGCTTGACCGACATAGTTCTGGCCGAGTGATGGTACCCTTAGACTCTGTACATTATCCTGATGAAGTTTCAGGAGATGAAAAAAGGTATTTTCAAAATTCTGCTTTCTTAGTGTAGCATTCTGCTGTTCAAATTCTCTGCGTGTCGCTTGAAGCTCTTGCCTGTTCAGGATGAGTTCTTCTTGCTGACCTAACAATTGGAGTCTCTGACCAAGAAAAGCAAGATAAATCAAGAAGAGGCCCGCTAGGCTCCACAGCGAGGCGACTGACCCTCCTAAATAATCACCAAGCCCCGCCAATTTGAACTCAGCTTGAAAAACATAGACGTATACTCCATGAAGGCCGACCAGAAGTCCCAGGGCTACTAGTGTCCAGACCAACACAGTGACCAAGCGAATCTTATTGTGAATTCCTTCTTCATCAGATCTAATACGTTTTATTGATTCGTCATCCATAGGAAGGCTCAAACGATAGTGATCAGAACTGCCTCAAAAACCTCACATCATTTTCATAAAACAACCGGATGTCATCCACGCCATATAGCAGTGCCGCGGTTCGCTCGATGCCCATGCCAAATGCGTAGCCCGTGTACTGTTCCGGATCATAACCAACGGATGTAAAGACATTGGGATCGACCATGCCGCAGCCCAGAATCTCCAGCCAACCGGATTGCTTGCACATGCGGCAGCCTTTGCCTTTGCAGATGAAGCAGGTGATATCCATTTCCGCACTCGGCTCTGTAAACGGAAAGAAGCTCGGACGAAATCGATACTTGATATCCTTGCCGTAGAACTGCCGCGCAAAAGAAAGCAGAGTCCCCTTCAGCTCACTGAACGTAATTCCTTTGTCCACAGCGAGTCCCTCGACTTGGTAGAAGTTGCATAGACTGCGTGAGCTCACGGCCTCATTGCGATAAACCCGTCCCGGCATGATTGTCCGGATCGGGGGCTTGTTGTTTTCCATGATCCTGATTTGCACGGGCGACGTGTGCGTGCGGAGCAGAATATCGCCCTTCACAAAGAACGTGTCCTGCATGTCCCTTGCCGGATGATCGGGCGCGAAATTCAAGGCCGAGAAGTTGTGCCAGTCGTCCTCAATCTCCGGCCCGTCGGCAATGCCGAATCCCATCCCCACAAAAATCGATTTGATCTCATCGAGCGTCTGCATCAATGGATGCTTCGTGCCTCTGAACTTTCTTCGCCCAGGAAGCGTAAGATCGAGATGCTCGGCCGATTTCGGCTTTGACTTGAGCTGCAAGATTTTCTCATCCAATACGGACTGTGCACGCTGGCGCAACTCGTTGAGCTGCTTCCCAACGATCGGCTTATCGACGCCAGGAACATTCCTCAGGTTGTCGAACAGGGATGCGATCAATCCTTTGCGAGAGAGAAACTTGATTCTGAATTCTTCGAGTTGTTGCTGGTTGGTTACTGCGGCAATTTCCCGCTCAATCTCTTCTCGAAGCTGTGCAATCTGGTTTTGCATGGAAGTGAACTCTGAGTATTGTGACTTCTCGAAACAACGAGGCAGTTGTCTCAAAACAAAAAATCTTCCCGGGCAAGACGAATGAAGTTCGCCTTGCGACCGCGGGAAGATCTTTGAATGAACGTTTACGCGGCGGCGAACTTCACAACCTCGGTAAACGCGCCGGGGTTGCTCACGGCAAGTTCGGCCAACACTTTACGATTGATATCGACTTTCTTCTTGTTGAGTCCGTCAATTAATCGTGAATAGGTTGTGCCGTTCAAGCGGGATGCGGCATTGATGCGCGCAATCCACAATTGACGGAAGGTCCGTTTCTTCTTCTTGCGATCACGATAGGCGTACTGATAGCCCTTGTCAACGTGATGCTTGACGATAGTAAGGACCTTACTTCTCGCACCCCATGAACCTTTCGCTTGCGCGAGAATGCGCTTGCGACGGCGATGGGAGGCAACCTTGTTCTGCGAACGTGGCATGGTTGCTCTTGTCCTTTATGTGATGAATGAATTGTCTCGTTGTTGCTGAGACGTTGTTTTTTTCAATCCTGAGCGCCTGCCTGCCTGACGGGCAGGGAACGAAAAATACTGACGCTACTTCGCCAACATTTCGCGAATAGCTTTCGCGTCAGTTTTGGCTACCAGACCGCCGAGACGCAGCTTGCGTTTTCGCTTTCGCGATTTAGACGTAAGAATGTGGCTGCGATATGCTGATGCACGTTTGATCTTACCGGTTGAGGTAAGCTTGAAACGCTTTTTCGCAGCGCTTTTGGTTTTCATTTTGGGCATAACTCTTTCCTCTTTGGTGCGGGTGATCAGTGCAAACTATGCTAACGAGCTTGAGACGGCTGCTCGGTTTTCTCTTCCGATTTCTTTTCGTCCGGCGCGGGCTTAGGGACCTTCTTCCGTTCAGGCGCATAGATCGCTATCATGCTGCGACCTTCCATGTGAGGCGCTTGGTCAACCTTCGAGACGTCGCTGATGCGTTCGGTGAAGCGCCCAAGCAGTTCCTCTCCTTTTTCCTTGTAGGTGATCTCGCGTCCCTTGAAGACGACTGTCGCCTTCACCTTGTGCCCTTCGGCAAGAAAATTTCGTGCGTGGCGCGCTTTGAAATCGAAATCGTGCGTGTCGGTATTCGGATGGAAACGCAACTCTTTCAGCAGCGACACATGCTGGTGCTTCTTCTGGATCTTGTCCTTCTTCGCAAGCTCATATTTGAACTTGCCGAAGTTGATGATCTTGCAGACGGGTGGATTGGCATTCGGAACAATCTCAACCAAATCCGCGTCTCGTTGACGCGCCAACTGGATTGCATCTCGAGGGGACATAACACCGAGCTGTCCGCCGCGGTCGTCAATAACACGAATCTGCACGGCACGGATGTCCTCGTTTACACGAATCTTTTCTTTGGCGATGGCACTACTCCTTTGTTGTTATGAGATAAACTCTGATCGACGGATTTCTTTCACAACATGAGCAAGATTCTAACCTGAAATCACCTTCTCCGCAATCTCCTGCTTCGCTCGTTGCAGAAACTCTTCCTTCTTTATCTGACCGAGGTCGCCCTTCTTGTGCTGGCGGACTGCAACTGCCCCGGCCTGTCGTTCCTTCTCTCCAACAACAAGCATATACGGAACCTTCTTAGTCTCCCAGTCGCGAATCTTGAAACCGATTTTTTCATTTCGGTCATCAAGTTCGACGCGCACCCCCTGCGCGGCGTACTCACGTTCAATCTCCTTCGCGTAATCATTCTGCGCGTCGGTGATTGGAAGGATCACGGCTTGCAGCGGCGCAAGCCACAGCGGAAAGTCTCCGGCAAAGTGCTCGATCAGTACGCCGATGAAGCGCTCCAACGAGCCGAACGGCGCGCGATGAATAATCACCGGACGATGCTTCTGCCCGTCACTGCCAACGTACTCAAGATTAAACCGCTCCGGCATCACATAGTCAACCTGCACGGTTCCGAGCTGCCAGGTGCGGCGCAACGAATCCTGCACCATGAAGTCGATCTTCGGGCCATAGAACGCTGCTTCGCCGATCCCAATATAATAATTTAGCTTCTTTAAGTCAGCCGCCTCCTTGATTTCGCGCTCCGAGCGTTCCCACATGGCATCTTCGCCGCCATACTTATCCATGTTCTTCGGATCGCGGAACGAAAGCCGCGTCTTGAAATCCTTGAAGCCTAAGGTATTGAACACGAGTTGAATCAGATCGATCACTTCGCACAGTTCGTCTTTCAACTGATCTTGACGGACATACATGTGCGAGTCATCCACCGTGAACGACCGAACGCGTGTAAGCCCGTTCAGCTCGCCCGATTGCTCGTAACGATATACTGTTCCGAACTCCGCAATCCGAATAGGCAAGTCGCGATAACTGCGCGGCTTCGACATATAGACTTGATGATGATGAGGGCAGTTCATCGGCTTCAGCAAGTACTCCTCATCTTCCACGACAATCGGTGCAAACTGACTATCCTTGTAGTAGGGATAGTGGCCGCTGGTCTTGTAGAGATTCAAATTGCCGATGTGCGGCGTGACGACCGGGAGATAGCCGCGCTTGCGTTGCTCTTCGCGCAAGAAATTCTCCAGCGTCTCACGAATGATCGTTCCTTTGGGAAGCCATATCGGAAGTCCGCCGCCGACTTTCGGGGTAATGAGAAACAACTCCAGCTCGTGCCCAAGCTTGCGGTGATCGCGGCGCTTCGCTTCCTCGAGACGGAAGAGATAGTCGTCAAGCTCCTTCTGATTGGGGAAGGTGATGCCGTAGATACGCTGAAGCATTTTGTTCTTTTCGCTTCCGCGCCAGTACGCACCTGCGACGCTCAACAGTTTGATCGCCTTGATCTTTCCGGTGGACGGAATGTGCGGGCCGAAGCACAGATCGGTGAAGTTTCCTTGATGGTAGAAGGTGATCTGCTCTCCCTTCAGCCCTTCAAGCAACTCCAACTTGTACGGATCATTCTTCTTCTTGAAATACGCGACGGCATCATCCCACGCCTTCACCTCACGCTGATACGGAACGTCGCGCTTGGTGAACTCGACCATCTTCTTTTCAATTTCGGCGAGATCGGCCTGCGTTAATGAGTGATCTCCCATGTCGATATCGTAGTAGAACCCGTTCTCGATCGCCGGCCCAATGCCGAACTTCGTACCGGGAAAGAGCGTCTCCACTGCTTCCGCCATCAAGTGCGCCGAGCTATGCCAGTAGGTTCGCTTCGCCTCGTCGTCTTCCCACTTGTGAAGCTTAATCGTCGCATCAAGTTCAATCGGACGGAACAGAT
>JACRFA010000153.1 GCA_016218065.1 Ignavibacteriota bacterium | reverse complement strand
TCCGCTCGCTCCGCCGGAAATACTGAGGCGGTTGACTTGTACCACTTGGGCGACAACAACGCAGCAACTGTGGCGAGGATTGTCACTGAAAGAACAAACCTCGAAATGAACTTCCGGTACTTCACGACAATAGAGAGGAATTCGATAATCGTCGATGCCGGCGTTTCGGTCTTTGATGCGATTGGCTCTTCCATCACTTTGTCAGATTGTTGATCAATAGCGCAACTGTCGCGACGGTGCCGATAATTCCCGCCACCTGTGCCCACGTGTTCAAATGATACGCAAACGGATACGAGCGATCCTTGGGGACCCAGATGTAATCGCCATCCTCAATCTCCGTTTCGCTCGGATCGAGCCATACACGCGTGCTACCTTTGATGATCTTCACTTCTCCACTGCGAGCATCGTCAGTATATCCGGCAACCTTGTTGATGTAGTAGCGATAGTCCCTCCCGGCAACGTACTCGACGTGGCCCGGAGCGAGAACTTGTCCGAAGACGTACACGGTCTTGGTAAGTTTCGGAATGAATATCTTATCGTAGTTTCTCAGTGTGACATCTTGCGTGGTATCGCCTTCCACGAACAGCTTGTGGAAATCCACCGACACTAACTCGCCCTTGAGGCGGAGCGCTGTCTCGGTGAGGTAATACGCAGTGTCCTGAATCCCGAGATTTGTTCGCGAGCTAAGGAGTTGTTCTCTTGCGATTTCCTCCGGCGGGCTATGAGGAGAAAGGCGCGCTCGTTCTAACGTCGCCCCGCGGAGGTTGGCTTCAGCGGCAAATCCGCCTGCTGCCCTGATGATCTCAGACAACTTGGTCGAGTGTAGCGTAATAGGATATTGTCCGGCTTGCTTCACTTCGCCTTCTACAGCTGCAATGAAACTCGATCTGAGCTCGGGCAGTTCTTTCACCACGAGGCGATCTCCCTGGCGCAACGCAATATTCGGTTCCACGCCTGCAAGTATCGCTGCCGGGTTGACCTCGATCGTCTCCATAGAATTTGCGTCCGACGATAGACGTGTTAACACGCCGTGTGTCGAGTCGGATTTCTTGCAGAAGCCAAATCCCATCCCAATCAAATCGGACAGACTATCACCCGGCACAAACTCGAACCCTCCCGGTTTTCTCACACCGCCGCTCACGCCAATCGCCAGCACCATCTCGTACTTGCGCGGCACAAGAATCTGATCTCCTTCTCGAAGATACGGATTGTACTTTCCGAGACCGGTTGCCATGTACTTGATCACATCAGCGCGCAGCCGCAGGCCGTTCTTCCTTTGGATAATGATGTTGCGTAACGACGAGGCTAATCGAGTTTGCATTACTTGCTTGTACACATCGGCGTCGCGAAGGCCTGAGGGAGGTTCATTCGCCAGAGCGATCAGATTGTCCACGCGTTGCAATGCGTTCAACTCATGCTTTCCCTCGTTGTACACTTCCCCCGTCACCTGCACAACAATCTTCCTCGGGGCCATGAGCGTGAGTGTGATTTCCGAATTGGGATACTTCTTTCCGACAAGGTTCGCGACTTTTTTCTTGACTGCTTCCAAAGTCCCGTCGGCAACATCAACCGCGCCGACGCTCGGGATGAGCAACGTGGCTTCGGGCGTAACCGTGAGCTGAAGCGATTGCGGCGCGCTCGACCAGATGTTCAACGCCAACACGTCGCCGGGCCCGACGAAGTACTCGGATGGATTCACGGGCGCATCGACCGGAACAGTCGCTACGCTAATCGTGGAGGCATCCTTGGTTTCGGATTTCATTTTCAACAAATCCGGAATCGAAAGCCCACCCTGCGCTCGAACACTCGACAGAGTCAGGAACAGAAGAAGCGAAGTGATTGCGCATATCGTAATCTGCCGCGTACTCATCATCATGCTTTTGCAACCTCGCCGTATTGTCTGAAGTAGTATTCTTGATACTCGCCTGTCATCACGCGCTTCCACCAACTCTCGTTCCTGATGTACCAGTCGATTGTTTCTTTGATTCCAAGTTCAAATGTGTGCGCCGGGGACCAGCCCAACTCATTCTGGATTTTCGTTGCGTCGATGGCGTAGCGCCGATCGTGACCCGGACGATCTTTCACAAACGAAATCAGTGACTCAGGCTTTCCGAGTTCCTTCAAAATCGTTTGCACAATATTGATATTCTTCCACTCATTGTCGCCGCCGATGTTGTACACTTCTCCGATCTTCCCATCCTGAAGAACTACATCGATTGCAGCACAGTGATCGCCAACGTGCAGCCAGTCACGAACATTCAGTCCGTCGCCGTACACGGGCAGCGGCTTGTTGTTCAGCGCGTTGATGATCATGAGCGGAATGAGCTTTTCAGGAAACTGATATGGCCCGTAGTTATTCGAGCAACGAGTCATGACAACCGGCAGACCGTAGGTATGCTGGTACGCCAGCGCGAGCAGATCGGAACTCGCTTTGCTTGCAGAGTACGGACTGTTGGGATGCAGCGGGGTTGTTTCAAGAAATTTTCCTGTTGCGCCAAGGGAGCCGTACACTTCATCCGTCGAGACGTGAAGAAACCGCTCGACGCCGCATTGCTTCGCCACATCGAGCATAACATTCGTCCCGACAACATTCGTCTGAACGAACACCGACGAGCCGAGAATACTTCGGTCAACATGCGACTCAGCAGCGAAATGAACAACCGTGTCGATGTTGAATTGCTTGAATGCGGATTCAACGACGGCGCGGTCGCAAATATCGCCCTTCACAAAATGGTATCGCGGATCGACATCAACGCCGGCAAGGTTTTCAAGATTGCCCGCGTACGTCAACGCATCAAAGTTCACAACAACGACATCGGCATGCTGCGCGAGAAAGTAGCGCACGAAATTGCTGCCGATGAAACCCGCCCCGCCTGTGATAAGAACATTCCTCATGATCAATCCAACTGAAAAATACTGTTCGGATCGGACTCATGACGGATTTCGTCAACCGGATCCTTCTTCCCTTTGCCGGCAAACAGACGGTTCGGAACATTCACAACCATCCCTTGCTTGCCGCCGACGTTTTTATACGCATGCGCCACTCCAGGCGGAATGACCACTGTCTTCGGCGCATCTTCGC
>JACRFA010000152.1 GCA_016218065.1 Ignavibacteriota bacterium | reverse complement strand
TTGGATCGGGTTCAACACTCGATGGACCGTACGTGAACTTCTCAAGTGACGGGTAGGTGCCGCTGCCAAAACAGCCAACGTATGCCGTCACTCCATCATCGGCAAATGCAATACCGCGCGGTCTGGTGTTCGCCGAGTCTGTGTTGTACCATGTCCACTTAAGGCTGTCAACGATGGAGAAATTGGTGGGATTGAACGCGTACCACGTATTGAACGAATAATTCGTCGTTACGCCGGGATACCGGTTAGGTCGATCATTTGCTGATCCAGAACTCGCCCAGAGACGAGTACGATTGTGATTCCAAGCCATTGATTCGCAGTCGAATCCCTTCATGAGCGTATCATTGGGACCGACGATGTAGGGACCAAAGGATCCAAAGTCACTATGGTAACGATAAATGGCATGCAGCGTGTAGTTAGCGGAATAGAAATCGTTGCCGTCTTTTGACACTTCACTTGTGCGGCAGAACCCGCGGCTGGTATCTGTGACGTTGCCGAGCGAACTGAAGTTCGCGGCAAAAATCTTAATCGGATTGCCGCCAACAACAGTCTGTACGAAGAACTCACCAAGCGTGTCGACTCCGACAGCCGTGATTGAGTTTCCGGCGCCTGACACAACTTTGTTCATCACTGCGCCGGTCTGATAGTTGATTCGATACACACGATCAAAGATCGATGCAAGAATATTTCCCTGATGATCTCGGCGCAACCCGCGATTACTTATCGCCCCAGCGCCAGTGCTGAACAACGTATCGTTCACGCCTGCTCCCTGTAATACCTTGATTGGGGAGAAGGCAGCTTGCGTGCCATTAGCATTGAAGATGTATATCGGAACAATTCCAACAAACGTTCCACCGCTTGTGAGCACGCTGTCCGATCGACCGAACCATCCCACCCAGACTTTTCCGGCGGGATCAACCGCAATGCCGTGAACGCCCGTGGCTTTCTTGGCAAACGTTGAATCAGGGAAGTAGCCGGCAAAATTCCATCTGTTTTGTGCAAAGCCTATCGCCGCGAGCACGACGGTCAATGCAGCCAAGGTAACAAGTTTCTTCATGGTGACCTCCTGTTATGAGTGTTAGTGGTAGTCCCCCAAACATGAGGAACGTGTGTGGTACTGCTATTGCCTTCCGTAGTATGGCGCGCCCTGCATCTGAGTATTCACGCGCATTGTTTTCATCATCGCCGTTGCGAAGCCGGTTCGCGAGATGTACATCTCTGTCCCTTTGCCGTACGCGAGGCTGACGATCTTTCCTGTGACAACGCCTGGATAGAATTTCTCGCCCGTCCCATTCTGATGAACAATCACCAATGATCCCGCCGATGAATCAGTTCCAACAAGCAGCTCGCCTGAATTGGAGAACGTTATACAGTAGGGTGTCGCTGTTGCTCCGAACCGTTGCGTGAAATTGAAGTACAACTCACGAGCGCCAACGCTATCGCCGCTGATCACTCGCATCTTCCAGATGTTCCAGATCGTGTCGTTCTTTGCCGCGAGGTAGAGATGATTTTGGAAGAATCTCACCGCGCGAACATCGCCTGCGAAGGGAAAGGCGCGCTGACTTGCAGCCGGACTTCCCGGTGCGCCAGGGGTGATACGAACAATCTTATTGGTGTCGCCGCACGCCCAGATGTTGCCGAGGTTATCAAAATCAAGATCAGATGTCACTGCGACGCCCACGGAACCCGTGTTTGCCCACGGTGCGGAACTTCCGCCAACGTTCGAAATTCGGAACACAGCGTTTCTATTCGAGGTAGCATAAATATATCCACCGGGGCCAACCTTCATGGATGTCCACTTATTAACGGCCGAGCTAAAAGGCGGGGCATAGTCTGTGCGAACGCCTGCCGGCGTCACCTTCTTCACGCCAAGTCCTGATCCGAGACTTGTCAAGAGCGACACGTACAAATTGCCGCTGCTGTCACAGGTCATTCCTTGCGGGTCTTCAACCGTCGATGCCAGCGTTCCGAACTCGATAACCGCCGCATTCAGTTTGTAGCGAATTGCGTTGCTGAACAACTCAACTCCCTGCGTGGCGATTTTCAATCCAACAGAATCAGCAATGAGCAACGGCGCCTTCACAACAAGGCTCGTCGCCGAAGCCTGCAGGATTGTTCCCAGTGCGCTATTGAAGTAGACAAAGTTGTTCTGTTTGACAGGTGAAAAATTCTGCCCGGTAATCGTAATTTCGGTTACCCCCGCAAGGGCACTGTCCGCTGGGGCAACGGTTGTTATGACGGGCGTAGGTCCCTGACCGACATTTTGGTTGTAGAGGCTCGCAGGTGGTTCTTCCTTGCATCCGATCAGAAGAGCGCCAGCAAGGAGCCATCCTGCAAGTGTTCGAAATTGTAAGAATGTTTTCATGGGTCTTGTCATTGCCAAGTGAATTTAGAATGTCACATGAAGTGAGAATCGATGGACGGTGCCGAATACTCCGAACGGCGTGTAGGCGTAGTCAGCGCCGATCAAGCCGCCGTCCATGTTGTATTCCTTCGCCGCGCCTGCGCCGAGCGACATGCCCTCTTCATCGGCGCCTGTAATGTAGCCGGCACGCAGAGCAACCAAATCCATGAAATAGTACTCGCCGCCAACGCGCACTTGTTCCGGAAAATCGCGTGAATGCTCGGCGTCCATGCTGAGCAGGAAGCGTTGATCCTTCGGATCGACATCGAAAATGCCCAGCATGTTCATCGAGAGACCAATCCGGAAGGTCAGCGGCAGTTGGAAGTTTTCCTGAATGTAACTGATCTCCTTCGAGAAGTTCCGAATGCTCATCCCGAAGCGCAGGTTTTTGAATCCTGTGTTGTACAGAACTCCAAAATCAAACGCCATGACATCGAGACTGTACGACCGGCTGTTCGCGCCCTGATAGGTTGAGGTGAGCGAAAGAAAGCCGCTGCCGAGATCCTGCTTCACGTATTTGATATTAGCGCCAATCGAAAAGCGTTCGCTCAGCGCGTTCGCATAGCCGAGGCCGAACATCACCGCCTTCGGACTGAACGAGCCAGTTTCGGTGTACTGCTTCAGGTTTGTCGGATCAGGCGAGCCAATCGTGCCGATGAGGTCGCCGTAATCGACCGACTGAACAGAAACGCCGATCACTCCCCAGCTTCCTTCCCAGGGAGCGACTGAAAGGCTTGCGTACGAATAATCGATATCGGCAATCCACATCGTTCGACCTGCCGTTAGATCGATAACCGATGTTTGACGCGACATGCCGGCGGGGTTATAGAACATCGCCGCCGAACTTCCTTCGACAGCAGTCATTGCACCAGCCATGCCCGAGGCTCGCGAGTCCATGCCGACCGAGAGCCACTTCATTCCCGATTGTGCGAGCTTCTGCTGAGCAGGGCTGTTGCCATACACGCAAACGCCCATCAGGATGAGAGTAGAAAAAAATGTGAGAGTTCTTTTCATAGTAAATACCTGCTATCGTATGACAACGAATTTCTGGATCGCGCGACCGCCGGTCTTCGTATCTTCGAAGACGGCGATATAGACGCCGCTGACGACGAGCTGATCGGACGACGTGATCAAATCCCAATGGGCGTCGCCGCTGCCGTCGTTGTGCTCGATGGTGCGAATGAGTTCTCCGATTTCCGTATAGATTTTGATTGTGCAGTAGCCCGGAATTTCGTAGAAGGCAATACGATTTCTGTTGTCGTCGCCTGGCCCGAGTCGTGTGTCGACGCTTGAGTTGGCGATGTACGGATTCGGGACAATTCTGATTTCAGTAGGCTGCCCGCTCACGATGGATCCGCCGGCTTTTCGTTTAAGAAACGCGGCGTCTCGCGTCTGCGACATCACCCGATTGCTTGTCAACACGGCGCCGGCTGGCGTTCCTGCTCCACCAGCGGTTGGGTTGCCAAAGGCGACGACGTAATAGTAGTTGGCGTACCCGCGCAATGCGCTTGTGTCGTTGAAGGTGCGCTCCGAGCGTCCGGCGACGTAGAGGAGTGTATCGTTCAGCGCGTCATATCTTCCGACCGAGCGATAGACGCGGAAGCCGGCAAGGTTCGGATCGTTCTCGTCATACACAGTCCAGGTCAGAGCAATCTTGTCTCCGCCTGAAAGAACATCGATTGACTTTGGTGGAAGCGGCGCCTGCGGAATGTTGTATCCTGCTCTGTAGGCTGCCACCGCGCGACGCATTGTAGTAAAAAGTGAATCTCTGCCTGTGAAGACGGAATCGTTCTTTGCTCGTGCGGTGATCGTCCCGGCTTTGAAGCGCCGACCGACCGAAACCTGCTTTGCACGATTCAAGCCGCCGGCGGCCTCTGCCATCACGATCTTCACTTTCTGTCCGGGTGCAAGCCTGTACGGACCGTAGCCGTTCGCTGAGGAAATGCCGCCCGATGTGCCCATCGACGGATCGCCGGTAGGACTCGTGAAGTTTCCTGCGGGTTCGATGCGAGCAGCGTGACGGTTGGGATTGTGCCCTTCACTCATCCACGCAAACTCTGCATTCATTCCGGCAACGCTGAACTGATCGTTGCGGAAATTCATCGGATCGTCCGAACCTTTCCATGTTGTTGTTGACGGTTGATTCGGATCATCGGTGGAATCGGTCGCAGATCTGTCCGCATGAATCGTCACGACGCCAAGAAACGCGGATGAAGCCAGGCGTCCGACCGTATCAGCCTTGTCGAAGTACGGGCTATCCCAGATCGGCGCGCCGAGATTGTCGTAGCGAGTCCATGAAGAATATTTTCCATGCCATGAATATTGGCAACGCAGCCCCGCGCCCGTCGTGTCGGTGTATGGCGGCGTCACGCCATCACCGCGCGTGTCGTTCATCGTGTTGATGCCCCAACGCGACGAGTTGCCCATCACGTAGCAGCCTTCGCGGTTGATCGCATTGCGATACTGGAAAAAAAAGTAGAGGCTGTCGAGAGCCTGCGTCGGCAATTCGATGTCGTTGTCGTAATCGACATTGCCCGTATTCTGAAATTCATACTCATAGACAATGTAACTATCATGAAATCCCTGACTGAACTGGAGAATCCGCCTAGTCATTGTGAGGCCGAGCGCGGTGTTCACGACATTGAGAATCATGCGATCGGCTTTCATCGACGGATCAATTCTGTCGATCTCGTCCGTTCGGGCAACTGATGCCGCCCCATCGACGAAGATCTCGGGATTGGGATACTTGCTGACAAGCTCGAATTGGATTGGGAAGAAACCGCCGTTCGGCCCGCTGCCAAGTCCCAACACACGCGGACCGGCGTGAACCACTTTGTGCGCGTAGCTAGTGCTTGTTTCGTCTCGCCAATTGGCTGTGCCGATCCAGAGTCCCTTCGCGGCTTCCATATCCTGCCAGCGATAGAGCGCAGGCCACTGCAAGCCGTCCTGCTGCTCGAGCGTTCTCCCCTCTTCGTTCTCGCACCCAACGCTCGAATACCAGCTCTGCAGCGATCCAACAGAAAGCCACTTCTGCTTGTTACCAACGCCCTGACCGTATGAAGCTTGCATGCTGATTATCACGGCAAGCAACAGCCATCCAAACGTTCGGATTTGAATTTTCAAATTGTTCGTCATGTACTCCTCGCAGTAAACAAATTGTAGGTCTATAGATCAAACGACAATCGAATTCCGTAGAAGATGTTACGCGGATTCAGGAACGAGAACGTATCCAGGTTCGGCATGTCGATGTATGCCTTGTCGTCCAAAACTTTTTGCAGCCGCGCACTCTCTACTTCTTGCCAACTTCCATTGACGAGCTGATAGTATTGCCGTGAGTTCGCAACGTAGTAGAAGGGTCGTGTTTGTGAATTCGCGGTGTTCGAGCCAAGGTCGGACATATTCGCAACGACGACGACAGGCTGGAAGGCTGCACCGTTCTGCCGATAATCTCCCGGCCGATCATCGCCCGGAATGTTCGGGTACTTCAGCTTCTGTGTAAGAGCATCACCGGCGACGCCCTCAGGCATGTGGAGCGACTTGAAATAGTTCAGCCGGTCGTTCAGATCGACGAAGCCGTATTCGCTCATGTTCTTGATGTTGAAGAGATTCGTGATATCGGCAAACACCTGAAGATCGACGCCCATAATCCTGAACGACTTGCTGATGCGCATATCCGCGCCCCAGCTATCACGCCACTGCGCGTTGTTCTCAAGTCCCGGAGTTGAAATGCCGCCGTCCCAGGTGAAATAGTAACCCGAAGTCCATCGTCCGGTGAGGTTGATTCTCCAGTCGCCCAGCAAGCTCAGTCCCTCAGTTCCGGGACCAAAATCAGGCGGCGTGTAGAAATCGACATTTGCCCGGGCATACGGAAGCGGCACAGGTTTCGAAACGCGTGTCGTGATGTTCTGTGCTTCGTAGGTGCCCTGCTGGCTCTTGTTCGCGACGTACTTCGTGTAGCCAAAGTACGCGTAGGACCTCACGTCGTATGTGTAGTTCAGGAACCCCTGAATCCAGTCACCGCGATTCTTCTGGAGTGTGATTTCAAACCCACGGATGTCGCGGTAGGCGTTGTTCGTCGAGCCATCGTAGCTCGTCCCGTTGAGGTTATCGTACGTGACAAGACGCGTTTCGTACAGAATGTCTTTGTAGTAGCCAGACACGCGCGTCATAAACGCATCAAAGAAATTCTGCTCATACCCCAATTCGTACTGGATGGTACGCGGCAAGAGATTGTTGGGGTTGGCAATGCGCGTTACTTTTTCCGATTCATCTGTTGTGCGACGGATGAGGAACAAGTTCTCCGGCGTCGGCAGCGATCTGAAGTGGCCATAGTTGAAGAACAACTTCGAATTCTCGGTGATGGGGAAGGCGACTCCCAAACGCGGACTCAGTGTAACGTTCTTCTTTGTTGGTTGTACCGTCAACAGCGTGTCAAGATCGTACCCTGATGTTGCGGCGAAATACTTATTGAACTGATCGTATTCATACCACTCTCCTCCCGCGTAGGAATAGTCGAGACGAAGTCCGATGTTGGCAACCATTCCTTCGAACTCGAGCTTTTCCTGAGCATACAACGCGGCTTGCTTCGGAAATTCATGCCACCGCGTTCGCGTTCTGCCTGTAACAAAGATAGAATCAACAGTTCCGTAATTCACATCGCTATCAGTGAGCGTAAACTCGCCGCCGAACTGAAGCTGATTATAGCGGTCGAGTTGACTCGTGAAATCGATCTTTGCCGTATAATTGGTAACAATACTTGCATCGCGCGACGTGCTCAACCCGCCTGCCATGCGGAGACCGCCCGGACTAACGCCAATTCCCTCGCCGCTCGTGTAGTTGCCGCTCAACATTCTTACCTGAAAACCAAATGGCGCCTCATCGACGTAGTAGTCGTTCCCGAACTTGTAGATGCGCGCATTGTTGCGCAACGTGCCTGGCAGCGTATTATATTTCGAGCGAAACATCGAGAGCTTCACATCATAGAATGTTCCCGAGTTGATCATGTGAGTAAATTTGAGACCCCACAAGTTCTTGCGAACGCTCGAAGGAGCAAAATATGATTGCGTGAAAATTCTCGCGTCGGTGTAGCTGCCAAACGTGTAGTTGACGTTGTCGGCAATCGTTGATGGACTCGTGTAGATTCCTTGCGCGCCAGACTGATTGTCGTTCGTGCCGAACGCCTCAGAGTAGAGAGCCTCAAGCGAAAGTTTCATCCCTTGAGCGATGTCCGATGTAAGCTTGAGTTGGAATGTTTGATCATTGTACGCGCTGTCGGAAAGTGGAATAAGGTAGGCGCTGCGCGTTTTTCTCAATGCCCCGAAAAATCGCAGGTTGCCGAAATCCGTGCTCAGTCCGGGGAGCAGCGGGCCGCCAAATCCCGCATCGATATCATAATCCGAGAGAGAAACCTCGACCTGACGTCGGTGTTGCCAGAGGAAAAGCTTTTGTGCGGCTTGAGGAGTGAGGTCATTGGTCGGATCGTTGTCGGTGAGAGTTGCTTGTGCTACGGCGTTCCATCCACCAAACGATTGATACTGCTCTCGCGTCCATTTGTCCCATGCGCCCGCTTCGTAACCTGTGCCTGTGCCAGTCCAACAGACAGCAGGATCGACAAACGGACGGATGAAGTACGAGTTGTTATCGTAGATCGAAGAACCAAAGTGTTTCGGCGCTGCTGGTCGGTAGCGTGCTGTTCCGCCGAACGTGTACCGACTCGGGCTTCCTTCTTTCGTCACGATGTTGACAAGTCCGGAGCGCACTTGCCCGTACTCGGCGCTGAAGCCGCCTGCCGTTACTTGGAGGTTTTCGATGGAGCTAAGGCTGACGCCGAAGAACGAAGAATTGTCGCGCCCATCTCTCAGCGGGAGACCGTTCAGCAGAACCACGGTCCGATCCGAGCCGCCGCCGTTGGCGTTCGCCGTACCGCCGCTTCCGCGCACGAGCAAGTCGCCGGCAGCGGTTGATTGAACGCCTGCCTGCAAACTCACAACACCGACAACAGACGCCGTCGGGAGTTTCGCCACCTCAATTGCCGTAATGTTCGCGACGCTCGACGAAACGTCAGGCTGCACCACCGGCCGTTCGGCAACGACTGTTACTTCCTGGCCTTCGATCGCTTCTTCGCTAAGCTTGATGTTCAGCGTCGTAGTCTGATCGATCTCGACGACAACATCGGCATAGCGCTTGGACGTGTAGCCGATGATTGATGCCTGTACCGTGTACTTGCCCGGGGGTATGTTAAGAATAGAAAAATAGCCCTCGATGTTACTGGTCGCGCCGAGCGTCGTCCCCTGGACAACGACATTGACGGAGACAAGCTTCTCGCCCGATCGTGCATCGGTCGCCGTTCCGACAATTTTTCCGGTGGTACCGCCGAAGGCGACTGTGAGAAGGACTATGTGAAGAAGAACGAAGAGAGTAACCAATGATCTCATGCGCATTCTCCTGATGTAAGTATCGACATAAACGCCACTTGAAGATGTAGAAATGGAAAAGGACTGGTTGTTCGAGAGACAGGGTCAAGAGAGAAGTGTTTTTGCCTAACCCGACAGTTCAAGTTTAAGAAATGTAAAGTCAAGTGTCAAGTCGCATTACAACTTCCTTACGCCAATGCCGTTCTGCGCCGGAATCGTGACTCGTCCATCGACAATCTCCGCGCCTTTGAATATGTCATTCTTGATCAAGACTGCGCCATCGAGATCGGCATAGTCCACAAGCGGCGAGAGTTGCGCAGCCGCCGAGATCGCGCAGGATGTTTCCGTCATGCAACCGAGCATCACCTTCATGTCGAGCGCGCGGGCAAGCTGCATCATCTTGTACGCTTCGTGCATGCCGGTGCATTTCATGAGCTTGATGTTGATGCCGTGATAGACGCCCCACGCTTTGCGCACATCCGCCAGACGAATGACGCTCTCGTCGCCGATAATCGGAATCGGACTTCGCTCCTTCAGCCACGCATGTTCGTCGCGCATCTCCTTCGGCATCGGCTGCTCGATCATGTCGATCCCTTTTGTCGCGAGCCATTCGATCATCTTCAGCGAGTACTCTTTGTCCTTCCAACCCTGATTTACATCTGCACGGAGCGTCTTGTCGGTTACCTCGCGGATGGTCTCGATCATCTCTTTGTCGTTATCGCGACCGAGCTTCACCTTCAGCACTTTATAGATGTCGGCTTCGCGAACTTTCTGCCGGATGACTTCCTTATCCTTGTCAATCCCGATGGTGAACGTCGTGACGGGAGCTTTAGCCGGATCGAGTCCCCACACCTGATACCACGCGAAGCCAAGCTTCTTCCCGAGCCAATCGTGAAGCGCGATATCAACGGCTGCTTTTGCCGCGTGATTGCCGGGAGCAATCGCGTCGATGTCTTTCAGTACGTCTTCGAAGATCGTCGCATCCTCATACTTCTTCAGATCGACTTTTGAAAGAAATGTGCGCGCTGTTTCCTGGCTCTCGCCAAGATACGGCGGCATGGAGGCTTCGCCGTATCCCACAACGCCGTCCTTCTCCACTTCTACCATCATCACCGGCGTTGTTGTGCGCGAGCTTACCGCGACGGTGAACGTGTGCTTCAGTTCCAGCGTGTAGGGAGAGAATCGTAATTGCATGTCGCCCATGGTTCCTGGTTCCAACGTTTCGAAAAAAGAAAACGGCTGAAGCGTTGCGGCAAGTGCCGGCATCGCTCCCGCCATTGCAGAGTGTTTAAGAAAACTCCGTCTATTGATTTTCATTGCTGATGAAATAAGGAATGGATTTGAGCCGGCGAACTCCGCGCTCCTCGCCAACTCCGATGATGCGCGCTGCACGCACGACGCTCTTCGCGCGAAACTCGCTAAAGTCGGGCGCTTGGAGGTCGAAGCTGTTGATGCGCACGTCGCCGCCTTCGTGCATGAATCGGAGGCTGTCGATGTAAATGCCGACATGGGTAATCCGCTCTTTCTTCTCGGCGGTCGCCTTCCGGCCAAAGAACACCAAATCGCCTTTGCGCAAATGTTTGAAGTTTTCTTCGATACTGATCGGCTCACCAATCGCGGCCTGCTGGCTCGCATCTCT
>JACRFA010000017.1 GCA_016218065.1 Ignavibacteriota bacterium | reverse complement strand
TTCTTTCCCGGACCGATGACGAGCGTGTTCCAGCGCCCGAAGCCAAACTTCTGGAAGAAGATGAGCGACCGACGAACACCAAGCCAAACAAATGTGTAGATGTTCGGCAGAAGGATGAAGAGTATGATCAGAAACGTTCGCGGGTAAAAGAGATTGCCTGAAAGGAATAACGTTGACAAGATGACGGCAACGCTGTAGATGTACGCTTTGCTGGCAGAAAGAAAATGATGCTTCAGCGGCGAGTACGAGACCGTGCGATAGATTCCGAGGGCGGTGAAGGAAACGAGGAAGACGGCGACAGAGAAAACCATGAGGTTCGCGTGTGAAATAGCAACTTCGACAACTCCCGTGTCCGGATACTGAAACGAGGCAGCCACAAGAAATGCTGCAAGCAATATTGCGGCATCCACGAACATTGCTCCCCCCGCGGCAACTGTTCGCCAATTACGACGCAACAAAGAAATCAATTAAGTCCTACTGTGTTTGTCACTAGAACGATGGGATAGCCCCGCCCCCAAACTTCCCCCCTCTTGCAAAACTGCAAGAGTATATGAAAATCAGGCGCAACATTCAATTCCGAGGTTGCCACCTGTGTCCGCCAACACCTGGCTTACTTGACAAGCGCCATTTTTCGGGTGAAGGATGAAAGCAGTTCGCTCTTCTCAGACAAGAATGAAACTCTGTACACATACAGTCCCGATGCAACGGGCGTGCCTGAAGAGCTATTCGCCCACCATTCAACAGAGTAGTATCCGGGTGTTTGCTGTGTCTCTACCAGCGAAGTCACTTTCTGTCCGAGCACATTGAAGATCTCGATTCGGACGAATGCTGGTTGTGCAACACCATAAACGATCCGTGTCTTCGGGTTAAATGGATTAGGATAGTTCTGCCGCAGGACAAAGTACTCCGGTATCTTGCCATCGAACATTTCTCCCAAGCGTTCGGAGACAACCAGCGGAAACTTCTGCTGAGCGCTCGTTCCCTTCAGGTCGCTCACGATGACTTCAATCTGAAACCTCTCGATTGATGATGATGATGTCGGTGGAGCGCCTGATAGGCATCCGGTCAGCGAATCGATTGTCATCCAGCGAGGCGCGCTCTTAATAGCGAAGTGGAGATGCTCGCCATAGGCGCTATCTGCATCAAACACAGTCGGCCGATACACGTATCGCGATCCGAAAAATGCAAGCGTATCGGGATTGCCGGAGATGCTTGGTGCATCGTTCATGTTAGCGACCATCACCTCAAGCGAAGTGGTATCTGCCGCACCTGCCGGATCATTGACGATGACCAAGAGTGTATCAAGCCCTGCCCAATTCGCTTCTGAAACAAAAGTGAACGTACTGTCGGAAGCGCTGACGTTCACATGCTTTCCATCTCCAACTGTCCATCGATGCTCGCCTACCGGGTTATCAGGATCGAGCAACGCCTGCTGCAAATCCGCGATATTCAATATCGTCGATTCGTCTTCAGCAAATATGATCGGAGCCAATGATTGGATTCTTGGAGGATCATTCACCGGCAGCACGGACAAATGAACGGTGTCAATTGCACAGAGCCCGCCAATGTCAGTTGCTGTGAAGAGCAGGGTGGCGTGAGCAAGCCAGAAATTTTGTGTCGATCGAATTGAGAAGATGTGTGTTGTTGAATCGATCTCAAACGACAGGCTATCTTCACTCGCCGTATGCAACTTCAAAGTATTGCCGCTTCGTACGCTGCGCTGGATGCTGTCACACTGAATGACCACCGACCATCGAATCTCCGATGAGTCGTTGTCAACATCGCTGACAAACCGATCCAAATCCAAACTCAGTTCAGAGTCTTCATACAAAACAACTGGCGGCATCGAGCTGATGATTGGGGCATCGTTGACCGGATTCACGACGATAGCGAACGCGCTGCTGTCATGTTCATTGGCGTGGTCGGCAACATAAGCTATCGCCGACTCTTCTCCGAACCAATTCGGTTTGCTTGTGATGGTGACCGTTGTGTCAACTAGACGAAGAGAGATGTGCTCGGGCTGCGAGAACCTCCATTGAAGATTCACAGGATCATCATCTGGGTCCACAACGTACTTTCGGAAATGCGATATGCCGAGGGCCAGCGTGTCGTCTTCATTGAACGAGAGCGATGGAAGTGCGCGTAGGCGAGGCGGATCGTTTTGCGGCACAACGGTGATAAGAACCGTGTCCCGCGAGAGCAGGCCTTCAGGATCGCTGACGATCACGACGAGTGGAAATGATTCGCAGTTGAAATTTTGGGTCGATTGCAGACGCAATGATTGCTCTATCGAGTCGACCTCAACGATTAAGCTGTCATTGGGCGAGCTTGAGAGGACAAAGTGGTCGGCAGCGTTCTTCAACACTTCGAAGGAATTCTTTGATCTTGTTCGCCCTAAGGCATCGACGATTCTTACCTGAAGCTCATTTCGTCCTGCCACGAACGCAAGCGAGACCCGTAACTCCGAGAGTTCATTGTCTGGATCTTGCAAGTAGGGAGTAAGCAAGACTCGTGCAGTCGAGTCCTCAACGAACCGCACGTTTGGCAGGCCCGAAATTGTCGGTGGATCATTCACGGGTACGACGTGCAATAACAATGTCAGCGTGTCAAGCAACTCTCCATCTGTTGCGTAAACATTCGCAAGCGTATCTATATCGCCATCGAGCGGGATTCCCGACAGCAATCCTGTCTCTTCGTCCAGTTGGAGCCAGCTTGGCCGTGAACCGAAAATGTAGCTGACTGAATCTCCAAACACAGGTGTATCGATGTCGATTGCATGACTTCGATACTCAAAGGGCGAATCCTCGGTCGCCACCAACGAGATAGTATTGCCTCGCGTCGGCTCGCCGCCAACAAACCGGGGCGCATGGTTTGTGTGCCGGATTTGGATTGCAAATGACTGAGAAGCATTGCCTCCCTTGCCATCACGTACAGCAATCGATACCAAGCTATCGTGGAGCACGTCCAATCGCGGTGTCCCGACAAGCGAACCTGCTCGCGCATCGAGAGAAAGCCACGATGGCTTCATGAGCAATTGGTACTGCAACGTATCGCCGAACAGCGTTGAGTCGGAGTCAGTTGCCCTGACATCGTAACGATATGTCGAATCCTCGACAGCAAACACTTTGGGCTGACTGATGATCATAGGGGGATGGTTAATATGCATTACAGAAAGCATATAGCTCTGTTCACTGAATGCCCCTTCCCTGTCCTTCGCTCGGACGATCACACTCGTATCTCCGACATCGATGCCGCATGGAGCGCCGGAGATGGTTCCCTTTAGACTGTCAATCTGAAGCCAACTCGGATTTGCGACGAGGGAGAATTTGACGACATCGCCCAGCAATGTATCTATGTCAGACGCGTACACCTGATAAACGTAAGGTGAATCCTCAACTGCAAATCGGACTGGATCCGAGACAATCGACGGACGATGATTTGTGTGACGGGTACGAATCCGATACTTCTGACGCGCCGTCGCATTTGCGTTGTCCGATGCTTCAATAGTAACTACAGTATCATGTAGATTGTGAATTGTAGGGACCCCGCCTATAAGCCCGGTAACCGAATCGATCTGTAACCAGCTTGGTGCATCGAGTAACCGGTAGAGGATTTTGTCCCCGAAGATCAAACTATCCGGATCAAGGGCGACTGATCGATATGCGTACAGACTATCTTCCACCGCAACAGAATCAGGTGTTGACAGGAAACGCGGAGCGTGATTTGTGTGACCGACGGAAATTCCAAAAGTCTGCGCGATCTCTCCCCCGCGGCCGTCAGAAACGCGAATCGATACAGCTGTATCGCCAACGTTGATCCCGGACGGAATTCCAAACACTCTGAGTTTGCCTACATCAAACGAGAGCCAGCTTGGTTTTGCGAGCATTAGCGTGGAGAGAGTGTCGCCAAACAGTTCTGTGTCGCGGTCGTGTACTTGCAATGCGTATGAGTACGTGCTGTCCTCGAGTGCCGTGATCGGTGGGTTCGAGGAAATGAGGGGCGGATGATTCGTATGCGTGACCGAAAGTGTGAAGCTCTGATCAACTGATCCACCGCGCCCATCGAATACGCGAAGCGCCACGAGCGTATCGCCAACGTTTCGTCCAAGCGGAATCCCTCGCAAGACGCCCGAAACTGAGTCTAGCGATAACCAGGATGGCTTCACTGTCGCAGTAAACCGGACCGTGTCGCCGAACATCTCCGAATCGACATCGCTCGCTGCAACTCGATACATGTACACCGAGTCCTCACGCGCTTGCACGATCGGCGAGCTAGTAATCTGCGGGGGATGGTTGGTGTGGCGAACGTGGAGATGGAGATTCATCGTTGATGAACTTCCATGAGAATCTGTCGCCCTGATGACCATCACTGTGTCGCGCACGTCTGCGCCTCTCGCCGTTCCGGAAAGCTGTCCCGAAATACTATCCAAGGCCATCCAGCGAGGAAGCGCTATCGCGACGTATCTGACATGATCCGCGAAAAGAAGTGTGTCCTGGTCCGCAGCTTGTACTTGCTCAACATACGCCGTATCCTCAATCGCAACCGTATCTGGCACAGAGACGAAGAGTGGAGCATGGTTTGTATGCGTGACCGTCAGCGGAAATTGGCGTTGAATTGATCCACCCCGGCCATCATTGAGGTGGACTACGACGATTGTGTCTCCAACATTTCTTCCAACCGGAATCCCTCGCAATTCGCCAGATGCAGAGTCAATTGACAACCACGAGGGCTTAGCTATCGTCGCGAATCGGAGAGTATCGCCGAACAGCGAGCTGTCCGAATCCGAGGCATTGCACATGCCAATGTATGATGAGTCCTCGCAAGCCAATGAGTCTGACAACGATATCAATGCTGGAGGGGAATTCACTGTAACGAATCTGCTGGGCGAAGACCAACAACTGCTGCCTTGAGTGTCAACCGCACTAACTCGCCAGTAGAATGGTTCGTTACTCCTCAGCGTTCGGTCGGGAATCCTAAAGAGAGTATCAGGTGTTGACGTATCGACAAGAAGGGAATTCGCTAGAGTATCTGCCACAAGCTGAATATGATAACTTTGAGCTACGGGGGAACGGCTCCAACGAAGTAACCTGTGCATTGCTGAGATCACAGTGTCCGAGCGCAATGGAAGCGGAGTCGTCAAGCCTGTTGAGAATGCGCCTATCTGTGACCATTTGCCAAAGACATTCCGATTCACTATCCTCACTCTCCAGTAATACTCTGTTCTGTCGAGCAGATCCCGAATCATGAGGGTAGTGTCGATTTGGGATGTGCCTTGGTCAACGACAGTCACGGAAAAATCTCTCGTTCTTGATAGTTGGACTTGATAACTAGTTGCAGAGTCTTCTCGTGACCATCGAAGCCAAGCCATCCCAACTATGGTTGTGTCCGACTCTCTTGGACTTAACACATTGGGGATTCTCTCAAAGACAATCGGAATGGTGTAATTGAATCCCTCATTCGAGTCAGTTGTTCTTCCTACCAACACTATTACTGAATCTGCACTTGACGTCATTCTTCCAGAGATCCGTCCTTGATCGAATGAAAGGCCCTGAGGTAACACGAGAGACCCAAGGACAAGAGAATCCTTTGTTAGGCGTGGCGAGTAATCAGGTGACGCAGACAAGTCCTGCGGCTGAATACGTACCAGTGGGATTGAGAACGTGTCGCTCGGAATGATGTCAGAGGGAGGGGTGAAAAGCAATCGCGAAAACGTAGCCACCGAAACGAGTTGGCTAAGGTCGCCGCGAGTGCCATTGTCGTCCACAGCAATAATACGGTAGAACGGAAAGTCCAGGCTTCGATTCCTATCTTTGATCACATAAAACATGTTCGTTGTGGAATCGATAAAGGATGATCCGTTTAGCGAGAAGCCTTTTTCGTGACTTCCTAGCACGAGATACCTAGTAGGATTTGTTCCTGAGCCTGGCGTTTCCCACGCGATTCGCATCGTATCCGATGTTGATTCCAAGTGCGGATTTCGGACAATATCTGGAACCGCCAGTTTGAACCGCCACGTTGGACTCCATTCTCCGTACACACCCTCGCTTGACCTGCCGACTACCCTCCAGTAGTAATCCTTACCTGGAAGAAGTATTCCCGGGCGAGGAATCCGCCATGACACCGTGATTGCACTTTGTGCTTGGGTAACAAGCTCGTTAAATGCAGATGATACGGGGAAGCGGAAATCCGAACGCTCACTTACTTGGATGTGGAAATCTGAAAAGTCGGAAAGAGCGGACCCTGGAGGCAATGCCCACTCAAGCGCAAACTGACTTTGGTTGACGATCGCACCATTTACCGGGAAGATCGGTGATTGAATCCTTGGTGGAGCGTCCAATGAATCTATCGTTCGATAAACGTGCTCATACCTGATACCCTCGAGAGATTGTCCTTGGCTGCCGTAAAGCTCTATTCTGTCCGATCCGACAGACAGTCTAGGAAACATTCCGGGGTTGAACTGGAATTTCGTCAGAAAGTGGATTGAATCGATTGTGACGACATCGTTCCCATCGGCAATCCATGCAATCTTGACTTGATATGAACCCAAAAGAGGACTTCCTTGCGGCTGGATGACGCCACTGAAGTCAACAGAATCAGCCAGCTGCCCGCTACGGTTTGGGGAAGTGTATTGCAACATAAAGGCATCGCTGGAGGTTTTCCTGAAATAGACCCTGACCTTGGAGCCGATCGAATCCTTTTGATAGCTAATGAAGCACCGACCGCCAACAATCGCGTAAGGGTTGACATGTTCGAAAGTAATGCTTGCCTCGCGATGTTGGTCCTTGGCAATTAGTGCGGGCCGATCAATACGGCTCGACACCTGAACATTTGCAGTGTCAGCAAATCGAAGCATTTGGGCGTCAACAACAGGCGCGTAGCTCTGGTAGCCGATGGATGCAGTTGGTGGAGGCGGATACGATTGAATTGAACTGTTGTAGAACTGATGAGGGATTGGAAACTCGCCAAAGCGATACTCGATCGCTTCATTGGGTCGCAAGACAAGTGTTAGCGAATCAATCGATGGCACCTGCAATTCATACGAGTGAGTCCGGGGGCTATAGATACGCGCCACCGCATCGTCAGTGGAGAAACGACTCACAGCAAATCCATGATGATGCTGCCGCCTCACCAAATCCTGATCTGCCATTAGCTCTCTGAGATCTGCCAACTGAGTTGTGCCTCTCCCCGGATAATATACTTTGATGTCTGAGTCGATTGGAATGCTCCGGTTACCGTGGTGCAGAACAGCAATTGTATGAAACGGATCAAGGCCAGTGCGATACGCAGAGCCGTATCCGAGTGTGTTGAGGAGCGAAATTACCATGATTGCATTGTCGCCACACAAACCAGAACCAAAGACATTGATCGATCTCAAAGCTTCGATCATCCATGATTGGTAGCTCGAGCTTATTGTCCAATGATGAAGATTCTCATTGAAAAAGGTTGAGATCGTTTTTAGCGTGTCGTCAATCGTCGGAAGAGATCGAAAGTCTATACAAGCAGTGAGGTCGCGAAACGAGTATAACAGTGGCCGTCCGTTAACCTTAAGAACAGGGTTGACAATTGCGTGGTCTCCCCGATTTTCAATTCGGCAATGCAGATTGTTTTCAACTCCTGCAATCGATTGCCAAAGTGATTCGTACCCATAAGTGGGATATCGGGGGTTGTGATGAAAAATGCTCTCTTCCGAATAGCGGCGTGTGTTGAACCCATCTGCCTTCCCATCAACGAGAGCGACAAAGCTCGTGTCATCTCCCCCAATCGTTGCAACAATTGATTTCTGCTGACAGTAAGCGCTGCCTGAAAGCAGAATCAAGAATAGGCAGTTGAATTTCGTGACAGGATACTCCCCTAGACGCATTTCGAATCTCAAATAGTATTACTTACTGCACAACGGTTAGTGAATTTCGCAAAGCGGAAGCGACCGGTCAGTCACGTTGATGCAACCATTATGCCTACTTCACGTGCTGCGCAATTGAAATATTGTGCACCTTGATGAATGGCTTGTCAGAGAATTCTACAATTGAAAGACCCGGCATTTGTTTTTTCACAATGCCGAGCATGCATAGGGGAGTGCGAAGCAATTGGTTGAAGCGAGTGGTCGATTGCCTTCGTGAACGGCGAACTCCTGTGTCTTTCTCCATAGTTCAACTCATGACGCCAGAAAGAACAGAAATCTCAGCCGTACTCTACCAATCAACAAAGAGAACTCATGTCTCTCAATACCATAGATATGGTAATTTCAGCTCTTGCTGTTAGATGCAGATCACGTGCCAGGGCGCCGGACTAGCCCGTCAAAGAGGAATTCGGTTTGAGTATCGAAGGAAGCTAGAAGCGAAGTGAAGTGATCAGACGATCAGAAGGCAGTCATGAAGTCATCTGACCAATGCGTTCAGCGTTTGGACCGACGTGGGTTTCACGGCTAAGGCACGCCAGCGTTTGAAAAATCGCGATCTGCTACTGCGGCCGCTCGAGCGTTGACGTAAGCACGTTCACAATCCGCTGTGCAGCTTTGCCGTCCCAATACTTTGGCAAGCGTCCCTTCTTACTGTTGCCGTCGAGAATGTTGCGAGTCTTCGAGATGATAATGCCGGGATCGTTGCCTATGAGCTCGTTTGTTCCCTCTTCGACGGTGATCGGACGTTCAGTGTTCTCGCGCAGCGTGAGACACGGAATTCCCAGCACAGTCGTTTCTTCCTGCACGCCGCCGGAATCAGTCAACACCAGAGTCGAACCCGACATGAGCGATGTGGAGTCGAGATAGCTGAGCGGTTCACTCATCTTGAGATTCGGGAGCGAGTCGATGAGTGAATCAAGCCCATGTGTGCGTAACATGTTTCGCGTTCTCGGATGCAGCGGCCACACAAGCGTGATCAGTTTCTGAATCTCGGCGAAGGCATGGCAGATTCCCTCGAACACCTCCTTCACATCGACATTCGAAGGCCGATGGAGCGTGACAAACGCAAACGGTCTCGTGTTCAGGCCGAATCTGCTTCGCATCCCCGCCACATTGAACTGCGGCCGCAGGGCAAGCAGCGTGTCGATCATCGTGTTCCCAACGAAATGAATCTTCTCCGAAGCGACTCCTTCTCGCTTGAGATTCTCGTCCGCATCGGGACTGGTTGTCAGCAGAATGTCGGCGAGTGCATCGGTCACGAGGCGATTGATTTCTTCAGGCATGGTTCGGTCGAAGCTCCGCAACCCTGCCTCGACGTGGGCGATCGGAATGAGCAGCTTCGATGCCACAAGCGTGCACGCCATCGTCGAGTTCACATCACCTACAACCACAATAACGTCAGGCTTCTCGCGCAACAACACTTCCTCAAACCCGATCATGATCTTCGCGGTCTGCTCGGCGTGCGAACCAGAACCTACGCCAAGATTCACATGAGGCGCCGGCATTTCCAGCTGGGTGAAGAAGATCGTTGACATCGCGTCGTCGTAATGCTGTCCCGTATGAAGCAGCGTAGCTTCGATGCGATCTGCATGCTTCGCGTACTCGCGCATGAGTGGGGCAACTTTCATGAAGTTCGGCCGCGCGCCAACGACATTGAGTATTTTTAGTTTCTTGATCATGATGTTTGGAAAACTCGAATGACTGGATTACGATTGTCGGAGCACCTTCTCCCGAAAGAGCGCCCGCAAGGTGAGATACACGAAGTTCGTATTGGAAATCATATACCGCTTCAACATCCTCCGCGGTTCTCTAATAACACGGTCAAGCCATTCGAGTCCGTACTTCTGCATCCAGCGCGGCGCACGCGGAATAATTCCCGCGACGACATCGAAGCTGCCGCCGACACCTTGAATCACGGGAGCAAGGATTTCGTGTTTGTGCTTGTACGCCCAAAGTTCTTTCTTCGGCGAACTGAAGCCGAGGAAGAGGATGTCAGCGCCCGATAGGTTGATTTGCTCGATGACCGCCACGTCATCCGAATCGGAGAAGTATCCGTTCCGGTAGCCTGCGATGTTCAACTTCGGATAAGACTGACGCAAGACTCGCATGAGATCGTCGAGATGTTTTTCCGTTGCTCCCAACAGAAAAATCCTCTTCCCTTCCCGTTCCGAACGAGCCAGCAGCAGCTCAAACAAATCGGTTCCGTTCACCCTGCCAGGCAATGGTCGCCCGAACAGACGCGAAGCCCACACAATCGGCACACCGTCAGCCAGAATCAGCTCAGCAGCACTCACCGCCTCGGCCATCCGACTATCTTTCTCGATCTCATGAATCTTCAGCGCGTTCAGAAAGACAATGTGGAGCTTATTCCGACGCTCGATCGCGACGAAAACCACCTCCACGGCGTTCTCCAGAGAAATTGCATCTGCTTGAGTATTGACGAATGGTATTCTACGATAATTCATTCTGCAGCTTGTATTGGAGGTATGTCAGCGCACAAAGCATCCACGCGTTCGACCATCGCATGTACGAAGTCCGGTGGGTAAAATATCGCATTCGCTGGTAATACACAAACGCTTTTTCGTCGATGAAATTGTCGATTGCCCACTCGGCAACGCGGATCGCATCCTCGCTCTGCTTGAATCGTGCAAGCGTGATGATCGACTGGGCGATACTCGTCGCATCGATGGGATAGAGTTTGTTGTCGTAGTACTTCGGGAGCACTCCTCCCTGAAAGAAGTTCTCGCGATAGTATTTGAACCCCTTGTCGATCGACTCGTGCGCCGTCTGGTCATTTGTGAGACGTGCATATTCCAGCAAGCAATCCAACACGTAAGCTGTGTGATAGTTATCCGACCACGTTCGTGCGTCCCCTTCGGAATATGCCCACGAACCATTGGCGCGTTGATGCTTGATGACGTACCTCGCTGCCTGTTGCGCCGCGTCGAGTAATCTCGTGTCGTGAGTGAATGAGAAGACTTGCGCGAGCAATCGTACACCCTTCATCGACGCGTTGAACACTCGCTGCGTGTCGTTCGGTGAGTACGAAAAGCAGAACGAGTCTCCGTCATACGTTCTCTTCAGATCGTTGAGGACAAACTCGACTGCGCTTTGGCCCAACTCCAGCGCGCGCTGATTGTGAGTCAGCCTGTAAGCTTCGACCAATCCATTCGAAATGATTCCAGTAGCAACAACGGTAGGAGTATAAGCCGGGATGTTTGCGTACCGACCTTGCCAATCAAAGTCATATCCCCAACACGCTCCATGAAATCCTTTCGACGACAAGCGCTCAAGCTCATCCAGCAAGAACTCAATTTCGCGAGCGGCAACTTCTCGCATTTCAGATCTGATCGCGCTGAGATAGGCGTACGCTTGCACACACAAGCCGAGCGTAACCGGATTGTATCCTTTCTTGATGGCAAAGAATGGACGTGCGTTGATGGGAATTCTGCGGAAAACCTGCTGTGCAACAAACCGAATGATTCTGCTGGATCTCAGTACAGGAAGTCTGAACAGCGGAGATGTCAACACGTCATACGGATCGTAGCCGCGGTAGTGTTCGTCCTGAATGTATGCAAGCAACCGATCAGCGGCGCGTTGCATTTTCTCCAGACTAGGCTTCTCACGCTCAGACATCGAGAGCGCACCGTGATTGCAGAGACTCGACGGCCCTGAGTGTTGTCCGCGTAGTATCAAACTGCGAGGCTGCGGAAAGCACCGGCCCTGTTCTTCCTTTGATCAACTCAAGAAAGTGCTGCACCTCTTCCTTGTGCCCCTTGGTGCCATCGTAACGTTCGCGTTTCTTCTTTCGGTTCTGATAGAAGACTACTTCAGAGTAGTTGTTCATGATGGCAGTCTTGCCGCCGGAGCTGATCTCGCAGAATTCCTTATCGAGCGAAGGATCCGTGTTGGTGAGGTATGCGATTGTTCCGACCGAGCCATCGGCAAAACTCAGTGTGATCACAACGTCCTCTCCGAGTTTCCATCGCGATTGGCGTCCTGCGACAGCCTCGGCAAATACACGCAGAGGACGAGAGCCAGTAATGAACTGCATACAATCAACAAAGTGGCACACTTCGCCGATGAGTCGTCCGCCTTGTTCCGCAGACATGAGCCAATGGTTCGGCTGTAACGCTCCGGCATTTACGCGATACATCAGAGCATACGGCTCGACCGCATCAGCAAACCAGTGCCTGATATCGCGCCACGGCTTAGAGAATCTGCGATTGAAGCCCGTGAGCAGCGCTGTTCCTTTCGGCGAAGCGTCATACGATTGCTCGATCATGAGCAACTGCTCGTTCGTGATTGCCAGCGGTTTTTCCACAAACACGTGCTTGCCTCGTTTCAGCGCATTCGAGACGTATGCTGCGTGCGAGTCGTGCCGCGTAGCGATGAACAGTGTTCCCGTCGAGTCGTTGTCAAGTACTTTGCTCGCGTCAGTCTCGCCAAATGCAAATCCAAACTTCTCAGCAGTCTTCTTTGCATGTGCAGGACTTGTTGTAACAACACCAGTCAGAGAAATGCCGGCTTTCGTCAGGTTTGGCAACAGATATGATTGTGCAAAGTTGCCCGCCCCGATGAAGCCAATGCCCTCTGCTTTCTGACCTGGCTGCGGTGAAGCAAGCTCATGCGAGCGAGTCGCAATCCTCGGTTGTGTTTCCGCGTGCGGGTATTCCATCACAACTGCTAAATACTTCTCGTTCGTCTTACCCGTCACAACGTCATAAGCACTCAACGCATTGGCTATCGGGAAGCGATGAGTGATGAGCGAATGACAATCAATTCTCTGTTGCGACATCAGATCGAGCACTGCTTCCATGTTCCGATTCTCCGTCCAACGAACGTATCCGATCGGATAGTCGTGTCCTTCAATCTCATACGCCGCATCGTAGCGCCCCGGGCCGTATGAGCAAGAAATCCTGAAGTCAAGTTCCTTTTCGTAGAAGGGAGATCGCTGAAGTTCCATTCCGATGGCGCCGACCACGACAAGCCTGCCGCGCTTCCGCGACATTTTCATTGCAAGATTCGCCGGCTCGCTCGACTGCGTGCTTGCCGTTATGATAACCGCGTCCGCTCCTCTTGCTTGCGTCAGCTCAAGGGTCTTTCTGATCGCGTCTTCGTTGCTCACCATCGTTGCATCGCAGCCGAATTGCAGCGCCATCGCGAAGTTCGCGTCGGAGAGATCCAATCCGATTACTCTGCAGCCTGCGGCTTTCAACAACTGAATCGTAAGAAGTCCGAGCAGCCCAACGCCGATGACCGCGACCGTTTCTCCAAGCCGAGCTTCCGCTTGCCGGACTCCCTGCAACGCAATAGCGCCGATTGTTGTGAACGCTGCCGATTCGAACGGCACAGAGTCCGGAATCTTCACCGCGAGATTTTTCGGGACGAGAATTTCCTCGGCGTGGTACGCCACCCCTGCACATGCAACACGATCTCCGGTCCTGAACTCAGGCACGGATGATTGCAGCACGATGCCCGCCGAGCTATATCCCAGCTCTTTGTAGTTGTCGAGACGATTCTGGACTTTCTCATAGGTAGCAACGAGACCTTCGCGCTTCACATTGTCGAGCACCTGGCGAACCAGATCGGGACGTGACCGCGCTTTTCCGACAAGCGAAGCCTGTGCCGTTTGCACCGACGATCGCTCCGTACCCGCACTAATCACGGAGGCAACATTCCGAACAAGCACACTCCCCTGTTTCAACTGAGGCGATGGCAGGTCAGCGACTGAGAGTTCTCCGGTTTTTTGATATTGAATTATTTGAAGCAATACGCACTCCGTTTGAAATGAGAGAAAGAGACATAATAGCCATGATCAGATTAGTTCAGCTAAGATTCGTTGCTGGTTCAGAGATGAATCAATGAACTTGAATTTGCCGTTCCGCCCGCGAGGAATTCCATCTACATACTCCAGCGAAATCCTGATTGAGTCGCCGAGTCTTATTCGTGCTTCTTTGAGCAAATGCTGTTCGT
>JACRFA010000151.1 GCA_016218065.1 Ignavibacteriota bacterium | reverse complement strand
CGATGGATTTCAACGCCATGATGAAGGAGAAAGGACGAACTTCGCCCCGGATTCGAGGGGCGGGTCAAGGTCACCAGCCCCGCGTTTGAAGCAGCTCTTCCTTGGGGAGTTTGGCGATGTCCAGCCCCGCCATGGCCTCGCGAAGGCCGCGCGAGACGCGGGCGAGGACGTCCGCGTCCCGATAGTGCGTGACGGCCTCCACGATCGCCCGGGCGCGTTGGGCGGGATCGCTGGATTTGAAGATGCCCGACCCCACGAACACGGCCTCGGCGCCGAGCTGCATCATGAGGGCGGCGTCGGCGGGCGTGGCGATTCCCCCGGCGGAAAAATTCGGGACCGGAAGGCTCCCGTCTTCGTGGACGCGCCGGACCAACTCGTAGGGGGCGCCCAGGTTTTTGGCGGCGGTCATCAACTCCTCGGGAGGCGTGACGGTCAATTTTTTCATCTCGGACAGGATGGTCCGCATGTGGCGCACGGCCTCGACGATGTTGCCGCTTCCCGCCTCGCCTTTGGTGCGGATCAGGGCGGCGCCTTCTCCACTGCGGCGCAAGGCCTCCCCCAGGTTGCGCGCCCCGCACACGAAGGGGGTGGTGAACTGGAACTTGTCGATGTGGAACTCCTCGTCCGCGGGGGTGAGCACTTCGCGTTCGTCGATGTAATCGACCTTCAGGGCCTGCAAAACCGGCGCCTCGGCGAAGGGGCCGATGCGCGCCTTGGCCATGACCGGAATGGAGACGGATTCCTGGATTTCGATGATTTTGCCGGGGTCGGCCATCCGGGCCACGCCCCCGTCCCGCCGGATGTCCGCCGGAACGCGCTCCAGGGCCATGACGGCCACCGCGCCGGCGTCTTCCGCGATTCGCGCCTGATCCTTGTCGGTGACGTCCATGATGACGCCGCCCTTGAGCATTTCCGCCAGACCCACCTTCACCCGCATGGCGCCGGTCAGGGCCGATCCGTTTCCGGCCCCTGCGGCTGTTGTGCGATCTTTTCCCTTTTCGTCGCTCATCACATCCCCCTGGCCCGCACCGGGCCGGACTTCATCGCGTCAAGCCTGAAAACCGCCTGGATTTTCCTTGAATTCAGGCGGAACATCTTATCACGGCGCAAGCTCCGGAACAACCGCCCGCGGTTCGTTTCCCCTTGACCGGGAGGGTCTCTTTTCAATCTATTTTAGCGAAGAAACAGGTTTTTGAAACGAGAGGGCCGGCGCTTCGGGAGGCCGTTCATTTGAGCAGGCCCTTTTCCCAAGCCTGGCCGAAGGCCTTCACCACGTTGGGGTCGAACTGGCCGCCCGCCCCCGTCATGATCTGGGTTCGGGCCTTGTCGGGCGGGATGGCTTCCCGGTACGGACGGGGGGAGCACATGGCGTCGTAGGCGTTCGCCACGCCGAGGATGCGGGCCATGAGCGGAATCTGCTCGCCCGAAAGAAATCGTTGTCGTTCTTTGTCGGGTGATAGCGAATCTCGTTGAGCAGGATTTGTGAATCGGGAACACTCAGATGAACGGAGGCCGCTTGCAGTTTGTATTGTGATGACTGAAAAAGTACAACTGCATCGTTGATCTCGGCGCGGGAATTCTTGAACGCTTGGATCTCACGATTCGCAAGAAGCCGAACCCAACTAACTCCACCGATTGCGATGGAGGCCAGCTCAAGCGCAAATCCGGAGTCGGATGTGTTAGATTGGAAGTTGTTCCTCACGGAGAGAATCTTCAGCCCCTCAACGGCTGCAGCGGAATCAGGAACCGTGAGCGTGAAGCTTGAGAATGTAAGTTGATACGACGAGCGCGGAAACTCTAGCGCGGTGACTTCGACTTCCGCGACGGCAGATCGAAATGCATCGTAGCTTGAATCGCCCAGAATTTCGGTCCAGTGAATGCCGCCAACCGTGATCGCGGCAGCGGTTCCGACAAAGGATGAGTCCTTGGCCGTGACAAGAACAGACTCCGCAACAATTTCATTCTGCCACAGATGCAGTCGCATTTGTTCGATCGAGAGTGTGTATTGAGGAAACGCCTCGTTGAACGCTTGCACGGCTTTCATCTTGACAATCTCGTTCAGCATCGAGCTTTGCAGCACGAGCAGAGCACTGATCGTTAAGACGGCAACCACTCCGCCGATGAGTAGCAGCCAACGTGTTCTCTTGTTCATTCTGCCGCTCTTGCTATTCGCTCCCTTCCATTCTGAGGCTCGTTTTCCAGAGCCGAAAGCCGAAGGCATCCCTTCGGGAGAATCCAGAACCTAGTTTACACACGAGATGCCTGTTCTGGATTCTTCACTTCGTTCAGAATGACAATGCAACAACTTGTCATGACATTGAACAACAGAGGCAAAGCCTCTCGGAGTGACAAGGTCATTCACACTAAGATGCAATCCAGTTGGAGAGATGTCATAGAGGGTTTGCCGTATTCGAGGAGGTAGCGCTGATGCTGTAGTTAATTCGTGCCCGCACGTCGCAGTGCATTTCGACACACCCGCTTCCGAAGTCCGCCTTGACGCGAAGGCGGTCACGCAGTAACACGAAGAAGCTCGCATTCTTTTTTGTCCACGAAGGCCACGAAGTAACACGAAGTAACACGAAGTAACTCCTATTTGTTTTGTCCAAAGTAACACCAAGAATATCCGATTGTTTTCCACGAAGGTCACACGTCCCTTCGTGGACAAACAACACACATCGGTGAAACGCACGACAAATCTCATTCACCGGCGCGGCCTGACTATTGGGATTCGAACAAACAACCGTCGCAAACGGGACATGCGGCCACGACACCAGTTGTTGTCGGGGCTGCGGTGTTTTCGTGCTTAACGTTTCCAAACTGCTTCCATACACAGCCCCAAATCTTTTTTCGTCTTCTTGATTCTGAGGGAACTTTTCTTTCTATTTATCACGGCACTTTCCTTTTGATACTTCCAACCACATACTCGTAAGGGGGAAATAATGAAGCAGCTTATCGTTTTTGCTTGCTTTCTTGTCTTTGTTCTGTCGAAAAGCGCTCTTGCCCAAAACGCCATAGTAGGATCTGGGTTTTCATCAGGCTGGGGTGGCTCATGTCCAAATCCCGGAAATGCTAATTTTAAATATCTCGCCGCCGCCGCAGGGACGAGCTATGGAGTGACAACGACTGCAAATGGTACCGGCGATCAGTACTTTCGATTCGGGATCGACTGGAGTGGGACAAGCCAGTTGACAATCACACCTGGGTCGGACATTTCTCTTTCTCCAAGTACGACATATTCTCTCAACACAAATTGCACCACATCAGGAGCATTGAAGTACAACGTTACAAATGCCTCCTACAACTACATTTTCAAAACGCTTAACGCAGGACCATCTCCGACCGGGACATTTGTGTTCTTTGAGGTTCAAGGAACAGTTCGTAGTGTGAGCGTTGTTGCTCAATCCTCATCTGTTGTTTCTCCAGGACAAAACATTGTCATAACTGCTACACTGTCAGGCGATTTGTCGAATGGGCAAGCAGCTTACTTGAGGTACTCCAATGACAATTTTTCGTCCTCTACTGTTCTGCTTATGAGTGGGAGTGGTTCAAATTATACAGCGACAATCCCCGCCGGAACAAACACAGCAGGTGCGAACGTCAAGTATTACGTTTTCACCTCGGGCAGCGGGGCGACTATTACTCATGCAAATGCTGATCTCTATACAATAAATCTGAACAACAACGGTGGCGGCAATTACTCATATACTGTTGCTACATCATGGACTTCAGCCGGGTCAGGCGACTGGAATACGTCTGGCACATGGAGTTCAAATGAGGTCCCCGCCTCCAACCAATCGGTAACCATCGATCACGCTGTCACGGTCAACAACGCTGTGACAAACGCAGCTTCTACTGTCAGCATCAACCCATCGAAGACCCTCACGTTTGGCGGCAGCGGATCCCTCAGTGCTACTACTCTGACGAACAATGGAACGGTTGACATGTCAAGCGGTGGAACACTCAGCATCGCAAGTGGAGGCACGCTTTCAAACAACAGTACATTCACTGCTGGGACGGGCAAAGTTACTTTCGTAGCTGGTGCAACTATTTCAGGAAGCAGCGCGATCACGTTCAACAATGTAGATGTGGGCGGATCGGTATCGATGTCAAGCCATACAGTGAACGGCACGCTCACGATTCTCAACAACACAGGATCATTTGTGTCATCTTCTCCAACGTATGGCGCGGCCTCGACATTGAAGTACACGCACTCGGGCGATTACAGTCAAATAACAGAGTGGCCATCATCAAATGGGCCGGCTAACGTGGAACTGGCTGCGACATCAGGCGGAGTCACCATGCAATTCAGCAGGAGCATATCAGGAACGCTGACGCTAACAAGTGGCAAACTCACACTTGGGACAAACACACTCACTATGATATCGGGAAGTTCCATCAGCGGTGCTTCATCTTCGACCTACATTGTCACCAACAGTACGGGAGTCCTCACGATCAACAACGTCGGTGCAACGAACACTCTCTTCCCTATCGGCACCTCAAGCTCGTACAACCCTGTCACGATCAACAATGCTGGAACCGCGGACAATTTCTCTGCAAGAGTGAGTGGTTCGTTCGATGTCGCTCCCAACGATCCGAATTCCGTTCTCACCCGCCAGTGGACCATCACGGAGGCAAATGCGGGCGGCTCAAACGCGACGCTCACGTTCCAATATAACGGCACTGACCCGAAAGGTGTTCTCTTCACCTATGGTGGCCCTTCGAAATACATCGGCCGCTACACGGGCACGCAATGGTCGGCAACTCTGGCGACACTCGGCGGATCAGATCCTTACACTGTTACGGCATCGGGCTTCACTGCGTTTTCGCCCTTTGCAATTTCTGAGGAAAGCTCTGCTCTCCCCATCCAACTCTCCTCCTTCACCGGCACTCTCGTCAACAATCGCGTCAGATTGGATTGGACGACGATCAGCGAGGTGAACAACTACGGATTTTACGTTGAGAAGCGGATGAGTGGATCAGTGGATTGGTGGAGTATTGATGGATCATTTGTTGCAGGACACGGGACGACGAGCACGCCGCAACACTACTCGTTCACAGATAACACACTGTTTTCTGCGGCGACTGAGTATCGTCTGAAGCAAGTCGATCTCGACGGCACGGTTCATTACACAGATCCGATTCTCGTCGATCGTCCGACGAGCGTGCGTGAGTCTGCGCCAGTCCAATTTGCGCTCTCGCAAAACTATCCCAATCCGTTCAACCCATCAACTGAAATCAAGTTCTCGGTGCCGGCGACTGATCGTGCAAAACTCGTAGTGTTCACCGCCCTCGGTCAACAAGTTGCCACACTGTTTGATGACGTTGCCGAGGCAGGCTACTACTACAAGGTGAGACTGGATGGATCGAATCTCGCAAGCGGCATCTATTACTACCGGTTGGTGAGCGGAAAGCAGTCAGATCTCAGAAAGCTCGTCATGGTGAAATGAGCAAATCTCAGAAGCCTTGGTTGCTCACATGATCTCTGCACAGCCCCGACATTGCGTTGGGGCTGTGTTGTATAGCGCAACTTCGGCCAGCTACTGCTTTGGATTCTCCGCTTTGTTATATTACTGCCAAATAATTCTCGACTAACCCACAGCATAGTCAACATGCCTATTCGTCGATCACTGGTTTTCACACTGGCGCTGCTTGTCTCCATCGCGTCTGCGCAGATTCAGCTCGAACAGACTTTTGAGTCTGCCACCTTCCCTCCCGTCGGATGGGCGGCCGAGTACACCGGAACACTCTTCTGGGAACGCGCAAACACTGGAGGCTACGCGACAAGCTCACACTCCGCGAAGTTTTCGTTCTATGACGCGTCGGGCTTTGAAATTCAGTCGCTCGTAACGCCTCAGTTCAGTGCGACCGGCGCGAACGACTCGCTCTCGTTTGACCATGCCTACGCCACATACTTCGATGAAGTCGATTCACTGATCATCGATGCCTCGACGAACGGCGGCACATCGTACACGCGGATCGTGGCGCTCGAAGGCGGCCCGACGGTCGGCGTCGGAATGGTTACGGCGCTGCCAACTTCTGGCGCATTTGTTCCTGCGGCGAGTGAATGGGGAACCAAGCGCTACGCGCTTCCCACGGGAACCAACAAACTGCGCTTCACAGCGAAGAGCGCATACGGCAACAATCTGTACATCGATAACATCCGTGTCGGACAAGCGTACGTGAACGATGTTGGTGTTCAGGAGATTGTCTATCCCGCGACCTTCGTCAATCTGCCGCTCGCGCGAACGCCGAGAGCTATGTTGAAGAATTCCGGCACAGCCGCGCAAACTGTGCCGTTCAACATCACGATGAGAATCACGGGTCCCGGGGGGTTCAACTACACAAGCACGAAAGCTGATACCGTTTCGGTGAATGGCGTGCATGAAGTGGCATTCGACAGCACGTTCTTTCCTGCGGTTGCAGGTTCGTACTCAGTTGTCTGCTTCACGGATCTTGCCGGAGAACAGTTCAGAGCAAACGATACTGCTCGCGCAACCGTCGCTGCTGCTAATGCCAACTTCGGCTCAAACGGCGGCATCGCCGATCTTCTTTACTACTTCACCAACTCGCTCGCGGGCAATGGCGCTCCCGCTCAACCGGAGTTCGGGTGGAAGGATACCACCGGTAGCATCGATCTGATTGTGAATGGCGTCGCCGTCGCTCCAATCACGGGCGACATCGACGACGGATATTTTGCGCTTGGCAATGTGTTTCCCGGGCGAACGTTTCAGCTTTTCGGAATCGCAGCGGACACGTTGATCTTCGTCAGCACAAACGGCATCGTGTCGTTCCGTGAAGGGGCTTTCGACTATCTTCCCGCGGCAATCCCATCGGGCGACGCGCCGAACGAAGCAATCTACCCGCTGTGGGCTGATTTTGATTTTTCAGATCCCGACGTGCCGCTGAACAGACTCAGCTACAAGATCGACGGCGATCTTCTCATCGTAACGTACGCTCGAGCGCCGCGCTACAACTCCCAAGCTGACTCTACGGATTATGTGTCGTTCCAACTCTGCATGAGATTCGCAGCGTCGCACAACAGCAATTCGTTTGTCCAAATCCAGTTTGATCAGTCGCAGACCGGCTCGACGTTCCTTGATGCATACAGTCGCAATGCTTTTGCTCATTTGGTTGGGATTGAAAACTTCGATGGCACAGAAGCGACAACCTACCGTTTTGCAAACGGAAGCACAGAAATCGTTCACGGTCCACTGTTTGGTTCTTCGCTCGCTGTGACGCTCGGTCCTGCCTATGAGTCACATATCAGCGTCGATCTCAGAAGCTTTCTCGAAGGAGCGTATTCGATTGCTCTGCACGCCATGAGAACGGATCTGAGTCTCCCCTTCTCGCAACCATACGCAAGCCTGCCATGGAGTTTTGCCGGAGCGGAGAACGTCAGCATCCTCCCCGATAGTGTCGTCGATTGGGTTCTCATTGAACTTCGTGATGCGACTGGTTCAACCGGACGTGCTGCACGCCGCGCTGCTTTCATCAAGAGTCTTGGCGCGATGAGCGAACTCGATGGGACGTCATCGACGGCGTTTCAACTTATGAAGCCGGGCGATTACTATGTGGTGGTCCATCACCGCAATCATCTCTCTGTGATGAGCGCAACTCCGCTTTCACTCGGCACGACTTCGAGCAGTTACGATTTTACAACAGCGCAGAGCCAGGCGTACGGCTCGTTGCCCATGAATCAACTTGAGTCGGGGGTGTTTGGACTTGTGGCAGGAGATGCAAACCTATCGGCAGTCGTCACCGCTTCGGACGCGAACGAAATCTTTGCTGTGTTCAACAGTCCAGGGTATGTGTTTGAAGATGTGAACCTGAGCGGAATAGTCACGGCAGCCGATGCGAACGTTGTGTTCACAAATCTGAATCGCTCGACGGAGGTTCCTTCCGCGATCAACTCGTCGCCTCATCGAAAGACGACGAGCATCAAAACGAAAGCAGCCTCCTCCGTCAAGTCGGAAAGAAAAGCTCGCGTTGCGAAACGATCACGTCATCGTTGACAGTTGGAACTGGTGATGACAATCTCCATCATCGCACTTTCGTCAGCTTCTGAATTGCCGAGTCTGACTTCTGGTTCCCCTTCATCGCAATCTGATAGAGATAGTAGCCGTTGGCGATCTCGTCGCCGTCCTCGTCACGGCCATCCCATTGAACGCGATTGAAGCCGAGGCGCAGATCGTGCGAGGGAATTCGTATCTCGCGCACCTTGCGTCCGGCAATCGTGAAAATTCGAATCGTGATCTCATCCGGCGCCGACATTCCCGACATCATGAACGTGAAGAACGTCTCACGGGCAAACGGATTTGGATAGTTCATCACGTTCAGCAGCCGCGACTCTGTGAGCACATTCACCTGCAAGACGTGCTCGGTTGAATCAACATCCCCTGTCTCCGAAGTTCGTGTCACGAAAAACTTCAGCTGATGCGATCCGTTCGCGAGCTGCGGTTTGAACTCCGTCTCCGATGAAGCGAGTCTGCCAAAGTCTCCTTTCGCGGCGAACTGCGACAGCTGCGAGATCATTGGAGAATTATCGACTGCAAGCGCAATGCTCGAGACCGCAATATTCTCTGCGTGTTGAGGACGAACCTGTATAGTCGGTTCAGGCGAAATGTAGTCGCCGTCGAGTATCTCCACGCCATCAACCAATACACGAATGCCAAGCCGGCTCGACCGCGCGGAGTTCGTGAATGCATAGTACGCAATGTTGTTTGCTTCGACGAGATCTTTCTCTTTCGAGAGCGGAACGACTTCGACTTGAAGAGTCGTGCGCTGAGGAAGACTTGCGATGCCGATCGGCACTCTCACAACGAACTCGCCTCCGACCCTCACTGCGGAAATAGGAACGCTTGTCAGTTGCCGTGCGCGGTTCATTTGATCATAAGCCGAGATGACGACACTCGCGCTGTCGCTTGTTTGATAGCCAAGATTGTGGACCTTGACTTCGACGTTCAAGTTCTCGCCGGAGGCATCGATCTCCAGCAACCGTGCACTGACGGCCAAGTCGGGCGCCGGCGTGAAGTCGAGCCACCAATCCGTGAGCGTCGGCGTCACAAGCGCGTCGGTCGTGTTTAGCAGTGAGGCCGTGTGCACGCGCTTATACGTTCCGCCTGATGTCAACGGATTCAGGAATGCGAGACTCACGTCAGTACTGTCTCTGGGAAGAATCCGCAGCGTGTCGATAACGCCGTTCTGACGCGTGCCGAGGAACGCGACGCGGGCATTTGTTGCAGCCACCCCATGCCAGCGCCAGTGGAACGAATCCCACGATGTAGGAATGGAGAGACCTCGCGTGCTCAGTGAACCATTCCGCATCCCGTAGTAATTGAGGATTTCGTAGTTGATCGTTGCGGAGTCGCTTTGAAGAAACTCAATCGGCGTCATGCCAGGGCCGTTCACGCCCTTTCTTCCGACAAACACCCAGCCTTGTCCGTACTGGAACTGACCGACGCGTGTGCTCCCCAACTGCTGCAGCGCATTGCGCAGAGAGTCGGTGATGTTCGATCCACCATCATAAACTGTAGCAAACGCGATGAAGTTGCCGACAGGAGTCTGATTGATGAATCCCGCAAACCTGTTTGCATTAGCTCGACCTGTACTGCCAAAAATCGAGTTGTCAAAAGTCTGAAGGTCGGCGACGCCCGTGAAATCATTGATGCGAGCGACCATAAATCCGGATCCTGCATCGGGAGGAAAACCTCTGAGGAAGACCTCATTGACCCTTACAATACTGTAGTACTCCGCAAGGTAGTCGATATGGTAACTGATTGAGCGCACAAACAAGCGGATCGGTGGAATCACCGCAATAGTGACGCCGCTATCGGTCGCGCTTGCTTGCGCGAGCTTCTCGCGTCGGAATTGCTTTGAAGAATTTTCGCGCCAACGTACCAGCGGTGCAGGCGGAAGTGCATTCGATGTAGTGAAACATCCTACGACCCAGCGACCGGCGAACGCAGGATACACTGTCCGTGCGCGCCAGAAGAAAAGTTGACCAACAGGAAGCGACGGTGTGAGCCACTCGCCTGAGACAGGTCCCGGCGTGATCGGCCCGGACTGGATAAGGAAAGGAGAATCAAATGTCTCGATCGTATCAACTTGAAATTCATAGGAGAAGCCCGACGTGTCAACGCCGATCGGCCGCGAGACAACGAGTTGCTGCGCACCGGGCGGCACAAGCAGATTGTCGATGGGTTTCACGATCGAAAGATAATTCGCGTAAACGTATTGACTGCTTGACGCAATGTTGTTGATCTCGGAGACTTCCGGAATTGTGTTGAGCGGATCGAGCGCCATCGATAACGCATGCGGCCCAACTTGCTGCGTGCCTCGCCACTGAACAGTAACAGAATCAAGCTGCCGCGTGGGAGGGCGCTTCACATCGGAGATCATCGATGACTGTCCATTGTAGATGTCGTTCACCCGTACACGAACGCTATCAGCCGGCACAAGTCCGTAATTGTGCAGCTTTGTCTTGAGCTGAACGACGGAATCTGCCGGGGTCGGTTGCGCAATATCGACCGCAATGTCTTCCGTGTTGACGGCGAGATCGGGCTTCGTGGCAATTGCTATTGCTGTCAACGGATCGCCGATCAGGGTGTTCAAAGCAACAGTTGAGCGTTGTCTGAAGTCGGATCCGCCGTTCGTCCGCAAATATCGAATCTTTGCGTTGGTCGTGAGCGCACCAAGCAGACGCACAGTGTCGCGTACTCCCTGAAAAAAATTCAGCAACAATTCTTTGCCTAGATCGGGATATCCAAGTCCCGATGTTGCCCAACATCCGATGCCGCCTTTGCCCGGGGTGAGCAGCCAATCCTCCGTTAGAACAAAACTCGCCGGATCTGCAAATGCCGCGACGTTGCAACTCACGGAGCCGACAAAAGGAAGCTTGCCATTCGTGTTCTCAAGGTCGCCAATCGGACCAATGTCAACTTCCCACACTCTTCCGCCTGAGTGTCCGATGAAGTTCACGACGACGACGCCTCGATTGACAATACTCTTCATCGTTGCTTTATGTTCGCCGTCGATTGCTGCATTGCTTGTTTTGACGACGCGAAACGGTGTGCCGCCGAGAGGAGCAGGAGTAATACGTGCGCTAATGATTTCATCGGAGATTGATGCGAAACCCCTCCCCGAAATAAAAAGGTACTCCTTGTTCCAATCCCCGAGAGTATATGATTCGTAGCTAATGAGCTTCTCGGCAGTTTGTTCCGCCTCAATGGGAGTCTTGACCGGAACACGGCCTATGAACATCGATGGAAAGATTGTCGTGTCAGGGCGAAAAGCGACGAACCAGAGATCACACGCCGGAACGCCGTACGACGGAACGAAATTGGTGAACCTCGATGTCGCCAGATAGCGATGATAGTCCCAGCTTGCATCGCCAAACATGAGCACCGCGGCGGGTCTCGGAGTAGGCCAGGTGTCGTAGGTGTGCTTCAGAAAGGTTTTGATCTTCACTGCGTTCAGTGTTCCGTAATTGAATTCATCATAAACATCCTGAACGTCGATCACCTTTGCCCGGATGGCGTTGTGCGCCTGTCTGTAGGTCGCAAGTTGTTGAGCCGCGCTCAGAAAATCTCTATGTGCGATGATGATGTAGTCTGCTCCCTGCGCGTTCACGCGAATGTCTTTGAAAAACTTTTGCTCAAGGGACGGAACAGACGCAACACCATTACGTGCAACAACAACGTACTTTCTCGTCGTGCGCACCGTGTCTGTGAAGAGAAATGTGTACGAACCGCTTCCCTGTACCGTTCCGCTGATGCGCCGATAATTGGTAACATCATACGCTTCGATGTCCGGGGATGTAAATCCGGCGACACGAAACTGCGTTCTGACAAGAGTCGTTTGCGGTGGAGTTGAGAAAAGAATCCGGTTGTTCGACGTGATAAGTTCGCGGTTGTATTCTACTTCAAACCAATCAAGATAGAACTGGTTTACGCTTGGCGGAACGAACGAATGAACGCGCAAGGTGTTCTCCCCGCGACGCAGCATCTCATGAGCGAACGACGTTGCCATGATCGCAGACGTACGCTGCGGGAATCGCACTTCCCCAACAATATCAACCTCACGAGGAACTTCCGGCTGGTTGATCCAGAACCGGGCGTGATAGAACGGCGAGACCGTCGTTCCCACAAGCCGCGCTCGAAGTGTGGCTTGCTGAATCCCCAGCGTGTCCAGGTCATCCAGCCAGAACGAAAAATTCTTCATCTGGTTCGGATAGAACCACGTGTTCGCCTCGCCCCATGCCCAACCCTCGCCGACCACGGTTTCAAATTCGACGAGTTCTGGATCGGAGGCCCCCACATAGTAGTAGTTGTTCTGTTCGACGTGCTTTGTCGTTCTGCCTGAGTTTACGATCTCTGTCGGAGGGAGCGGATCAACGGGGGCAATGGAGTAGCGTTTGCCTGCGTCGCCTCCCCATGTGACCCAGTACGTTGATGTGTCGGTATAGAAATCATAGTACGACGTGTCGCCGTGGTTCATCACGCCATAGAATTCGATTGTCGTATCAGGCCAGAGAATGCAGGGAACTTCAATCCCGCGGGAGAATACTTTCAGCGAGGGAACATCGATCGCGCCGCCTGATGTGCCTGCAGCCAGCAGTTGAGCCTTTGTCACCCGATGCCAGCCATCTTCCGCAACCAGCGCCCGATAATAGGCTCTCCCGGTCTGAAACCAATTGCGCGTGGAATCCAGCGGAGTAACGGCAGAGTGATCTTCTTCGCGTACGCGCCAACCTTTCGCCTGATCGTAATTCCAGATCACGCTCTTGTATGTGGATTCAAACAGCGGATCAGAAACGGGAGCTGTCGCGCCGGGCAACATTGCAGCCGCTCCGCTACTTGTCACAAGCGCAACATGTAGCTTTGCGCGAACAAGGCGAATCAATATCTGAGCGGCAGGATTGTATTGGAACAGACTGAGGCGAACGGTCGCAGTCAACTGATCGCGGAGCAACATGGGCTTGTCGGCAACAAACTGTCTCTCCGGAAACAGTCTGTTCTGCGAGTACACTGCCGCATCGGGTTTGTATTCGGCATGGACACGCTGGCTGTCATCAACCGTGTATGTTGGGTGCGGCGCGACGATCTGAGATGTTTGTGTATCGTACATCGCTTCTTTGAGTTCGACGCGAAGATGAGTCCCGGCAGGGATGCCAAACGTAATCGCGGTAAGCGGCAACATCGGCGCGCCGGTTGGATCGCCCGGCTCTAGACTTCCGACAGCATCGAATTGCAGTTGCTGCTTGCCGTTGAACATCGAGACAGAATACGCCGGTAACTCCGGCGCGACATCAATCACCCATCCATCCTGCAGCTGCGTACTAAGTCGGAATGCATTTTCTTGTTCCCCCGAAAATGTCGCGGAGGCAACCAGCGAACACGCGAGAATTGCCAGAAGTTGTCGCATTGGCGTTGACCTCAGAAGTTATTTCACCTTGACTAGTTTTTCGATTGCGGAATGCTCGGCGCCGCCGGCATGTGCGGTCACCTGGTACAGATAGTATCCATTTGCAACCTCATCCCCATCGGCATCTCTTCCATCCCAATGTACTCTATTCAATCCTAATTGCAAAGACGATTGAGAGACGAACATTTCTCTGATCTTCCTCCCTGCGACTGTGAAGATCTTCACTTTTACCTCGTCGGGAACATCGCTCCCCGTCAGCACGAACGTGAAGTACGTTTCGCGACTAAACGGATTGGGGTAATTGATGATGTTCCGTATGCCCGACTCTTTTTCCACCATCACGCTGAGAACATACTCCACTGAGTCGATATCACCGAGCTCATCCTGGATGGCGAGCTTGAACTTCAATTCATGCCGTCCTGATTCCAACTCAGGCAAGAATTCCGCCTGACTTTCTTCTCCACCCGAAACGGCTTTCATCATCGTGACTGATGCCTGCTGCATCTTGCCGTCGAGCAGGAACTCGATGTTCTGCATCGCGACGTTTGCCTCGACGTCTCTCGGCTGAACGAGAATGCGCGGACGCGGCGGAATGTAATCGCCGTCCAGGATCTCCGACCCGTTCACCAGCACACGCATTTGAATCGAAGGAACCGCTCTACTCAACAACAACTGGTAATACGCGACGTTGTTCTCAGCCACAAGGTCTCGTCCCTTGTGCAACGGACTGACGACAACTTCAAGCCGTGTTCGCTGCGAGAGTCCAGAAGTTGAGAAGGAGACCGATGCTGATTGGCTGCCTTCAACCGGAATCGAATCAACCAGGGCCCAGGCAAGTTGTTTTCGCTGATTGTATTTGTTGATGGAAGAGACGATGACCCTCGCGCTGTCACTCTTCGCGTAGCCGATGTTGTGAACAGTAACCGGCAGCGCAAAGTGCATGGCATCGTTTTGCGTCACGCCGACAGTTTGCGCACTGACGGCGAGATCGGGCGGCGGAACAAAATCCAACCACCAGCGTGAAAGCACCGGAGTGACCGTCGCGTCGGTCGTCGAGAGCGCGCAACTCAACTTCAGAGAAGCGTAGCGCGGGCTCCTCGTGAGTGCATTCAAGAAACTAAGATCGATGTCAGTACTGTCGGCCGGGAGAGTCCGTAGCGTGTCGATTGTTCCACCGGGACGAACTCCGAACATCCGAACAGTTGCGTTCGTCTTCGGCAATTCGATGGAGCGCCTCCAGTGCACTGAATCCCACGATGCGGCGATAGGCATGCCGCCGCTCGTGATGGAACCCGCACCTGCGCCATAGAAGTTAGGAATCGTCATGCTCACGACTGAACTATCATTCGTTCGCAGCTGCTCAAGAGGCTGCATGCCTGGCGCACCGTTCCCCTTCCTTCCGATGAATGCATACGTCTGTCCATTGACAATCGAACGAAACTGCGTCGCGCCAAGTGAGTCCATCGCCTGGCGCAGCCGCTCATTGACGTTCGTCTGTCCATCAAAAATCGTCGCGACCGCGATGTAGGTTCCGACCGGAGCTGCATTGATAAAATTCGCCATGCTGTCTGCCTGCCAGGGACCGCCGTTGGTTGAACCGGCGGTATAATACAACGGAAACGCCCTATAATCCATAGCCCCGCTCACATCACTCACGCGAGCCGCGACAAAGCTATTTCCAGTCGGCCACCAATACCCTGAGCCGACCTGATCGTTGGCGATGATCGTCGCGTAGTAGTCCCTGAAATGATCGTACAGATTTCCAACTGACCGACAGAACAAAAATGTCGATGAACGCGGCACGATCGTAACGCCGGAATCCGTTGCTGCCACATTAAGCATCGCATCGCGATTGAATTGCTTTGGAACGTGTTCGCGCCAACGCACTTTGGGAAAGATCGCACTTGGGCTTGCAGGTAACTCCTGCGATGTCTCAAACGACGACGCCACCCAATTGCCGGCAAGCGACCCGTGCATCGTCCTTGCTCTCCAGAAAAAGACTCGTTCTCCCTGCAACATGGGGGTCAACCATTCGCCGGAGACTAGTCCCGGAGACACCGAGCCTGAAGTGATCAACACCGGAGAGTCAAACGTATCAACGGTATCCAACTCGAACTGATACACAAAGCCCGACGAGTCGTACCCGATCGGGCTGGTAACAACGAGCCGCTGCACTCCTTCAGGAACAAGAGTGTTGTTGAGCGGCTTGACAACGTACAGTGTGTTAGTGAAAACAGTATGATCACGCGAAGCGATGTTATTCAGCTCGTTCACTTCGTTGATTCTGTTCAATGGATCGAGTGTCGTGCTGAGCGTGTGTAAACCGATTTCGTCCGACACATGCAACTGCACGAACACCGAATCCAGGCTGCGGATCTTTCGAAGCTTTGTGTTATTCAGAAGGAGCGTCGTCCTCCCATCAAAGATGTCGCTGACAGTGACCGCAAGCGTTTCGGGCGGGACGAGTCCGTAGTTATGCAACATGATGCGCGCAGTGATCGTCGAGTCAGCGGGTGTTGGAGTCATGGTGCTGAAGGAAAAATCCGTTGACGCAACAGCAATGTCCGGCTTCTTCGGCAGCGCAAACGCAGACAACGGATCTCCAATCAGAGGATTCAAATTCACCATCGCGACTGTTGTAGATCCCGATCCCGTCTCAAACCAGAGCCGGTAGCGCGCATTAGTCGTGAGCTTGCCGAATTCTCTGACGGAATCCCTGATCGCATTCGAGAGAAGGTAGTTCGTCAATGCGCTGCCGTATGTGGCATATCCAAGAGAGGCGGATGCCCACGCAGCAATCGCGCCGCGGTTCTCTGCATTCAAGAAATCTTCCGCAAGAACATTATTGGCGGACGCGTAAAAGCCGCCGATGTTGCAGCTCACCGCTGCGATGAACGGAAGTCGGCCGTTCGTGTTCTCCCACTCCGATGGCTTACCCGAATCCACGCTCCACACGCGGCCGCCTGAATGCCCGGTGAACGCGACGAAGTTCACCCCTTCTTTAAAATGGTTCATGAGCAGGCGCTTGTAGTCGCCATCAACAATCCCCGAGGTGGCTTTGTAGACGCGCAACGGAACGCCACCCAACGGCGGCGGGACTATGTAATCTGCTATCGAGAGTTCGGCGAGATAGTTGAATTGCGATTGTTCGACGGGAGTGACGCCGCCTGTTATGTAGAGAAACCTCTTGTTCCAATCTCCAAGCGTGTACGCGTCGTACGCGATGATCTTGTTCACAACGGACTGAGCAACTGTCGCGTCTTCTGCGGGAATTCTTCCGACATACATCGATGGAATGAAAGGCAGCGTATCGATGAAACAGGTGTACCAGTTGTCACTCGAAGGACACCCATACGCCGGGATGAAATCTTTCTTGATGCTGTTCGAAAAGTAGTAGCGCAAGTCGAAGCTTGCATCGCCGAAGAATAGCAAATACGCGGGCGCGGGCGCAAGCCAATTGTCGCGCGCATAGCGGAGAAATGTCTTGATCTTCGTCCCGTTTTTCGCGCCGTAGTTGAACTCGTCGTAGATGTCGTCAACATCGATGACGACTGTTCTGACACCGTTCAGCGCATGTCGATGTGCAGCGAGCTGATCTGCCTGGCTGCGAAAGTTTTTGTGTGTGATGATGATGTAGTCCGCGCCTGCAGACAGCTGCCGTATGTTTGTAAAACTCTTTCGGCGCAGTGACGCAACAGAACGGGCGCCGCTTGCGCATGTTACCACGTACGTTCGCATGCCCGATACCGTGTCTTTGAATGTTGCAGTGAATCCGCTGCTGGAGTCTCCACTCACGCTCACGTTTGTTATGATTCTTCTCGTCGTCAGATCATATACTTCGATTTGTGAGTCCGCAAAATTCGAGACGACGAATGCCGCGGTTGTTGTTCCGGCTAATGTTGGCGATTGAAAGAGGAGTTGATTGCTGATGGCTCTCAGCTTTCTCGGATAGTCGATCTCGAACCAATCGAAATAGAATGAGCCTGAATTTCCTGTGTTCACATTTCTTACTCGCAGTGAGTTCGAACCGACCTTCAGCCAAGCAGTCGGAATCGATGCCGCGAACACGCCTCCTTCGCGTTGCGAGAAGAGGAATTCGCCCGCCAGAGAATCATTCACCCAAACGCTTGCCCGATGTTGATACGGAGTCGAAGGCGGCGCCACGTAGCTCGTGCCCCAGAATCGAGCGCGCACTGTCGATGTCGGTGAAGCGAAATCGAGTGAGTCGAGCGTAAAAGAGAATGCGCTTTCCGCGTTGACATCAAGGTTGACCCAGAACCAGCCCTCTCCCGGCACATCGCGGTTGTCAACCAACTCAGTCGTCGACGCCGAGTAGAAAAAATTGGTATTTGTTTCGACATGCAGTGTATGCACGGAGGAGGTGATAGTGAGAGTAGGCGTCCCGGTGGTTGATGAAGACTCGAATCTCAGACCCTGCGATCCGCCCCACGTGAGCCAGCAGGCGCTGGTGTCAGTGTAATAGTCGATGTAGGTCGAGTCGCCGTAGTTTCTGCGTGCGTAGAATTCCACCGACGTATCCTGACGAACGACAATCGGAAGCTGATACCCTCGCTGGAAAAGCTTGAGCGTTGAGAGATCGACGCCCGTCAGATTCACACCGGCGGACTGCATTTCGGCATACGACAGCTTTACCCAGCCGTCAGACACGATTCCCGCCTTGAGATATTGGACACCCAACTGAAACCACATCGCCGATGAATCGAAAAGCGTTCGCTGCGCAGGATTCATGCGCCAACTCCTCGCCTCTTCGTAGTTGAGCAGCAAGCTCTTGTAGGTTTCCTCAAAGTGCGGATCGTTTCTTGGCGCTGACCCGGCAGCGAAGTTCTTCTCGCGCTTCAGATGAACACGGAGTATTGCGCGAACGAGCTTGCGCAAAGTCTGTTGTCGCGGATTGTATTGATAGGGACGAATGCGAATTGCTGTGATGCGTTGCTGCCGGAGAACAAACGGAGGCTGCACTTGAATCTGCGTCGTCGGGAAGAAGACGTTCGCTTCGTACGCAACAGCATCTCGCCGGAAGACTTCTATGCTCTCGCTTTCATCTGTGATGTCGTACGAAGGATACGGGGCGACGTTGGAGTGTTCAAGAATTTGGTATTCGGGATCAGCCAGCTCGACGGAGATTGTCGCATCCTGCGGGATGCCGAGGGAAACAGCATCAATCGGCAGAGCCGGCATGCCGGTCTGCTCATCACGACCTTCGGTCGCCGTCGGTTCAGCAAAGCGGATGTAACTCTTGCCGTCGATCGTGATGGTCGTGAACGGATGTTCACGCGGCACGTATTCAATCTCCCACACAGTCGCATCCTGACGAACAAGTCTGAACGCTTGATCGTCGGCGTAGATCATGGCCGGCAGAAGTATCAACCCTGCGATCGCGCCATGCACGATACCACATCCAACTTTCATCGCTTCAATCTACGAGAGATGGCTTCGGCGAGAATCTTGAACATGAATGTCGGGTTGCCAATCAGATAGCGTTTCCAGAGTCGACCCGGCTCCTGGAAGAACCGATACAGCCACTCCATTCCATTGTTCGCCATCCACGCCGGTGCAAGCCCCTTGCGTCCTGCAGTATAGTCGATCATCGAACCAGCCGGAAGGATGACGTTTGTATCGAGCCTCGCAAGATTCTCTTCAATCCAGAACTCCTGAGCCGGCATTCCAAATCCCACAACAAGAATATTCGGTTTCGCCACGCTGATCATATCAACGACATCCTCACTTTGCCTTCCCGTCTTTTCAAAGTAGCCATGGAAGCTCCCCGCGATCTTGATACGCGGAAAGCGGACACGGACGTTCTGCACAGCTTCCGCTACGAACTGCGCCGCGCCGCCCAGGAAGAAGAGCGAGTATCCCTCGCGCTCGCAGAACTCACACAACTCCCAGATCCAATATGTGAGCACGACGCGAGGCGGAAGCGAGGCTCCGAGAATTTTGCCTCCGAGTCGAACTCCCTCTCCGTCACAATAAACGACATGAGATCGATTCAGAAAGTCCTTGAACCGATGAGAGCGCAACGCGATGTTTATGGCGTTGACGTTCACGTAGGCGAATATCTCTCTGCGCTGCAATCTGATACTCTCGGCAATGGCCGCGTGCAAACCTTCTGTATCGATGACGTCAACCTGAACTCCGAGAATGTCGACTTTAGGCATTAGCGACCGCGCTTGCTGCGAGCTGAACAGGGAGTTGACGCATCACACTCTGGTACACTTCATCGGGCGAGATGTAGGTCATGCAGGGCGAGCCGGCGTGAATACATCTCATCTGATTGCACGGCGAACATTCGAGTTGCTTGTAGAGATATTCACCCTTCAGCGTACGCGGCCCGGTAAGGTCAGGAGTCGACGGACCGAACAGCGCCACCGTGCGCACACCGAGAGCCGCTGCCAAGTGGAGCGGGCCGGAATCATTACAGACCAGCAGATCGGCCTCCTGCAAGATCGCAGCAGTATCCATCAAATTGTCGGAAGCATAGAACCAGACTCTCTTCGATTGCGCGAACAGCTTCCGGCTTGCCTCGAGCTTCCGCTCTTCTCCCTTCTCACACAAAAAGAGAACGTGAGAGTTCAAGCGCGTGGTGATGGTCGAGGCAAGCTCATTGAAGCGATCCAATCCCCACGATCGAAATAGCCAGCCCGAGAACGGATGAAGCACAATCAGCTGGCATTTCCGTGGAATGCCGATCGTCTCCAGCAGCGCATTCTTCTCCGTATGATCAATCGTCAACCGTGTGTCACTCGCTCCGCGTGCAATGCCGAGCGCATCACAAATCTTCAGCGAACGCAACTCGATGTTCTCACGCCCAAACTCCAGTGAACGATTGAGCCGGCATCCGAACGATTCGATACAATGCGACGTGAGATACGGCGTGAGTGTATCGGAATACGCGAGATAGCCGACTTTCCGCAGCGCCCCGCTCGCAAGCGCGACAGCGGCATTTCGCTTTGGCGGACTTATGCTGATTGCAAGATCGACTTTCTGCGTTCGCACGAACGCGACTGCGCTCAGGAATCCTTCAGAAGTTTCAGGATTGACGACGCCCGATACGCTACACGGAAGATTGAAGCTCCGCAGGAATGACGCATACCGCTCGTCAGCGAGGATGCGGATTGTCGCGTGGGGAAAATGTTTCGCAAGCACACGTACCGTCGGCAACATAGTTATCACGTCGCCGAGTCGCGTCAACTCAACGATCAGGATGGAGTGAATGCTGTCCGGGTCAAGACTTCGAATCTTGCGAAGCTTTCCCTTCAGCCTCAACAGGGCTATGAGGGCACGAATAAGCACGCAAATGCGGGAATTGTGTCTAATTTCACGGACAAACTACGAATTTCCATAGCGAGAAACAATGAAGGTTTTGGGCCACAGGCGGGTTCTCCTCGTCAATACGGTAGAGCATGGCGCGAAGCCGAGCGGGCTACTTCGGCGCAAAGGCGGTCGCCCTTGCGCTGCACCCGATCAACAAATAGTGACCCGGTTGGTGACTGATCTCTTCCATAGTCCAAGACTTGTTCGTGCCAGCCGATTGAACTGCTCGAAAATAAGCGTAGTTGTCGATCCCCTCGAACTTCTTTTGAAATGCAACCAGACAATAGTCCACTTGATGGATCTGCTCAACGAAATCCTTCCTTCGTTCAACTGGTGATTCCGAGAGAGACCAGAGAGCGATCATCAGACGAGATGGTTTTCCATTTCCTGCTCTGAACAATCGCGCCGCGTCTGTCGGATCCGAGACGAGAGACACTCCTGCTTTCAGCTCTTCACTATCATTTCGTGCAAGTCCAATTCCCTCCAAATAGAATTCCTGAAGACAGGAAATCTCGGGCACATCATAGATGATGTACCTTCCCTTGAATCCGAGGCTGTGAACCAGTCGACACATTGCTCCATAGCCGCCACCGAATTCAAGCACATGTGTTAGCTCAGAAAATTGAAGCGAGCACTTCGCGCGCAAGCGGAACAATTGAAATGCTTGATGGATCATGTTGCCGCTCGTACCACGATCCTTAAAGTAGGGTGTCGGATGTCCGAACGCTGCTTCGCGCGTCGCAGGCTTCCAGACCGTACTCCAATCAGTCGAAGCTCGAAGAGCTTTGAATTCGCCGAACAGGTAGGGACTGTTTGTCGCGAACATTGTCTTTCGGATGATCGGCAGCCGCAGAAATGTCCGCGGATCGCTGCGCGTGATTGAGGTCCGAAATTGTTCAAGCCAGGATTTCCACAACGCGGCGACGTCTGCCGAACCCATTTGCATGAGTCGAGATCGAAAGCGTTCAACTGCACGAAGTTCTTGCTCCGTAGGCGCGGGCATCGGCGCACTGACGGAGTTCATGAGAACGTCGAGAAACTTCGTCACGAGCCGATCGAATATGTATCGTAGAGACGCTCTAAGATCCTTCACTCCCGAAACTCCCTCAAGAAGATTCTCATGCGATCTAATCTTTCTTTTGTTGGATTGTTTGGCGGATTACGTCAGCCATTCGTGAAGCCACAACCGAAACCTGGAAGTGGTCCAGAACTCGCTGGCGACCCTTTCGCGCGAGACTCTCTCGCAGTGCAGGTTCGCGCAACACACGATCGACGGCATCTCGCAACGCAATCGCATCTGCTTGCTGAATGATCATTCCGGCATCGCCGAGAACTTCTGGTATTCCGCCCGAATCCGATCCAATCACCGGAACTTCACACGCCATTGCCTCCATCGGCACGCGAGGGCACTGTTCCTTCCACAATTTCGTGTCGAGAGACGGAACGACAACGACATCCATTTGCGAAAAAACTCCTGCAAGCTCTTTGTGCGGTACAGGCGGAAGGACTCTCAAGCGACCGGTGGACTTCATCGCTTGTTGCATAAGTTCGTCTCGCATCGGCCCCTTCCCCACGAACATCATGTTGATCTTCTCCGGCAGTTGCGGAAACAATTCGAGCAGCATGCGAACGCCTTTCTGCTCCACAAGCCTCCCCACGTAGCCAACAGTCAATTGATTCTGCGCCTCACGTCGGGCGTCGGGTCTCTTCAGTCTTGTTGTATCGATCGGAAACGGAAGATGGACAATGCGTTTCGCGTATTTGCGCATCAACGGTTCAGCCGCTTGCGTCCGAACAAAACAAACATCAACTGGATGTCTTAGGACAAACTCATCACACTTGCGATGAATGAATTCTGCTTGATAGGGAAAGCCAAGCTTGACATGATCGATGTTTCGCGAAGAAACCAATGCAAGAGCAGCGTGAGGCGCATAGTTTCGCTTGAAGAGAATCCCCTGAATGGCGGCAAAGTTCTCAGGCTCCTGATCCAGGAAAATGAAGTCGGGCTTCAGACTCGTCAGAATTTTTCCTAGCGATCGGTACAACACGCGATGCTGGCGGAATCCAAAAAGTATCTTCGACTGATGCACGTGCAGAGGTGAATCACGCTCAGGCTCGCACTCCACGAGACTTTGCGCCTCTCGCCATCTTTCTGGCGCGAGAAGATGGACGTCGAGATCGTCCTGGGAGGCAAGGTGTCGATAGATCTGCCTGTGCGCCGCTTCGACTGCAATATTCTCAATGCAAAGCACGCGAATTTTAGACACGGGCATTCCTTCTCTCGCTGTTCAGATCTTTGTAGAGAGCGATCACCTCACGCGCAGGATTGTTCGTACGCAGGTTGCGAACTACCATCTCTCCCCGTTGGCGCATTTCTATCCTGCGTACTTCGTTTTCAAAAAGCAGCAGCATTGCCTCTGCAATTCCCTCGACGCTGTTGGGATCGACCAGATGCGCAACGCCATCCGCCATCTCACGCATCGAAGAATTACCCGACGTAATGATCGGAACGCCGCATGCCATTGCTTCGAGCACAGGAAACCCATATCCCTCATACAACGACGGATAGACAAACATGAGCGCCTGGCGGTACAAGGATGCGAGTTCCCGATCCGATACGTAGTTCAAATAACGAATTCTTTGTCTCTCCGCCGATGTATTCATCGCATGAAGTATTCCCTCGTACAGCCATCCCCTCTTCCCGATAAGAAGCAGTGTGACATCCAACTTCTGTTCCTTCAGCATCAACTCAAATGCGGCGATAAGCTTTTCGATATTCTTGCGCGGTTCAAGCGTACCGACAAAGAGAATGTACGGCCCGTCGATACCAAACTTCCTCCGCACATCATCATCACACTGAACGTCTTTTACAGAAGTGAATATACTGTCAACGGGCAAATAGATCCGTTGGATTTTTTCTGATGGGACTGCCAACAACTCAGTCACATCTGCCTTCGTCTGATCCGACGGAACAATCACGGCCGATGCCCGCTGCACCGCACGCCGGACAATCGCATCGAGGGCAATGACGTTCTTTTCAAACAAATGAGGAAACTTCATGTACGATAGGTCATGCACAGTGCAGATGGTCTTCGCGTTTCGAACGGGAGGAAGAGAAGGATCTGTACTGTGAAAGACATCGATCTCGCCAACGAAAGTTCCTACCGATGGAACGGCCAGCGTATTCCAATAGAATCGCTTGACCACTCCAGGAATGCGTGCAACAGAGAGCTTCGCCCGCGTATCGGCAAGCGATGACACCGCCTGCATGTCCAGACCGAACGACCAACCATGGAGTACGTACTCGTTCTCTGTATCTGCCGACAACAACGACGAGAGGAGTTGCACTGCATGCCGGCCGATGCCCGCACGATTCGTTTGAATATAACTTACGTCGAACGCAATTCTCATTGTTATTGTCGGATCAACTCAACATGCAGTGTACGAATCGTATTGCCGAACTTGTGACCGAGCATGGTGTAGACGCGCTTCAAGAGAGTCGAACAGATAATCGGCTTCGCGTAGATACCCGGAAGCTGCATCTTGTCGATTCCCATGTTGCTGTCGCATAGAAGATAGGACGTTTGTGTCGGGTAAATCAAGTAGCCGACGGCGTAGAGGTTGAATTTGCCGTGCGTGTAATACAAACGCTGTTGGCCAACCGGAGTTGATGGATCAAAGAAGTCAAACGAATTCTCGTTGAAGCAATGTTCATGTGTGGGATCGTACGACGCATCCCACGAGTTGTAGTACGGCACTCTGATCGAGACTCGTCCTCCTTCATGGGTAATCCGATGAACCTCCTCCATTGTTCGAAGAACATCAGGTAGATGCTCAAGCACATCCACCATGATCACCTCGGCAAATTCTCCATCTGCAAACGGCCAGGGAAACACGTTCAAGTCGTGCGCAACATCCACGCCCGGCAACGCTGCTCTGTCAACATTCATGTATCCTTCCAGAATGTTCGTCCCACAGCCGAGATGCAGTTTCTTGCGGTTCATCGATCGGCCTTTCTCATTGATTTGTCTTTCTGAGAATTCTCCAGCTGGCTCCCGAGCGCTGTAATTTGTAAGCGCCATTCATCTCAAGGGAGGCTGTCACACTGTCCATCGGAGCCTGGCGCCCTGATAACACGAGCACGTCGATTGCCGATGATCGGGTCAACGTTGCCACAACGGACGACGCGTATTCTTCCACCGTGCGACCTTCGAATGTCGGAGCGTATTCCGACTTCTTCAATCTCAGCAACGCAGTGTCGAACGCCCATGCGGGTCCGCCGCCGGATAGGCCAGCATAGTAAACCGCGCCGTACAGCGGATGAAACGGCGATGCAAACCCATCCCACAACTGAATGTCGGTCGGCCAGTCCAATCGTATTGTCGCAAAGCTCTTGCCGTGCAGCGGCGCCGTAGAGCTGATGGTTGCGTAGAGTTCCGTCATCTGTTTCTCTACACGAGAAAAGTGAAATGCGTTGTACACAATAGCAACAAAAGAGAAAACAAACACGATGGACGCGTACGATCGAGGAGTGCTCGCTTTGTGCAACATCAGCACGCCGAGTATTGCCGCAAGAAATCCAAATCGAATTCCCGGCTGGGCTATGCCTGCAAACTCGTGAGGCCACAGAAGCGTCAGCGCGATCGATGCGCAGAAGGGAATGAGTACGCGTCTGTCAATTCCCCCGTCGCGCCGAACTCGAACCCAACTGCTGACGAGCAACGCCAGAAAGGAAGTGAACCATACGAGATTGAGCAGACTGAGTGGCAATGGATTGGGAATCCCAATGCTCTTGACAAATGGAATAAGCGGTTTGAATACACTCTGCGCCGAAGACCATATTGACCACTGAGTTTCGCGGGATGCCGGCTGATCCCTTCCGACGAAATACCAGGCCATGAGGGCAAGCGAAGGCAAACAGGCAATGATGAAACTTCGGAGTTGTTTTGGTCTGAAGGGATAGATCAAGCCGCCGCCGATCACTAACACTGCTATCAAGAATGCAAATGCGTGCACGAGATAAAGCAACGCGAGAATCATGCTGAGCGCAATATAACCAGATTGTCCCATCGTGTTCATCTTCGGAACGAAATATCCTGCTGCGAAGAGAGCTAAGCTTGCGCCGAACAGAAACGCGTGGCTGCTGTAAAAGAAGTAGCCCAGGACAAGGGGAAAGCCAAGATACGACAGCGCGCTAACCTTTCCACCCGAAAATCTCTTGAAGGCATAATAGAAACTCCACGG
>JACRFA010000150.1 GCA_016218065.1 Ignavibacteriota bacterium | reverse complement strand
TATCTGTTCGTTGTGCGAGTGATCATGAAGTATCGAGGAGCGCCCGAAACGCTCGCCGACAGAATTACGGTGTACGGTTCAGCATTCATCGGTGCGATGACGCTGGCGTTCTGCGGTTCGTTCTGGGCCAACTCCATAGAGGCAGAAGTGTACGGCGCAAGCATGTTCTTCCTGGCGGCAATCATGTGGCTCGGCATGCGCTGGCTTGAACGCGCGAACGTCGAGGGGAATGAAAAGTACATCCTGCTTATTGCCTATCTCATCGGACTTTCACTTGGCGTTCACCTGCTTGCGTTGCTTGCGATCTTTCCTGTGTTGATGATTATCTATTTCAAGCGCTATCAATTTTCGCTGAATACCTTCATCATCTTCAGCGCGATTTCGGTCGGAGTGTTCGGTGTGGTCTATCCCGGCATCGTCAAATGGCTTCCGGGGATGATGGACGGCGAGTTTCTGGGAAAGCGGAGCGCCGTGTGGGAGTTTCTGCCGTGGCTGCTTATTGGCGGATCGCTGTACGGCATTTACTATTCCTACATCCACAAAAAGAAAACGTTGCACATCGCACTCCTCTCTGGCGTGATGATCTTCTTCGGCTACACGACCTACACCAGCGTCATCATCAGGGCGAATCAAGATCCCCCGATGAATGAAAACGATCCGAGCAATCTTGCGCGACTGACAGCATATCTTGGCCGCGAACAGTACGGCGATGCGCCGATCCAAAAACGCCGGTACAGCCAGGACGCGCAGCATCAAGGCATCTACACGAACTACACGAGCGACATGGATTTTCTTGTCCGCTATCAGTTGATCCACATGTTCTTTCGATACATCGGACAGAATTTCATCGGCATTGCAGGCGATGCACAAGACGCCGGCGTTAGCTGGAAGCATACGCTTGGCATTCCATTCTTGATCGGCTTGTTCGGATTGTGGTGGCAGTTTTATCGAGATTGGAAGATGGGATTGATTCTGCTGGCATCGTTCATCATTCTTGGTCCCGTGCTTGCGTTGTATCAGAACCAGCAAGAGCCGCAGCCACGTGAGCGCGATTACTTCTATGTCGGCGCGTATTTTATTTTCGCCGTGTGGATTGCAGTCGGCATCTCCGGGATCATCGATCTGCTGAAAGAATGGAGGCCGTCGCTGGCGCTGCCGTTTGCCGCGGGATGCGTTCTCCTGTTCCTGGGAGCGATTCCGGCGAATCTCGTGCGCGTCAACTTTGAGTCGCATGATCGACGCGGCGACTATGTGGCGTGGGATTATTCGTACAACATTCTTCAGACGTGTGAGAAGGATGCAATCCTCTTCACGAACGGCGACAATGATACGTTTCCACTTTGGTACTTGCAGGATGTTGAGGGCGTCCGACGCGACGTGCGCATCGTGAACCTGAGCCTCGTGAATACGAACTGGTACATCCAGCAAATGAAGAAGAAGCCGTACTATACGAATGCGAAAGCGGTTCCCATTAGCATGAACGACCGACAGATTCAGGAAATTCAACCGGTTCAATTCGACGAAACAAAACTCACGCTTCCGATTCCGAAAGATGTGTACGCGAGATTTGGCGTGACGGATACTGCCGAGACAAACAAAGGCAAGCTGGAGTTCACGATGCGACCGACGTTGCAGTTCGGCCAAATCGGAGCGCTCCGCGTTCAAGATCTCATGGTGCAGGATATCGTCTTCACGAACAAGTGGCAAGTCCCCATCTACTTTGCCGTGACGTGTTCGCCCGATAGCAAGATTGGCCTGGATGAATATCTCTGGTTCAATGGACTCGCCTGGCGATTAGAGCCGCACAAGATTCCTGATGAGTATCGCGGCGTGAATATCGATATTCTCGAGCAGAATGTTTTCAACGAGCCGGAAGGATTTTCGCAGACGCCGCAGTATGGTTACAAGTTCCGTGGCATTGCCGATACCACCGTGTACTACGACGAGAACACGACCAGACTAATGATCAACTATCGGTCGGCGTTCATCCGCGTTGCGCTTTATCATGCCAACGTCTCCAATAAGGGTGAAAGAGCGCTTGCCGCTCTCGATCGGATGGAAGCAGTTATTCCGCGAAAGAAAATTCCGATGGGGTGGGAGCTGACTTCCGACATCGCCGCGTTCTACAATCGTCTCGGCAAGACGGACAAGTACAATGAGTTGATTGCGGAAGTTGAACCGCAATGTCTCGCTGCAATTGACCGTCATGAATACTCTCTGAACAGTTACTACAATCCGGTTCGCGTGCTGCTGGAGATCTATGACACGCGAAAGGATTACCAAAGTTCGATCGACCTGTTGAAGAAAGTGCAGATGCAGAATCCGGGCATCCAGGGCGTCGAAGAGAGAGTGAAGGCGCTTGAAGCGATGCTGCATTCGTCGCCGCAGCAACCCGAGAAGAACGATTCCGCGAGGAAGAACTGAGTGAGACGGATCTCGACATTCACGACTCACTGGCGCACGCTGTGCATGAAAGGCGTGCGCTGACCCATGCGAGTTCTCATCACCGGCATCGATGGCTTTGTTGGCAGCCATGCAGCTGAACTGATTCTTCGTTCCGGCGCTGAAGTTCACGGTACGATCATCAAAGGTTCTGACGCGCGCAACCTTGCACATGTGAGGACCCGACTCACACTCCACGAAGTAGAAATCTCAGACACACATCAGGTTCAGGCGCTCATCAGTCAGGTGGCGCCCGAGCGCATTCTGCACATCGCCGGACAAGCGTTCGTCCCGAACTCGCTCCAGAATCCGATGGAAACGTTTCAGACGAACGTGATGGGCGGGTTGAATATTCTCGAAGCGGCGAGACAGCTTCAGGCGAGTTCGGGGCAGAAGCGATCTGTGTTGGTGGTCAGCAGCAGCGAAGTCTATGGACGTAGCGCTGCGGGGCAAGCTGCGATCACCGAAGCCACGTCGATCTCGCCGAGCAATCCGTACGCCGCCAGTAAAGCGAGCATCGATCTTATCGCTCAGCAGTATGCCCAATCGTTTGAAGTTGATGTGATCGTCGTGCGTCCGTTCAATCATATCGGCTCGCGGCAGAATCCGATTTTTGTTGTGTCCAATTTCGCCAAACAGTTTGCGGAGATCGCGTCCGGCAAGCGCGAGCCTGTGATTTACACCGGCAACACATCGGTGAAGCGCGACTTCACGAATGTCCGCGATGTCGTGCGGGCATACTGGATGTTGTTCGACCGGAATTCCACCGAAGTCGTGTTCAACGTTGCCTCCGGCGTGCCAATTGCCATCTCCGATATCTTACAGCAACTGCAGGCGATCAGTGAAACAAACGTCCGTGTCGAGTCCGACCCCGAACGAGTCCGCGACTACGATGTTCCAGTCGTTGTCGGAAGTCACGATCGGCTGAGTCAGGCGACCGGCTGGACTCCGCAAGTTCCTCTTCACGAAACCTTGCGCGAAGTGTACTCCTATTGGGTTCATCAGATGAGCGATGCAAGGGTCGCAACCTCGGCTCCATGAAGATTCTTGTCGTCAATTGGCAGGACATTACGAATCCCCTCGCCGGCGGCGCTGAAGTTCATCTCCACGAAGTCTTTTCCCGTATCGCAGCACAAGGACACTCTGTGACACTCTTCTGCTCGTCCTTTCCCGGCGCGCTTCCAGAAGAAGATATCAACGGCATTCATGTGATCCGAAAAGGCGGACGCTATCTGTTCAATTTCAGATTCGTCGTCGAGTATCGCTTCCGCCTCAAGAAGGAACGCTTTGATATTGTTGTCGATGATATGAATAAGATTCCGTTCTTCATGCCGCTGTATGTGAAAGAGCCGATCTACGGCGTGACTCACCATCTGTTTGGCAGAAGCATTTTTCTCGAGACGAATTTCCTTCTTGGCTCGTATGTGTATTGGATGGAGCGCTGGGCGGTTGCACTCTACAAAAAGAAACGCGTTCCCTTCATCGTCGGCTCGCCGAGTACGCAACGAGAGCTGCACGAAGCGGGATTCCGTTCAGAGGACGTTGCGTTGATTCACTACGGTGTTGATCATTCCACGCACAACGTACACGCTGCGCGAAAAAGTTCAACGCCTCTCGTCGGGTACTTCGGCCGCTTGAAGAAATACAAGTGCATTGATCATCTCTTGAAGGCGTTGCCGTCGGTGCTCAACGTCGTGCCTGAGTTGAAGGTCGTTATTGTTGGGGAAGGGGATGATCGTCCGAGACTTGAAAGCTTGGCGGGAGAACTTGGTTTGACGCAGTGTGTTGAATTCACCGGATTCGTACCTGACGAAACAAAGGTCGCGTTGCTGCAACAGATGTGGTTCAAAGTCACGACATCTTCGAAAGAAGGCTGGGGACTAACGGTCGTCGAAGCGAATGCGTGCGGCACGACTGTACTGGCGAGTAATGTGGAAGGGTTGCGCGATGCAGTGCAGGATGGTGAGACGGGGCTGCTGTATGAGTTTGGCGACGTTGCGGACTTATCGTCGAAAATGATCCGACTGCTCACCGAGGAAGACTTCCGAAACACGCTGACAAGAAATGCGATTGAGTGGGCGAAACGATTCGATTGGGGACGCGCAGCGGAGTTGACGCTCGGACTTCTCACACGGAGAAAAAACGGTTAGTCAGATGGTCCCACCGATCGCGACCTCTGAACGTCAGCTTGGCGAAAAGCGTCTCGTCGTTGAAATCCTTCCTTCAAACAGTGTCTTGCCATCTGGAGATTCAACTGTAACCTTTTCGTTATTCCAGATAACGCGCTTGTCAAGAAAAGACGCGACTGATTCCATTTCGGTATTGATGCTGGCAAGTGCCGTGATTACCGTATTCAAATCCAGTCGGATTCCTTTGAGTTCCAGCACTATGTCTTTGAGAAGTTGATCATCCATGATGTGTGGTCCTGTCTCAGGAGTATCTGCTTGATGAGAGTATGACAGCATCCCTTACTGTTCCATCGGAGAACTGAAGTTTCACGGAATCGTTGGTCCAAACGAGTTTTGTGGAGATGATCTTCTTGAGATCGAGGAAATCCATCCGCAAGTCTGAGAATCCGCGCGTCAAGAACTGAACAGATGTTGTCAGCCCTTCGATGGTTTGTGCAAGTCCGTCAAAGCCGCGTTCCAATGATTCAAAGCGATTGTGTGTCGTGCGTTCAAGCGACTCGAATCGTTCATTGGTCGTTCGTTCAAGCGACTCGAACCGCTCACCGGTCGTACGTTCAAGCGACTCGAACCGCTCACCGGTCGTACGTTCAAGCGACTCGAATCGTTCGTTGGTCGTACGTTCAAGC
>JACRFA010000149.1 GCA_016218065.1 Ignavibacteriota bacterium | reverse complement strand
GGTAATCATCGTGGAGTCGTAATCCTGCGGCGCAGAGACGACCGGCTGGTCTTTGATCACCTGATGCACCGATGGGTTGATATAGCGGATGAAGACGCCTGCGCCGATGATTGCTGCCAGCGGGAACAAGATAAATGCAACGTAGCGTGAGATTGACCTCTCGCGTTTTCGGGTAAGGGGCTGCGGCTCATCCGGCGACTGTTGTACCGCCGAACCACATGTGGGGCAGAATTTTGTTCCGTATGCAATTTCGCTTCCGCAATTCGCGCACAGCATGATCACTCTCCGATTGTTGAGAGAATATAAAGAACCTTCGCGTCAGCAATCAAGTTTGTCATGCAAAAATTACTTACTATTGGACAGACCTTCGGAGACAGCGATGACAAAAGCGTACATCATCTGGCTAGCTCTCTTCCCCTGTACTCTTTACTCTCAGACATTTCAGCACTTCCTCGACAGAGTGAACTCCGCCACGGAAAGTGAACGCACGGCAATTGTCGATAGCTTCATGACAGCAGTTCCGTCGTTTCCGCTCGTCGAACAAAACACAACTGTTCACTTCCTCTATCGCGGCAGCGCGAGCAATGCATCGGTGCCGGGCGACGCAAACAACTGGTCAACCACGGCATTCCCCATGTCACGCCTTTCAACAACAGACTTGTGGTATCACACACGCACATTCGAGTCGCATGCCCGGCTGGATTACAAATTCGTGGTGAATGGCAGCACGTGGATTTTAGATCCACGCAATCCTAACACATGCTTGGGCGGATTCGGTCCAAACTCTGAATTGCGAATGCCGTCTTACGTCACAGCGCCTGAGATTCAATACTACCCGGGCATACCGCATGGCACGCTGCGCGACACGATCGTATACAGCGGCGCGCTCGGCAACTCGCGCACGATTCGCATCTACACGCCGCCCAACTACGAATCGTCAACCGACAGTTTCCCCGTCATACTATTTCATGACGGACTCGAATACGTGACGCTTGCACAAGCAAACAATGTGATCGATTATCTGATTTCACAAAATCGTATTCGCCCCGTCATCGCCGTGTTCGTCCCGCCAGTCAATCGAACGGCTGAATACGCGGGAAATCAGATGACACAGTTCTCGTCATTCCTCGTCAACGAAGTGATGCCATCACTCGATGCGCGGTACAGAACGCGGAGAAATCCTGCCAGCCGCGCGACGCTGGGCGCCTCGAACGGAGGAAACATCGCGCTCTGGCTCGGACTCAATCACTCAGCCGCGTTCGGCAATGTCGCCGCGCAATCAAGCAACATCATCAGTTCAATCTCATCAGGTTTTCAAAGCAGCCCGCGACTTGATCTCAAGCTCTACCTTGATCTTGGCACGTACGACATTCCACAACTGGTTCCGCTCGTGCGCAACTTCGTTCCCGTTCTCCAATCGAAGGGATATTCGCACCTCTTCTACGAGTATCACGAAGGGCATAGCTGGGGAAACTGGCGGGCGCACATCGACAACGCGCTGGAGATGTTCTTCCCGCCGACGCCCAACGCGGTCAGTGAGAATGGTGAGGTGATCAAGGAGTATAGGCTTGAGCAGAATTATCCGAACCCGTTCAATCCAACGACGACAATTCGGTTTTCACTCACTCCTTTCTCCCCTCTCCTTAAGGGAGAGGGGACGGGGGTGAGCGTGTCACTAAAAGTGTACGACATGCTTGGTCGTGAGGTCGCGATACTTGTGAACGAAGTGAATCAGCCAGGAACGCACACAATCCAATGGCGACCAGATGGACTTGCAAGCGGCGTGTATCTGTACCGACTTGATGCGGGAGGGTTTTCACAAACAAAGAGAATGCTGTTGATTCGATAGACGGGCTTCTTAGCTCTAACGGGTTGTTGAAAAGAAAAGACGATCCACGAAGAACACGCCTGCCTGTCCGCCGCGGAAGGCGGGCGTGCAGGCACAAAGGTGCACGAAGGTTTTCTGATGCAAGCCAAAATTACTTCTTCGTGTTCCTTCGTGAACTTCGTGGATAAAGAAGTAAGAGTTTTCAACGACCTGATAAACGATCGACAAAGTTACAATTAACGATCTTTGAAAGATGTGGCATTTCATTCCGGAGGTTCGCCGGAGGGGGTGCCATTTTGTTTTTCCCCAACAAACAACATCATACGTCCAATCATACTCCACTGGAGGATCTATGAATACCCTTCGAGCTTCGATTGCTTCTTGCCTGTTTGCTCTTCTACTCTTTACCCAAACGTCGGCGCAAGTGCCGCGAGCTGTCGTGCTGGAGTTTTGCACCGGCACCTGGTGCCAGTGGTGTCCGTGCGGACATCAAACCGCGGAGGCGTTAGAAGCAGCATACCCCAATCTTGTCGCGCTTGCCTATCACGGCGGCGGCACTGATCCGTGGAGATTCTTCGATGGCTACGCCGTTCGCACGCAGCTCGGATTCGCGGCGTATCCCACAGCCATCATCGACCGAAGAAACCACCCGGGCAACGGATCAACATTTCCGTATGTGACCTACACACAATGGTCCGGACTTGTGAACCAGCGCTACGCCGCTTCGCCAACGTCACCAATTGAACTGACGATTGCGTCGCGCAGCTACAACGCGGCAACGCGTCGGTTCGATCTTGCCGTGACCGCGAAGGCATTCGAGAATCTCCCCGGCACGTACATGATGAGCGTGATTCTCTATGAAGACAGTCTCGTATATGCACAAACGGGAAACTCGACGTGCGGCTATCCCCCACCCAATTATGTCCATGACCGCACGGTTCGCCGGATGGTTAACGGAACTGCCGGCGACACATTGAGCAGCAGCATCTGGAACGCGCAACAGAGAATCACCAAGTCCGTCTCGACAATCCTTGACACAGGCTGGGTCCCGAGTCGGTGCAGCTTTGCGGTTCTCGTCTATCGCGATTCTGCAAACGCACTCTACCTCGGCGAGATCATGCAGGCAATCAAAGGACGAGTCACTTGCACGCCAACCGGCGACTTCATTGTCAAGCTCATCGAGAGCGACGGGAATGAATGGCCGCTGAGGATCGGACGCGATTCAATCTGGCAGCGAATCGAAACTCCGCTGAGCGCATTTGGGAGCGGAGCGGACTTCCTCAACACGCCCGTGGTCAAGTTCGTCATCCAACCTATCGGCGGCGGCGGTATCGGACCGTTCTTTGAGGTTGCGGACTGCATCGACAATCTTGTTCTCGCCGATTCGCTCATCGACAATTTTGATGACGGCAACTATTCCGATTGGCAGATCAATGTTGCGCTGAACGGCAGCTACCTGAATGTTACGCCAGACTCAGCCAGCCCTGATGGTTCTGCTCGTTGCCTCAAGCTTGCCCACGGCAACACACTGATGAGCACATTCGCGGGATATGCACAGAAGACTCTCTCTCCCCGAACGCTCACTCCGAATGACACGCTCAAATTCTGGCTCCGCGGCAGAAGCTACATGATCACCGACGTTGATGAAAACAAGAAGGAGCCTCTGTCATTTGAGCTGGAACAGAATTATCCGAACCCGTTCAATCCGACAACGGACATCAGATATCAAATGTCAGAAGTCAGACACGTTTCACTCAAGGTGTACGATGTTCTTGGTCGCGAAGTCGCCACGCTCGTGAACGATGCAAAACCCGCCGGAACGTATTCTGTACAATGGAATGCTGAAGGCTTTGCGAGCGGAGTGTATTTCTATCGGCTGCAGGCCGGCTCCTTCATGTCAGTCAAACAAATGATTCTGATGAAATAGCTTGAGAGATGAACATGAAACTGATGCTCAGGGTATTGCTCGTCGCATCATGTCTTGACGCAGTCGGTCTTTGTTCGGCTCAATCTCAGATTGCAGCGAACTACAGATTCTGTCCAAGCGCGACCAAGCATCAATCCTATGTGCAGGTCGCGGGTTCTCTTCACGGCCAGGACACACTGTTTGCGACGTTCACATTCTATCAGTTTCTTTTCTCATCCAATATCGTCACGAAGCCGTTCACAACAAATGGTGGACTTACGTGGCAACACAGTTGCCCCGACACGATCATCGAGGTCAGATCAGATCGCGCTGCACGACCGGCAATCGGGCTGGACGGGAGATTTCTCATGGGCTACACAACAACTTTTGGCTACACCAGCCCGGCAATGTTGGCCGTACGCTCAACAGATCTCGGGTACAGTTGGATGACGTCAGCCAACCTAACGACTTCTCCTGACGCTACGGCGCTGGACATCACTGAAGATAATGCAATGTCCAGCCCGACAGCCGGACATGCGTACGCTACATGGACGCACTACACATCGGGAAGCACGCCTGCGACTATCCGGCTGCGCAGGACAACTGATCGGGGGGTCACGTGGTTGGCAACCCAACAACTCAGCAGCTTCGGGTCATCAACATTCTCCAACGGATCGAATGTGAGAACGGGGCCTGACGGAGAAGTGTACGTTTGTTGGATTGAGCAAAGCGTCTCCTCCCCTTATGCTTCGCGTTCTGTCGGGCTCGCGCGATCGACCGATGGCGGAGCAAACTGGACGGCGACGAACAACGCCTACGCGTGCAACGGCATCGGTGGGACGTTGACATCCAAAGGAAACATAAGTCTGTACGACTATCCGAAGATGGCCGTCGATCGTTCAGGCAGCGCGCGTTACGGCCGGATCTACATCGTGACGCCGGAGAAGAATCTTTCTCCCGCAGGCGCTGATCCGGATATTGTTCTTCGCTACTCAACGAACGGCGGCGTCTCATGGTCAAGCGGCGTGCGCGTAAATCAGGATCCGCTCAGCAACGGAAAGACTCAGTTCAGTCCATCGATAGCTGTCGATGGAAGTGGGCGCCTATTTGTGCTCTACTATGATGATCGGAATACTTCAACAGACTCCTGTGAAGTCTATCTCTCCTGCTCAACGGACGGCGGCGCGACATGGAGAGACTTGCCTGCAAGCGATCATCGCTACAAGCCTGCGCGCATTTCAAATTCCACGTACGAAGGCACGAGCATCGCGGCAACAGGCAACCACGTGATCGCGTGTTGGACGGACAACTCGACTGGCACTTATCAGGCGTGGTATGCACGCGTCGCGATCAGCGCGATCATGTCTGCACGCGAGATGTTGGCCATGGGAGGTTTCTTGCTCGAACAGAATTATCCGAACCCGTTCAATCCGACAACGGAGATCAGATATCACCTGCCCGCCTTGTCAGTCCAATCAGGGCAGGCGGGGATGTCAGAAGTCAGACACGTTTCACTCAAGGTGTACGATGTTCTTGGTCGCGAAGTCGCCACGCTCGTGAACGATGCAAAATCCGCCGGAACGTACTCTGTGCAATGGAACGCTGAAGGCTTTTCGAGCGGAGTGTACTTTTATCAACTTCGCTCAGGAACTTTTTCGGCTACAAAACGAATGTTGATTATGAAGTAACCAATTGACTGATGTTTTGAAGCGGAAGGTACATCCAACAACCATCAAGGAGGCACCATGAATCTCGTCGACAGGGCAAAGAACATCATCCTCACACCCAAAACAGAATGGCCGGCGATTGCGGCCGAGGAGCCGAACATCGGACAGATCATGACCGGCTACGTGCTGCCGCTTGCCCTCATCCCGGCAGTTGCCAACATCATCGGATGGGGAATAATCGGCAGAGGATTCGTTTCGTTCACGTACGGAATCGCGAGCGGCGTCGTCTCGTTTGGCGTTGCCGTGCTCTCCGTGTTTCTGGTGGCGTATGTCGTCGATTTTCTTGCGCCCAATTTCTCATCAACAAAAAACATCGGGCGAGCATTTCAGCTCGTGGCGTACTCGTACACGCCAAGCTGGATCGCCGGCGTGCTGCTTATTGTCCCCGTACTCTCGCCGCTCGCCATGCTCGCCGGGCTGTACGGAATCTATTTGATGTACCTCGGCCTTCCATTCACGATGAAGACTCCGCCAGACAAGTCACCTGTGTATCTCATTGTCATTATTCTGGCATTAATCCTCGTCTATGCCATTGTAGGCGCAATTCTCGGGGCTATTACCTTCGGACTCTTCGGGGTAAGCGCCCTGACCGGGGTTTTCTAGAATTGACATTGGACGCGGGGCAAAGTATATTATCCCAGACTTTTCCCCGCGTTCTTTCTTATAGCCGAACTCCACCCGCTGATCACTCAATACGAATGAGACGACGTTTGAACGCGTCGTCTCGACACGCCACGAATTTTCCAGAGTTCTTCGCGAGACAACAACCTCAACGGGTGAGTGAAGAGGCACATCCGACAACAATCATAGGAGGGACACTTCCGCAAAGACGGATACTCGATGCTGCTCACGCGTTCCAACACCGATCCTGCGGAAAGCAAAACCTGAGACTCTCCCCGCTTCAAATGCAATACAAACTTCACTGTCGCGTGCTGACAGTGAGAAATAGAAATAGGCACTACCCAAATAATCTGGCTGTGTACTGAAACTGCCAATTCGTTTCTCATTCAAGAAAGGAAGCACGTTATGCATCTTCGCAACGCTTTGATTTCCACAGGACTTGTGTGCGCGGCTATCCTCGCGAGCACAAGCATCGCTCAAACAATTCCCAATGGCACTTTCGAACAATGGACCGGAGGCGACCCGGTGGGTTGGCAGACATCGAACTCACCGCCTACGTGGACAAATGTTGTTCAATCGTCGAGCGCCCATGGCGGCAGTTCTGCCGCGCAAGGAACTGTCGTGAACTTCTCCGGAATTCCTGTGACGCCCTCGTTGCTGGCGGGAACGAACGGTAACGGAATCCCGATCAATACGCGCCCGGAAGCTCTTCACTGCTGGTACAAATTCGCCGGCGTTGGCGGCGACGGATTTTCCGTCAGCGTTGTTGTCTCGAAAAATTCTCAGGGCATCGGGGCAGGGATGCTGGTCAATGCTACCGCTGCAGCTGTGTACCGCGAATTCATTGTTAACATTGCGTACGTAACAGGAGAAACACCCGATACCGCAGAGATCGCCATCGCCGTCTTTCCGTTCAATCCCCCATCGCACTTCAACAGCGTTTTCACAGTCGATGATCTGACGTGGGGACCGGCATCGGATGTGAAAGGATTGGGAGGCATGCCGCACTCGTTCGCGCTCGAACAGAATTATCCCAACCCGTTTAACCCAACGACGAACATCGAATTCCAAATTCCGAAAAGTTCATTCGTCTCCTTGAAGGTGTACGATGTTCTCGGACGCGAAGTCGCCACACTCGTCAACGAAGAACTCACAATGGGAAAGTACAGAGCCGCGCTCGATGGAGCAACACTCCCGAGCGGCACATACTTCTATCGATTGGAAGCCGGCAACTATTCCGCAACCAAGCGACTCCTTCTTGTGAAGTAGTAGCACGTTCTTGTTGGATTTCAGCCCGCGTCTCGTTGGTCGCGGGCTGATTTGGTAAGCACCACGATTCTCTCCCATTCTCCATTCTCTCACTCTCTCACTCTCTCACACTCTCCCTTGACGACCGCCCCGAAAT
>JACRFA010000014.1 GCA_016218065.1 Ignavibacteriota bacterium | reverse complement strand
TTCGCGCCGCTGCAAACGAATGTCGGTTACTTGATGAACAGAAACTCGATTCCGGCATTCGCGGGACGATTCGCCAGCACACTCAACTACTCGACGCTCTTCGTGACCGGACAATACTTTCTGCCGGGCGAGCTTGGCGTGGCGAGCGCAACCGTCAGCCCGACGTTCGGCGATTTCAAACGCCTCGCGCTCGACTTCCTCGCGCAATGGAACATCCGGACAGGCATGAACCTTTCGCTTCAGTACAGCTACTTCAACAACCAGGGATTCGCGAACGATGATTTCTGGAGTCTCAAATACCGGCTTGAGTACTGATCGGCAATGAGTCCGGTCGTGCGCAAGATAGTGGTGGCGCTCATCGCGGCGCTGCTGACAATCGTCATCACGCAAGAGAATATTCTCAAGCTCGGCATCTTCCAACGCCTTGAGCTTGCAGCCCTCGATTACCGATTCCAGGTTCGCGGCAAGCATCCTTCCATCCCCGACTCAAGCGATATCATCATCGTGGAAGTGTCGGATGAATCGTTCAAGTCGCTCCCCTCACGCTGGCCCTGGCCGCGATCGTACTACGCACATCTCGTACGCAACCTGAAGGCCGCCGGCGCAAAAGTTGTCGCCATCGACATTATTCTCGAAGGACCCGACGCCTACTCCCGCGCCAACGACGACTCGCTGCGCGCCGCCATTCGCGAAACGGGCATTGTGGTGCTCGCCGGAAAACTTGAGGCGGAACATGAACGCTATCAGGTGATCGCTCAGCGTGAACAGTTCGGCAATCTCTTTTACCCCATCGACAGCGCGCTGGGTCTCGTGAACATACGCAACGATGCCGACGGCGTCTATCGGCGCTACAGTCCGTACTGGGAGCGCGTGCAGCAACGCGACGGCGGCGCAACCGACACGCTTCGCATTCCCACGTTGAGTTTCGCAGTGCTGAATTCCTGCTTCGGACAGCAACACGATGCAGTCGCATCAAGCGATCACGACTCGTTCACGTATCTCGGCGCAGTGATCCCGAAGTATGATCCATCATCGATGCTCATCAATTTCTACGGCCCGAGCGGAGCGTTCCCTCGCGTCAAATTCGCCGACGTGATCGACGACGCGACGCTCACAACCAACGAAGAGGCTGAGCTGCACGAGCAGATCAACACGTTCAGCGATCCTCAGTACGGATATCTGCACGACGATACGTTCAAGGGAAAAATCGTTCTGGTCGGCTCGACAACGCCGGAAGATCACGACCTCTTTCCCGTGTCCGTTGCGCAGGGTTCGCAGCACGGCGATAATCTGATGTACGGCGTCGAGATTCATGCGAACGTGATTCAAAGCGTCTTGCGCAATGAGTTTATTTCCCGGCAGCCGCGAATCTGGGAAGCGCTCACGATCATTCTCTTCGCGTTGTTGACCTTCTTTCTCACGTCAGCCATTCGTGGAGGAAGAAGCCGCAGGCACTTCATGCTTGAGTTGCTCGGCGTGGTGTTGGTTGTTGTAGAGATCGTCGTCATCGGCGGCATGTCCATCTTCATCTTCGTCAACAACAGCTACATTGTTCCCGCCATCAGCCCGATCACGGCAGTGATTGCCGGGTATGTGGCGAGCACAGCGTATCACTACGTCGCCGAACGCAAGCAGCGGCTGATGATCAAAGGCATGTTCAGCACGTACGTCAATCCGACTGTCGTCGATCATCTGATCGCCAATCCCGACAAGCTCACGCTGGGGGGCGAGCGGAAGCAACTCACGGTGTTGTTCAGCGACATCGAAGGCTTCACCGCGCTCGCCGAGCACATGCAGCCCGAAGCGCTCGTCAGTCTGCTCAACGACTACCTGAGCAGGATGGCCGAGATCGTGTTCAAACACAGCGGCACGCTCGATAAGTACGAAGGCGACGCCGTGATGGCGTTCTGGGGCGCGCCGGTTGATCAGAAGGATCACGCAGTGCGCGCGTGTTTCTGCGCGCTGGAAATGCAACGCACGCTCGACGCAGTCCGGTCGAACTGGAAAGCCGGCGGCCCGCCGCAGCTCACCGCGCGCATCGGCATCAACTCCGGCGAGATGATTGTCGGCAACATGGGCGGGAAGGAAAAATTCGATTACACGGTGATCGGCGATGGCGTCAACATCGCGTCACGGCTCGAAGGCGCGAACCGCTTCTACCGCACGGCAATCATGATCGGCGAATCGACGCATGAGCTTGTGAAAGATGTTGTCGTGTGCAGGGAGCTGGACTTCATTACCGTGCACGGACGAACGATGCCGCTGCGCACGTTCGAGCTTATCGGAGCGGGAGACGAGTCGAGAAAAGAGTGGAAGGAATTTCTGATTCTCTATCATGAAGGCCTGCGGCTCTACAGATCGCGGCTCTGGAACGAAGCAGATCAGGCGTTCACCGAAGCGCTCAAGCTCCGCCCGAACGACTTCCCCGCACAATTTCATCTCGAACGTATTCACCACTTCAGACAATTCCCTCCACCCGACAATTGGAGCGGAGTAGTTGAGATGACGATGAAGTGACGAGGGAGTGATTGGGGATTTGTTGACCGAAGAATGCAAGAAGCCCGACGCCAGCAGTTTCGGAATCGGGCTTCCCCGTTTACAGCGTGTGCAATAGACTGTAGAGTAGGACATGAGCGTAGTAGTTCTGGGACTCTATCTCTCATGTCCCCTCGTCAAACCGTACGTGAGGTTTTCCCTCATACGGCTTTCCTGAATCTTCATCCTGTTGTACACTCAGGACAGTACTCTCCAAACTTTCTGAAGCTTGCTCGTGGTTGCTAACCCCTCGCGGGATAATCCACCTTCCGTCCATTCTTTGAGCACTTGAATTCAGCAGAGACCCTTCCCTCCGTCGCGCATTACCACGACATCAACAGTACTATGGTCTCATCCGACTCCCGCACCAACTTCCTTCCTTTTCGTTGCCTTATGGGAAGGCGCTTCTCGCATCCATGCTTGGACTGCACGTCTGGGTTGGCAGGGTCTCCCAAGTTCCGTTCCATTCTTTCTGACCATGTCGTCGCTCATACCCCGGAGGTGTCATCGCCCTTCAGCCCCGACAAGTCGGGGCTACGCTCTGAGGCTCGGCTCGATGATGAGGACTTCGTCCATAAGATAGGGACTCGTCCACCACTGTTATGTCTTTACGAGGCTATCAATGCGTTCACTGGTGTTACAACCTGGTCATTCGCGTAGCACCCTTGCAGGTTACATTGTCGAGTCGCTTAGTGTGAAGTGTCGCCACTTCGACACCGACTCCTCGCTACACGGCTTCAGAGTTTTACCGTGTCTGGGACTAAGGGAAGGTCGCATCCTTCCCCGCACCCGTATAGAGTAGGAACAGCTTTCCTTGGCACTCACCTACTGAGAACCAATTTGCTGATTCTTGAGAATTTCATCGCGCCGTTCCCATCCGTTGCCGTGAACCGCGCGAAGTACACGCCGCTCGCTGCATCAACGGTATTCCACGTTGCAGTGTGATAGCCTTCTGTTGCTTGCCCGTTCACAAGCTCAGCGACCTTCCGACCAAGAACATCGTACACCGCGAGTGTTACGTGTGAGGCTTCGGGCAGATCGAACTTGATTTGCGTTGACGGGTTGAAGGGGTTGGGATAGGCTGGGTGAAAAGCAAATGTTGTTGGTTTCCTGACTTGGTGACCACCGGTTTTCCACATGTTGCTCGAGAAATCAATTTCAACTGTCTCTGAAAAACCGGAGTAGTTATTCTTAGTGTCCTTTGCTGTCAGCTTGTATTCGGCGGTACAATCAGCACCTGGCATGACGGTACCTATTCAAATGATCCCCAACACCCACTTAATGCGCCACCTGCCAATACTTGCGGAGAGAGGGGATCAATATACGTCCCCGTATTCTTGTATATGACCGTATTGAAACTGCCCATCACGGCAAGGTCTCTCCGGTCAAGACTGCGAAGCCTCCCAAAAGCGTAACAATGCGTGTAGAGGGGATTCGAACAAGCCTGGTATCCGGCAGAGAAATGGTCGAAGAAGTCATATCCACCTTCAGTGTTCCTGAAACTGATTGACCTGTACTCATGACCATAACCTGCAAGGATGCTAACGACTTCTCCAAATGCAATATCAAGATCACGGTCTTGCTGACCACTGATTCGGATAGGTTCTAAGTCGAACCGAACAGCATGGTCCATGATAAATGCAAAATGGGTTGACCGTACTTGGATCTGTCCAAATTGTTTGAAC
>JACRFA010000146.1 GCA_016218065.1 Ignavibacteriota bacterium | reverse complement strand
TTGGGTTTGTCGGAATCGCGTACCCTGAAGGCAGCGTGAGATACACGTGCGGCTGAGCGCCGCTTGAAATGAGTTGATACGTTCCGTCCGCGTTCGTTGTGGTGATTCTCACTCCATCGGAAACGGCGACTCCCCGTATTCCCTTCCCCTTCGATTTCACCGCGCCGCGAATTGTGATTGCCCGTGTGCGCACCGCGGACTCCTGAACGAACGCGTACGGATCCGCCAGTACTCGTTCGGCGCTCCATATTCCCGCCGAGGCAATGCCAAGCTTTTTGAGAAATGACCTCCGCCCGAGATTTCTGTAACTGGTATTTGAAGGCATGAATGAAACCTGATATGACTGAGAATTTGTATCGCGTTCTAATTTTGTTTTCTTCGCAATATCGACATGTATGTGGTTGTCTCCAGCGGCGGCGCTTCCGTTAACAAGCTGACTGCAACAAGAATCAGCGCAGAACAAAGCAGCGAGATCAAACCAAATACAAAGGGATCAAGAGTAAAGAGATTGATAACCGGCATGCCTCCCCATGCATCCGAGCCAGAAACGTATCGAGCAATTAAACTCACGGCGCCGAACAGCTCGCCGCACAAGAGTGCACACAATGCACCTTTGTTGCTCGCACGCTGCCAAAACAAACTGAACCCGAACACTGCGACGATGGGCGGTACAATGTGCAGAGGAACTTGCAGCAGCAAAGTTTCAGAGCGTTCGTCCACCAGCGAGATTGTCGATCCGGCCACTATCGCCAGAACCACAATGAGCGTCGTGGAGAGTCTGCCCACTAGCACCAATGATTCTTCGGAGGCATCGGCATACAATCTCTTATAGAAATCCAATGTGAAGAGCGTTGCTGTGCTCTGAAATTCGCTCGCGAGAGTTGCCATCAATAATGCCAGAACGACAACACTCCCAATCGAGCGCGACAACAGATCGCCGCTCACAACCAACGCTGCTACTGAGCTTCCTCTCATGGACGACGAAATGCCAACCAACAACACGGCCACACCAATCAGTATTGCGCACAGAACCGCTCCCCGCCTCGCACTCGGAATGTTGCGAGCTGCGAGTATGCGCTGCACCGTGAATTGATCGAACCACCAATGCCAGGTAAACACAATGAGAATACCGACGGCGAACGAGACAGAGACATCAGGCATCAGGCAGGAGGTTGTCACTGAGAGAACGCGACCCGAGTTCACGAGTGTTGATGTTGCCGCGGCTGCGATTCCTACAAGAATAATTCCCGCTTCAAGAACATGCGTGCGAACGACGGACGAAAAACCGCCCACAATAGTATAGAGTCCGATCAAAACGACGACAAGAACTAGTCCCGCTGAAGTAGCGGTATTCCATCCGAACACATTCTTGATTGCCCAGCTTGCAAACATGAGCAGGAGCGGAATCTTCACTGCTACCGAAAAGAAAATGGAAAGTCCGCTGAGCGTAACTGCTGTTCTCTCGTCGAACCGCAATGAGAAAAAGCCCGGCACCGTAAGAACGCGTGAGCTGAGGTAGGTTGGCGCGAAAGAGAATCCAAGGATCAAAGCGGCGACGACGGCCAAGGCACAATACCATAGCCACGATTCATCGGTCCCTCCGATGAACGCACCATAGATCGACAAACCCGCGATGCCGGTAGCAAACAATGAGCTTCCAACTTCAAGCGTCGATAACGAACGCGAGCCAAGGAAATACTCAACGGAAGTTTTTTCAATCCCTCTTCTTGACGCAAAAATGCCGTAGGCAGTAATCGCGCCCAATACGGCAAGTACGACAAACGCGTATGGTGAGTAGTCGAACACCATGACGTGGTGAACACCCTTTCTGGAAAACGACGGATGAATAATGCGAATAGAATTGGAGACCGATTACCTTGTTGCACATCTTATGCCACACGAGGGGAGCTGCGGAAGCCACTTCCTTGCGTGTTTTGGTGAGATTGGAGGAAGGATGTCGTGTTCGAAGTTATCAAATTGATAATTTCGGGATTATCGATTTCATAAAATGAGAAAAGAGACTGATCCCCGGATTCCATCTTCTAGACAAGACACAATCACTTCAGTCCAAGTTCTTTGCACATCCGGTGATAGTTCGATGGCGCCAGCCCGAGCTTCTTCGCGGCGTCTGAATCGGATTCTGAATTCTTTCGGACGTACGTGAAGTACTGTTCTCGTACACTTCGTTCCATCTGTCGCCACGGCAACACTGCGTGCCCCAACCCAAAATTCAGAATGAACTCATTCCGTCGCACCTGCATGAGCGGTTGCTTTGCCAACGCTGCCTCGACGTAGGAAGAACTGAGCGTAGCGTCTTCATCAAACAAAAGACGTTGTGTGAAGTTCTTGAGTTGCCGGACGTTCCCCGGCCAATCGTATTCCGCGAGCTTTGCAATTGCAGCGGGTTCAACAGCAGGCACAAGTTTGTTCTGATCGTTGCAGAACTTCTTCAGGAAATGGAAGAAGTAGAGTTCGATGTCTTCCTTGTGCTCTTTGAGCGCGGGAACGACGATCGGAAGAACATTGAGCCGGTAGAAGAGATCCTCGCGAAAGTTCTTCGACTCTACTTCTGCTTCGATGTCTTTATTGGTCGCCGCAATCACCCGCACATCGACTTTGATTTTGTCCGTGCGCCCGATCTTCTCTATTTCGCCTTCTTGCAAAACTCTGAGCAGCTTCACCTGCGCTGCTGTCGGCAATTCTCCTACCTCATCCAGAAAGATGGTGCCACGATCGGCATGTTCAAAGAGACCAAGCTTGCGCGAGTTCGCACCCGTGAAGGCTCCCTTCTCATAGCCGAACAACTCACTCTCGACAAGATCGGCAGGCAGGCTGCCGCAATTGATCGCAAGAAAACTCTCGAGCCGTCGTTTGCTCCGGTAGTGAATATTTTGCGCAACGACTTCCTTCCCCGATCCCGAAGGTCCCGTCACCAACACACTCGCGTTGGTTTCGCCGGCCTTCTGCACCTGCTTGCGCAACTCCTGCATGATAGGTGAAGTTCCGAGAATCTCCCTCTCAGCAAGTATCAGCTCGACATTGCTCAGCAACTTTTTGTCCGATCGGTTTCGCTGCGCTTCGAGTTCGCGCTTTCTGAACGCGTTGATGATGCTGAGAACAAAATCCGTAGGCTGGTAAATAGACTCTTCCATGTCGCCGGGATATTTCGTGCAATACCAAAAGGCGCCCGCCTGCAACAGCCCATCAGCGAACTCAAAGTCTGAAATGTTCACCGTCATTTTAGTCACGACTATGATCTCGATGGAGCTATCGAGGCTCTTGATCTCGCGAATGAGCTGCTCACCCATCAAACCGCCGGCAATCTGAAAATCCATGATGACGACATCGTACATTCCCTTGTTGAGCTTCACCAGATCTAACGCCGAGTATCCGTTGGAGACAACCTCGCGAATCTCGATCCGATCGCTGAACGGCTTGAGGGTGTTCCTGATTCTTCGAACATCGTATTCTTCGTCCTCGATCAACAACAATCTGATCGGTCTCGAACCAAACATCACGCCTCCTTGGAATTCGGCTGTGGTATCAAGAATGTCACGCGCGTGCCGCCGTCCGGAAGATTCTCAATGTCGCACAGCCACCCGCACCGCTGCGTTGCAATCTCATAGGCAATGTAGCACCCGTAGCCGGAGTGTTGATACCCGGCAGCTTTCGTCGATACGCTTTCATGAAAGATCGTTTTCACGCCGTTTGCACCCGGCGCCAACAGATCAGAGCGGATTCCGACGCCGTTATCGGAAATGTCCATGCGAATCAGATGCTTCTCGTTGCGCGTTCGCAGTGTCACCGTCAAAGGCCGCGACTGCGCATGCTCGAGACAATTCTGAATGATCGGCTCGACAACTTCCCACACAACAAACTCGTTGACAGGCACAGGCGCAATCGACTCATCGAGATCGAACACGAAACGCACCTGATCCGACCCCGACGAAACGCGCAGGAATACGTTATTGACAAGGAAGCGCAGCAATTCGTTGAGATTCGTCCTGAACATGGCGCCGCGGATTGTCTGCACGGGCGGGTCGTACCACTTCATATCGTAGATGACTCTCGAGATGAAATTCGAATACTTGACAACCCGCGCCCTCGCTTCTTCGATGTTCTCATGCGAGATGGTGCGGAGGTCTTCCTTGATGAACCCCATCACCTTCTCGGCCTTGTGGTGTGTGTGGTAGATCCGTTTTGTGAAGAGCAGTTCCTTCTGATGATTGATCTGATCCGCAAGGCGCTGCTTTTCTTTCTCGAACAGCATGTGTTGCGCCGTGTTGCGCGCTCTGACGGTGTACGACGAGATGTAAAACATCGCCAGCAGCCCCAAAAGAATCAGCGACGAAAACGTAACGGCTGTCTCGTCATAGTTAGAGGCAATGCCTTCCGTAATGGAACTGAAATCGGGAGTGTTCTCCATGTACAACGCCCCGACGAGTTCCCCACGCAACACCAGCGGAACGAACACATGAAACGTCTGACGCCCCTCGATCAGCGAGTAGATCTCTTCTTTCCCCGTCACGTGTCGGCGGATCTTGTGATACATTTCAATCGCATGCGCGTACGCCGCATCCGCATACCGTATTCTTTCGCGCTTGACAAAGAGGTACCCATACAATGCCTGCCCCTCGTCGATGGCATGGATCTTCCCATTCTCCATGACGAGAATTGCCACGTGCTTAACGTTCTGGTTCAGAATCTGCTGGCTGAGAATGATGTTCAACCCCTGCACCAGCGTTGCGGCTTCACGCTCGTTAGGCAGCGATTCCTGTCCTCGCGTTTCAAGAATCAATTCAAGAGAAGTTGCCGTGAGGTTCGCGAGCCGTTCTGCTGAATCTTGCTGATACCATGTCTGTGCCCCTGTGAGAAATTTGTCGAGCGACGATTTGTGGAGCAGCGACAGAATGAGTTGAAACGCAATGATGATGAGAAACAACACCGAGAGGTGCTTCAATTGAAAAGGATATGACCGGATGAGATCCAGCAGTTGTCGCAGCTTCGCTCGCATTCAATCCTCTACCGCGTTGGTGGCGCGAATATCTTGCGCCGCCATCTGCAATGCCTGATCGGGAGCGAGATCTCCTTTGATCGCCCGATGGACGTAATGCGAAATGATATCCGAGATGCGCGTGTAGTCGGCAAGCGCAGGACGATGAAAGCCGTTTTCGAGCAGCTTCTTGTAATAAGCGAGATTCGGATGGTGCTTCATGTACTCGACGTCGGCATACACGTTTCGGTTGGTGGGAAGATAGCCCCCGATGTCGAACATCATCTTCTGCGATTCCTCCGATTGCAGGAATCGAATAAACTCGATCGCCTGTTCTTTGTTCCTCGAATACTTGGAGACCATCAAGCTCCAGCCGCCGTACACGGCCCGCGGCTTCATGCCTCTGAAGTGCGGCAGCGCCGCTCGCCGAAGAGCACGGAGTTTTGCAGTGTCAGGATAGAAGGTCGTGTAATTTTCAAGAAAGTTCGGCCAGCCACGACAGAAGATTCCGTTGTGCGCAAGCATGTAGTCGTAACTCCGGTTCTCGTCAAATGCCGTCACCTGCGAGGGACTCGTCTTTGATCGCCGCACGAAATTCACCATCATCTCCAGCGCCTTGCGCGCTTCGGGCGAGCCAAGATCAAGCGGAGCAGTATTAGAATACTCGCCGAGTTGACCGACGAGCAATTCAAGATAATTGCACACCAATCCTTCAAAATCTTTTGCAGCAAAGATGTAGAACGGCTGCCCAGGGTCGTTGAACGATTCTCGAAGCTTGAGAAAATCATCCCACGTTATCGATTCCTTGAGCTGCGCTTCAACACTCTGCCAATTGGGGAGTCGACGCAGCAAGTCGCTTCGATAATACATCATCCCAATGTCAAGATACAGAGGCATGGCGACGAGCGTGCTCTCCACGTAGCACGACTCAATCGCCTTTTCAAGGATCGTCCCGAGAATATCGTCATCAAATTGGTGGCCGAGCGGTTCGCTCCATTTGGAAAAACGCGGAATCCAGATGAGGTCCACCGCGAACACGTCGATCCGATCACTCTTATTCCTCAGCGATCGCGCAAGCAGTTCTTTACGCTCGTTTGTGGTGAATTTGTCAAACGGAAGATTCACCGCCTCAACCTCGATCGAGCCGCGGTGCAGCGCGTTGAACCGCTCGATGACAGCGCGGTGTGCAGGAGAGATGTTGTCGGCAAAATACACCTTGTGAACTTCTGCCGGCGCGCCGTTCCAATTGTAGAGAACAATTCCCACAAGAACGACGACGACAATTCCTGCAACAGCGAGGGGGGTCAGTGATTTGCTATTCTGCACCTAACACTTCACGATGGCTGGACGAGAGATTACTCCTACGAATATAGGCAATGGCTCAGAAAGAAAAAAGAAAGAGTAGAGACTGCGAAATGTCGCCTGTCCGGGTTAAGAGGGATGCACATCGGCACACACGATACCCTGGATCTAAGCGTCGTAACACAGATCGCCAACTTGCTTGTCGCAAAACAATTCGTTACTGTTTCGTCAGAAAGTCTAACTGCTGCTATCCCATCTCCTCCGTTTCCAATGAAACATTCTGAACCGAAACTTACACGGCGTCAAATGATTCAGACAAGTACGGCTGCAGTCGCCGGATTTTCTATGAACTCATCGCTGTCCTCATCGCAGCCAATGTCAACACCGAAAGCGGGAATCCCGCTCCTCCACACTACCGACCTGTATCACCCGGCGCAGGATCCCGACGATCACCTGGATTTGCTCACGATTGTCGCGCTTCATGAGTTTGATTTGAAAGGCGTGGTCCTCGACGTGACACAGAAGTTTCTCGATCCCGTTCCTTCCGGGTCTGGTATTTCCCGCGATCCGGGTTTTGTGCCGGTTGCACAGCTCGCGTATCTTCTCGGGCGACCAATTCCTGTCGCAATGGGTCCGACATCCCCGCTCAAAAGTCCGGATGATCTTGCAACTGATCGATCCAAACGAGAGCAAGCGGGCATAGCAATGGTGATCGACATTCTGGAGGAGAGCGATCAGCCCCTCGTCGTCTCGTGTGTTGGATCCGCACGCGTACTTGCGGCGGCATTCAACCGCGAACCTGAGCTTGTGCGCTCGAAAGTCAAAGCAGTGCTTCTGAATGCCGGCTCAACGGGCGGAACGAAACGTGAGTGGAATGTAGGCTTGGATCCTCATGCTTATGTCGGATTGTGGAAGTCAGGTTTGCCGATTCATTGGTACCCCTGTGAAACCGAGCGAGGTGCATCCGATGCTCACCACGAGCGAGGCACATTTTGGAAGGCCTCACACGCGGATCTATTCAAGGGCATTCCTCAACCTCTTTGTGCGTGGATCGCTCATGGTTTTTCAGGCAACATGCGAGGGGACATCATTCGTGCATTGTCAGAAGAAGGAAGGGGTCCGGAATGGGAGACTGTTCTTTCAGGTCAGCGCAACTTATGGGCCACCGCTTCGCTTGTGATGGCTGCTGGACGCGTTCTTGCCCGGACGCCCGATGGCTGGCGATTCATCCCGCAATCTGATTCAGGAAATCTTGAGACCTGGCCGTGGCGGATGGATCCAATTGAAGCCGCGGTGAATGCGGAAGGCCAGGTACAATGGCGAGTGACCGAGCGTGAAACTGATACTAAACTGTTCTGGCGGAAGAGCGACGCCGGATTTGGGATAGCCATGGCGGAAGCCCTCAATGCTCTACTCAGATCACTCCTTGCATAGCCGGCTATCACCGACCGGAAGCAAATCCAATGATTGACTTCCCATGTCATTCATTCAGTGTGCTGGGCTTTTTACAATTCTCACCTAAAAAGAAAAATGAAATCTCTATTTCGTCTCATCGTCGTGTCCCTTGTTGCCCTGACCGGAGTGTCGGCACAGGAAATGGCCTTCCAGGGAAAGTGGAAACTCATAAAAGAAAAAAGCTCAGACCTGGACTACTTTCAATATTTGACAATCCAGTTTACAGTGAAGCAGAATGAAATCACGGTGGTGAAGGAATTTGGTCCAAGAAGAAAATGCGTGGAAACGATGGTTCTGAAAACCGACGGCACAAGGAACACCGTGACAGTAACGGACGCGACATTCATGTCGAATCTATACATGGGCCTGAAGTTGCCGCCTCACACAAAAAGAGAAGTCACGGCAACATGGAGAAAAGAGAATAGCTTGCTGATTCATGAGAGCTACGATGTTGCAAGCGCTCAAGGCAGAAAGGAGATCGAAGTTGACAACGTGTTCGAACTCTCTCCCGACAAGAATCTTCTCACCTACAGAATACAACGCAGCAGCAGAAAGACTGGTCCAGAATTGAAATATATCTTCAAGCGGGCGGACGAGAATAATGCCTACGTTTATCACATGAGCGACGATTGGGATATTCGTTCGGGTCTCGGTGAGCAAGCGTGTTTCATCTCCCTGCAAGGAATTGTCAATGAGACGAAACCCAATCTGTACTTTGTCTATGGGCCGAAGTATTCGTTCAACTACACCGGCGAACTGTTCACGTATCTGGAAAACCAAAAGCACTTCACGTTCACAAGAATCAGAACTCTCGAACATGCATTACAAATCTTTAAGCAGCAGGTAAAGGGATACATCATCTGGGATAAGAACGTTCGAACATCGTTGATCGTCGCCTATACGCTTGCCGGACTCGAAAAAGGAATCGTCATAACCGAAGACCTGATTCCCCTTGCAGAACGCATGGGGCTGAAACCGCTTGAAGATTTCAGAGGCATGTTCTCAGGCAAAACAGATTATGAGATCTACACATGGGCATATCAACGTTACTGGCAGAGATGCGCAAAGGACCTCATCGTGTGGTTAGGTGGAGAGCATGGTACGGTAATGCTGCCGGGAGTGGCCGATTATGGAATGATGAAGAAGGCATTCTTCACTGATCTCTCAGCCAGAGAGTCCGACACATTGGAGTACAACTTGACGAAGAAACTCCTTGCTGATATGAAACCTCTCAGCCAGGTGATGGGCTGGCACTCATACAAGAAAGACCTCGAAGA
>JACRFA010000145.1 GCA_016218065.1 Ignavibacteriota bacterium | reverse complement strand
TTCTCAAGTCCGGCAAGCACGGCAGGATTTGCGGACATCCAACGGCTCAGATCAGCAAGTTGAAATCCTCTCGTTCGCGCCGCAGTCCACATGATGGACAAGCCCAACTGCAGTGAAGCAATCCCGCCCCACGCTTTCAGAAAGTCGCCGCTCTCAGACAGTTTCATCGCGGGCGGGCAGGGCGAATGATCCGAGGCAACAAAGTCGATCACTCCTTCACGCAGCGCATGCCAGAGTTGCTCCTTGTTCTCGCGTTCTCTGATTGGCGGCGCGCATTTGAATTGCGTTGCGCCATCAGGAATCTCTTCACTCGCAAAGACAAGATAATGCGGACACGTTTCTGCCGTGATCGGTAACCCTTTCTGCTTCGCTGCGCGCAGCAACGGAACAACTTCTGATGAAGATACATGAACGATGTGTACTCTGCAACCGAATTCTTCGCAGAGACGGATCAAGAGTGCGACGGCATCGTTCTCCCATTTGCGCGGGCGTGATTGCTTCCAATTCTGAGCGGAGCGAAGAATCTTTGCGTCTTTTGAAGCGGTAAGACCCTTCGCTTCGCTCAGGGGTTGAGGGAAAGAAGCCAGCTCAGCATGCACAAGCAACGGCAATCCACTTTCCGCAATCAGCGGCATTGCGTTTCGTAAATCAGTCTCCGTTACATTTGGGAATTCTTCGATGCCTGACGGCGCGAGAAACGCCTTCACGCCAAGAATTCCTGACTCGAGCAGCGGCCCAAGCCCAGCAGCATTCGCAGGTATGAGTCCGCCATGAAATCCGCAGTCAACGTTGAGCTTTCCTTCTGCTGACGTAAGCTTGCCTTCAAGTGCCTGGACCGACGTTGTCACCGGCGAGCTATTGAGCGGCATGTCAACAAGAGAGGTAATTCCGCCTGCGGCCGCGGCTCGCGTGGCAGTCGCAAATCCTTCCCACTCTGTTCTTCCCGGCTCGTTGATGTGAACATGCGGATCGATCAGGCCCGGAGAGATAACGAGATTGCCGCAATCGATGGCATCACCGGAGTACGCTTCCGCCGCAACAACGTCTTCGATGGCGTCACCCTTCACGACAACAACAGCATTCCTCATCCCGACTGATGTTACGACTCGGGTACTCCGAAGTGCAAAGTAATTTTGTTCTTGCATGCCGGACACGTTGCGATTCGTGATCGAGATGAAGTACAGCGGATTTGGGTCGGAGAAGTTAGAGAATGGTCAGAGGAATGTCAAGCCGCGAGCAGCGATCATTTTGCATAAGATGAAAACTCAGCGTCCCGTCGGGATGGGAATTGATGCTTGCTTGGCTTCCGACGTCAGGCGGACGTGTTTGCCATCCGTTGAGATGACTGATGGATGTTGCGAGGATGCGTTGATCTGCGTCGTGCCCAGCACTTGTGCCTCTTCGTTGAGCAGAACTAGCGTTGGGTCAATGTACGCAGGCGTACCGTTTGGGATTCGAACTTGCTCGACTGCGCACGCCGCGATGTTGTCAACAACCTTCAAGGCGGTGACAATCTTTTCCTTGTGTCCCGTATTCCAAGTCCTGCCCGCCTCATCACCAACCAACGAAGCGATAGTCACAGAGTTACGATCGGAAAATACGAACCGACCATCGGGCAGAAAATCCGCGAACCGAAAACTTGCATTCAACGTGCGCAACGCTTGCCCATCTTCTCCGAACAACTCAGCAAAGTGTTGCGGCTTCGCGTTCACCTCATACGATCCTGCGACCAACAACTTCGAATCCGACGAAAGCATGATTTCGCCGGCGTTCTTTCCGCGCAAATACTTTCGCCACAATTCATCGCCGCCTAAGTCAGTCACGAACAACTGAGCATATTTGGATTCTGGGGTTGAGATGAGAAAGGCTGCACGCTTTCCGGCAACACTGCACTTGATGATCTGCTCGTGCTCGGCCGTCTTCTTGCCGAATGGCCCAAGAGTCCTGATCAGCTTGCCGCGAGAATCGTAGAAATCAACAGCGCCAACAAAGACGTAAACGACGATAGACGAACCATCATCTGCGACATAAACAGATGGAAACTGCATGTCGAAGGGAATGTCGCGGCTGATCTCGTAGCGAGCCTTTCCGTTGCGATCAATAATCCTAGCAGACCACGTGTTGTGATCATTTCGATCTTTTGCTCCACCCGATGTCGTCACCGATGCCGAGAACTCACCGTTGCGTGAAGTCTGGGCGAACGATCCGGATGCAACAACCGCCAGCAGCAGGAAAGTTTTGAGATATCGTGTCATGTCAGTTCTGCTCCATTCTTCCGCGTCTGCGTTGTTGTACTTCACGCACAGCTTCCCTCAGCTCATTCTCAAAGCGTCGTTCGAAAAGCAGCAGCTTCGCGCGCTGCTCGACCGTCAGCAGATCGGAAAGTCCGTTGAAGAACTTCAGCCGCTCATCGCCGATCTTTCGTCCCACGGCCTCAACTTCGGCAAAGAGCTTCTCGAATTCTTTAGAGTCGGCGTTGTTACGCAGCAGCCGCTCGATCTTATCCAGAATCTCATTTCGTTGCGTGTTGAGATCGCGACGTGTGTTCTCGAACTCGTTGTACCGCGCGATGAAACGAATCGATTGCTCCTCCTTCAAGTCCAACATCTCGATCATGCGCATCTTCTTGAAGCGCTCAATCTTCTGCATTTGCGGTCCGTGAGGCTGGGCGAACGCCGTGCCGAACAGACCCACGATGGCAAGCAGAACCAATACTTTCTTCATAGAAATACTCCTTTACTCCGTCATCAGAGATTTGTTGAGCGAGTTTCAAGCAGCGCGACGACTTCTCCCAATTGCTTCTCCGGCAGAGACTCCACCATATCATCGTAGCCTCCTGTCGACAAGTAAAACTCCGCGAGGCTATCGTTACTGACTTCGAACAGATTGTCGCTCACGCTCACGGCGAGGACAGTAACTTCTTCCCCGGAGCTGGAGAGCAATGAGTCCAACGTTTCCTGCGGCAGAGCCTTTACCGCGTCTGCGATGACATGTTTCTCGCTCGTAGGGAGATTCGGTTGATAGTAATGCAAGCCGATCGCGAAGAACAGAATCGCGACAACGCCCGGCACCGCGACACGCGCGAGCCAGCTAATCGAGAGCGCCTTCCCGCTCGCTACACGATCAATCTCCTCATTCGTCTTGACGAGCAGATTGGCAAAATACGAGGC
>JACRFA010000148.1 GCA_016218065.1 Ignavibacteriota bacterium | reverse complement strand
TGCTCAGGAAAAAATTCCCGAAGCGTGAGTTGATTGCCGGAAACGTCGGCACGGCGGAAGCGACACGCGATATGATTCGCGCCGGCGTTGATGCGGTGAAGGTGGGCATTGGGCCGGGGTCGATTTGCACCACGCGCGTGGTTGCCGGTGTTGGCGTACCTCAGGTGACCGCGGTGATGGAGTGTTCCAAAATCGCGGCGAAAGCAAACATCCCGATCATTGCAGATGGCGGCATCAAGCAGACGGGCGACATTGCCAAAGCAGTTGCTGCAGGCGCAGATTCTATCATGATCGGTGGATTGTTTGCCGGCGTTGATGAAAGTCCGGGCGAGAAGATTCTGTACGAAGGCCGAAGCTACAAAGTGTATCGCGGGATGGGTTCGCTTGCTGCGATGAAGGAAGGGAGCAAGGATCGTTACTTCCAGGATGCGGAAGATGACATTCAAAAGCTTGTGCCCGAGGGAATCGAAGGTCGGGTGCCATACAAAGGTCCGCTGGGCGATACGGTGTACCAGATGGTCGGCGGACTCCGCGCAGCGATGGGGTATTGCGGCGCCTCGACGATCGACGAGATGAAACGCAAGGCTCAGTTCGTGCGCATGACCGAAGCCGGTTTGCGTGAGAGCCATCCGCACGACGTTTCCATTATCAAAGAAGCCCCCAACTATCATCACTGATCGCATCCCTGAATGAGCCGGATTGCGCGCGTACGAGAAGAAATGCGAAAGCATGGGCTGGACGCGCTCATCGTGTCTTCGATCTCCAATATCCGCTACCTGACGGGCTTCACCGGCTCCAACGGACTTCTCATTATCGCGTCGCGCTCGGCTCTCTTCTTCTCCGATATTCGCTTCCTTGAACAGGCAAAGCTCGAAGTTCGGAATTGCAGAGTGCACATCACCAAATTTGGTTTGTATGAAGAAGCGTCGCGGCGGAAAGCGCTGCACGGCGCATCGCGTGTGGGGTTCGAATCTCAGCAGATAACCTACGCGCAGTATCGAGTTTTGCGCAGACTCTTTCCGTCAACGTCGTTTGCATCGACAAAGGAAATCGTGGAAGACGTGATGTTGGTGAAGGATGAAGCCGAAATTGCGTTGATGAGGAAAGCCGCCGAGATCTCCGATCAGGTTTTTGGTGAAGTCGTGAAGATCATTCGCCCGGGAATCAGTGAACTGGAAATTGCCGGCACGATCTCGTATCTGCACAGAAAACTCGGCGCTGAGCGCGATGCGTTCGAGATAATTGTTGCGAGCGGCGAGCGGAGCGCGTTTCCACATGCTCGCGCAACGCAGAAGAAGATCAAGTCCGGCGAGCTGGTGACGTTGGATTTCGGATGCGTCGTCGGCGGCTACAATTCCGATATCACACGAACGGTGGCGGTGGGGAAAGCGAGTTTGCGGGCGAAGCGGATGTACGACGTAGTGCACGACGCCCAGCAGACCGCAATCGAGTCGGCAAGGGGCGGAATGTGGGCGAAAGACCTTGATGCGGTCGCGCGCCAGCGGATTGAGAAGCGCGGCATGGGAAAGTTTTTCAATCACTCACTGGGCCATGGATTGGGATTGCATATCCATGAACGTCCTCGCGTATCAGAGTTGAGCAAAGAACGCCTTCGCGCAGGAAGCGTGATTACGATCGAGCCTGGCGTGTATGTGCCGGGGTTTGGCGGAGTGCGGATTGAAGACGATGTGCTGCTGACGGAAAATGGCTGCGTTGTCTTGAACACCGCGCCGAAGGAGTTTCTGATTCTGTGAACAAACGAAATGATGGCTGAAGAAGTTAGTCTTGCGTCAACAAGTGTTAAGGCGGCATCTGATGTTCGACGCGTGCTGGTGATCGCGTACTACTTTCCGCCGATGGGCCTGAGCGGCGTGCAGCGGACACTGAAGTTCGTGAAATTTCTTCCGCAGTACGGATGGCAGCCAACAGTGCTGACGGTTGATCCTCGCGGCTATTTTGCCCACGACGACACGTTGTTGAGCGAACTCGATGGTCGCGACGTCAGTATTGTCCGCACGAAGTCTGCCGGCCCCGGCAAAATGTTTGCGAAGAAGGAAACGGTGAAGTTGCCATCGGAGCGCACGCGGAAATTGTTGAGCAGAGTGAGCGATACGTTCTTCATCCCCGATAACAAAATAGGATGGAAGCGAAGGGCGGTTGCCGCCGCGCTCGCGCTGCACAAGCGCACGCCCTTCGATCTGATTTTTGCCACGGCGCCGCCATTCACGGATTTTCTCATCGGGGCTGAATTGAAAGAGCGGCTGCAGCGGCCGCTCGTGTTCGACTATCGCGATCCGTGGGTCGAGTATCCGCACAAGTTCTACCCGACTCCGTTCCACAAGCTGAGAAATATCATGCTCGAACGGCGGGCATTGAAGGCGAGCAGTTTCGTCGTGACGACGAACCGTCGCGTGAAAGAGCTGCTGATCAAGCGCTATGGATTTCTGAGCTACAACGATATTGAGATCATTCCTCAGGGATTTGATCCGGATGATTTTAAAGGATATCACGGTCCCCAATCGGACGGCGTTGTTCCGAGATCGAACAAAATGCGCATGACATACGCCGGGGTATTCTGGGAAGATCGCGTACCCGACTACTTTCTGTATGCGCTGAACGAAGTGTTTCTCGAGAAGCCGGCGTTGCGCGGCAAGATCGAAGCGCTTTTCATCGGGAAGTTCCGCCGCGAGAATGAAAAGCTGGTCGAGAAGCTTCATCTCGGCGATGCTGTTTGCGTTGTCGATTATCTGCCTCATCAGCAGTGCGTGAACAATCTCTTGGCGTCGGATGTCTTGTGGATGATTGTTGGTGATGAAGTCGGGTCGCCGGGGAAAGCGTACGAATACATCGGCGCTCGCAAGCCGATTCTTGGTTGCGCGCCGGATGGCTTCATGAGGCAGACGATTCTTGAGGCTGGCGGAACAGTGACCGCGCCGAAGGATGTCGCCGGCATCAAGGCAGCGATCGAAGAATTCTATCATCAATACGAAAAAGGAATGTTGCGCGGCCCCGGTGATGAAGTCGTCGATAAGTACAATCGCGCACGACTCACCGGCCGACTTGTGAAAGTGTTTGAATCATTGATGGCGGTATGAAAATGAAATCACCTGCAACACCGACGTTATGAAAGTCCTTGTCATTGGATCGGGTGGACGGGAACATGCGCTCGTCTGGAAGCTGAGTCAAAGTTCGAAGGTCAGCCGGCTCTATTGCTCGCCGGGAAATCCCGGCATCGCTGAACTGGCAGAATGTCTTCCGATGAAGGCCACGGCGATTGACGGCTTGTTGGCGTTTGCAAAATCCGAGCAGATCGATCTGACGGTTGTTGGTCCTGAGCAGCCGCTCGCCGACGGCATCGTCGATGCGTTTGAATCGAACGGGCTCACAATCTTCGGCCCGACGCGGCGTGCGGCGGAGTTGGAGTGGAGCAAGGCGTTTGCCAAGGAGTTTATGCAGCGGCACAACATCCCGACAGCGTCTTACAAAATATTCTCGCAAGAAGAAATTCAGGCGGCAAGAGAATATCTTGCAACATCTCGACTTCCTGTTGTGGTCAAAGCGGACGGCCTAGCTGCCGGAAAGGGCGTTATCGTCTGCACGACGCTCGACCAGGCCCTCTCGGCGCTGAACGATATCAAGAAGCAGTTTGGTTTCGCGGGGAACAGAATTATTGTTGAAGAATTTCTTGAGGGCGAAGAGGCGTCGATGTTCGCGATCTGCGACGGCGCAAACTTCGTTACGTTGGCAACTGCTCAAGACCACAAGAGAGTGTTCGATGGCGATCGCGGGAAGAACACCGGCGGCATGGGAGCGTATGCGCCTGCAGCAATCGTCACGCAAGATATTTTGCACGACGTGGAGGAGCGCATCATTCGTCCGACACTGCGGGGCATGGCGCTCGAAGGGCGGCCGTACAAAGGTTGTTTGTTTGTGGGATTGATGATTACCGCTGCCGGTCCCAACGTGGTGGAATACAATTGCCGCTTCGGCGATCCTGAGACACAAGTCGTGCTGCCGTTGTATCCGGGAGATATTCTGGAGTTGTTCGAGGCGGCATGCGAGAACGCATTGGGCGCTTTGCGTGAGCCGAGTTTCAATCACTCCACTCGCAACGCGGCGGTCTGCGTTGTTCTCGCGTCGCAAGGATATCCCGACGAGTATCCGACGGGAATTGAGATTCAGGGATTGGACGAGCTAAGCGGATTGAACAACGTGATGGCGTTTCATGCCGGAACCAAATTGTTCAATGGCGCTCTCGTGACCGCGGGTGGACGGGTTCTCGGCATCACTGCAGTGAAGAACAATTTGCTCGATGCGATTCACGATGCGTATCAGGCTGTGAATCATGTTTCATTTGCCGGCATGCAGTACAGACGAGATATCGGACGGAAAGCGTTGTTGCACTAGCAGGCTGTTGAAAAACTGATGTCAATGTCATTCCGAACCCCGACGCTCTTTGGCGGGGTGAGGAATCTGATCCCCAAAAGAGAAGATTCCTCAGTCGCTTCGCTCCATCGGAATGACATGAGGCCTTTTTCAACAGCCTGCTAGACACGCACAAGCAATTCACTGACAAAGAACAAGAGGTATTGACTTGAACATACTGGTTACCGGCGGCGCCGGATTTATTGCTTCGCAGATCGTCGATGAGTACATCAGACTTGGCCATCAGGTTTCAATCATTGACAATCTCTCGACCGGACGGAAGATGAACATCAACCCGTCGGCGAAATTTTTCGAAGTCGATATCCGCGATGCGGAGAAAGTGCAGAAAGTCTTCTCCGAAGGGAGATTCGACGTCATCAACCATCACGCTGCACAGATGGACGTGCGAAAGTCCGTTGATGATCCGGTTTACGATGCGTCGGTGAACGTCCTCGGCATGTTGACGCTGCTCGAGAATTGCGCGAAGACCAGCGTGAAGCGGGTGATCTTCGCATCAAGCGGAGGCGCCATCTATGGCGAGCAGGATTATTTTCCCGCGGATGAGCAACACCCGACCCGGCCTATTTCTCCGTACGGCGTCGCGAAGCTCACAACCGAGCAGTATCTCTTCTACTACAAGACCGTGTACGGCGTCGATTCGGTTTCACTCCGCTACGCAAACATCTACGGCCCGCGGCAGAATCCCGAAGGCGAGGCAGGTGTGGTTGCCATCTTCACGACAAAACTTCTTGCAGGTTTGCAGCCTATCATCAACGGCGATGGGAAGCAGACACGCGATTACGTATTTGTGGGTGATGTGGTTCGCGCCAACGTTCTTGCATTGCAATGCGCCGGATCTGAAATCTTCAACATCGGCACCGGCGTTGAGACGGACGTGAATCAACTGTTCCATCATCTTCGCACATCGACGAAGTCGAATGCCGTTGAGAAACATGGCGAAGCGAAGAAGGGGGAGCAATTGCGAAGCGTGCTTTCATCGGGAAAGATTCAGAAGCAGTTGGGATGGAAGCCGACCGTTTCCATCGAGGAGGGCTTGCAGCGGACGGTCGAGTATTTCAGGGCGAAGGAAGGCTATGGCGCGTAAGCTCTCGTTTGATCCGGAGCGTGTGTTTGCCGGCGACCGTGTTGCTGTTTCACGCGCAATCTCGCTTGTCGAAAATGAGTTGGATGGATCGGAAGAATTTCTGCGGCGTGTGTTTTCCAAAACCGGACGCGCGTATCGCGTCGGCATAACGGGTCCGCCGGGTGCAGGCAAGAGCACGCTGACGAACAAGCTTGCTCTTCACTATCGCAAGCAGGGACTCAGTGTCGGAATTATTGCCGTCGATCCGACCAGCCCGTTCACAGGCGGCGCATTGCTCGGCGATCGTGTGCGCATGACCGACGTGGAGTTGGATGAGGGCGTGTTCATTCGCAGCATGGCCTCGCGCGGAAGTCTTGGCGGCTTGAGCAAAAAGGCTCGTGAAGCAGCAGACGTGCTTGACGCTTCGGGGAAGGACATCATCATTCTCGAGACGGTCGGCGTTGGGCAGTCGGAACTCGACATCGCCGGCGCGGCGGACACGACGGTCGTCGTGCTCGTGCCAGAGTCAGGCGATTCCATTCAGGCAATGAAAGCAGGACTGATGGAGATTGCGGATTTCTTTGTGCTGAACAAAGCAGACAGAGCGGGCGCTGATCAAGCCGTCATGTCCATCAAAATGATTTTGCATTTCAAATCGGAGAGCGCGTGGACTCCGGATGTTCTGAAAGCGATTGCGAGCGATGGAACCGGCGTTGCAGAAATCGCAGCGAAGGTCGCCGAGCATCGTTCGCATCTTGAGCGCACAGGAAAACTGGCGGCAAAGCGTCAACACAGACTCGAAGAACGGATTCGAGAACTTGTTGCCGACCGCCTTCGCATTGATTTCTGGAGTGCAGAACGCAAACGCATACTCTCTTCACGCATTCAGGATGTCATGAACTACTCATCAACACCCTACGACTTAGCACATGAACTCATAAACAACTTTCGCAACCAGTAGGAGGACGTATGTCCAACTCGACAGTCGGCTTGAATTTTAACCTAACGGAAAGCCAAAGAGCAGTGCAGGAACTCGCACGCAAATTTTCTGAAGAGGAAATTCGACCTCACGTGATGATGTTTGATGAATCGCAGGAGTTTCCTCATGAGATTGTGAAGAAGGCGGGTGAGCTGGGATTTATGGGTATGACGTGGCCTGAGGATCTCGGCGGCGCAGGACTGACCGAACTCGATGCCATCATCATCGTCGAAGAGATTGCCAAGATCGATCCATCGATTGCCTTGACAGTCGCTTCACACAACAGCTTGTGCACGGGGCACATCATGAAATTTGGCAGCGAGGCGCAAAAGAAAAAGTATGTGCCCGATCTTGCCAGCGGACGCAAGCTTGGCGCATGGGGCCTGACGGAACCGGGTTCGGGAAGTGATTCGGGAGGGATGACGACATCCGCCACGCGCGATGGCGGCGACTGGATTGTGAACGGCGGCAAAACGTTCATCACCCAAGGCTCTGTCGGCTCAACCTATGTGATCATGGCGAAGACCGATCAGGAGAAAGGGAAGGCGAGCATCTCTGCGTTCATCATTGAGAAAGGAATGCCGGGCTTCACCATCGGCAAAAAGGAAAACAAACTCGGCATGCGCTGCAGTGACACAGCGACGCTGGTGTTTGAGAATGTTCGCGTTCCGGGAGAAAATCTGATCGGCGAGGTAGGACAAGGATTCAAGCAGGCCCTGTCTGTTCTCGATGGCGGACGAATCGGGATTGCGGCGCTCTCGGTCGGCATTGCGCAGGGAGCGCTGGATGCCAGCTTAAAGTACGCGAAGGAACGCCGCCAGTTCGGAAAGGCTCTTGGAGATTTCCAGGCGATACAATGGAAGCTCGCCGACATGGCGACGGAGATCAACGCCGCGCGCCTGTTGACGCAACGCGCTGCGTGGATGGCCGTGGAAGGGATGAACTTCACGCTCGCAGTGTCGCAAGCAAAGTTGTTTGCAAGCGAAGCTGCAGTACGCGCAACGAACGAAGCCGTGCAAATTCACGGCGGCTACGGCTTCATCAAAGAGTTTCCTGTTGAGAAGCTGTATCGCGATGTGAAGCTGATGACGATTGGCGAGGGAACGTCGGAAGTGCAGAAGATGGTGATTGCCCGTCATCTGTTAAACTAAGACCAAAGAGCCAACGGCCAAGAGCCCAACTGCCAACAGTGAAGAGCGGCACATGTCACTCATCGGTTCGGAAATACGCAACGCTCCCGCGTTTGAAAAGAACGCCGAGAACCTTCGCGCGCTGTTGACAACCCTTCGCGCGCGCGAAGAAAAAGTCAGAGTCGGCGGAGGCAAAGCGGCGATCGAAAAACTCCATCAGAAGGGGAAGCTTTCTGCGCGTGAGCGTATAGCGAAGCTGATCGATCCGAACAGTTATTTTCTCGAGGTCGGGTTGTTCGCCGCGTATGAGATGTATGAAGAGTATGGCGGTGCGCCGTCGTCGGGAACGATCTTCGGCATCGGGAAGATTCAAGGTCGCAATGTCGTCATTGTCGCGAATGATGCGACGGTGAAAGCCGGCGCGTGGTTTCCCATCACCGCAAAGAAAAATCTTCGCGCGCAGGAAATCTCCATCGAGAACCGCCTGCCCATCGTCTATCTCGTGGATTCGGCGGGCGTGTTCCTTCCGCTGCAGAGCGAAATCTTTCCGGACAAAGAACACTTCGGGCGCATCTTCAGAAACAACGCCGTGATGTCGTCGCTCGGCATTACGCAGATTGCCGCGATCATGGGGCCATGTGTTGCGGGCGGCGCGTATCTGCCGATCATGAGCGATGAAGCAATGGTTGTCGACAAAACAGGCAGTGTGTTTCTCGCCGGCTCGCATCTTGTTAAGGCCGCCATCGGCGAGGAGATCGAGAATGAGCAGCTCGGCGGCGCGACGGTGCATTGCGAGATCAGCGGCGTCACCGACCACAAAATGGCGAACGACGACGAAGCCATCCAAAAAATTCGCAGCATCGTCGGCAAACTCGGGCACAAGCCGCTTGCCGGCTTCGACCGCATCGCACCGTCGCCGCCGAAATTTTCCGCCGACGATCTCTACGGCCTGTTTCCCGCCGACCGAACGAAGCCGTATGACATGTACGAGATTCTCGCGCGCATCGTTGATGACAGCGAGCTGGATGAGTACAAAGCCGGCTATGGCAAGACGGTGATCACGGGTTACGCTCGCATTGACGGCTGGGCGGTAGGCGTTGTTGCGAACCAGCGTGCCGTCGTCCGAACGAAGAAGGGCGAAATGCAAGTCGGCGGTGTGATCTACAGTGACAGCGCGGATAAAGCTGCGCGATTCATACTGAATTGCAATCAGAAGTTGATTCCCCTTGTTTTCTTTCAGGATGTCACCGGCTTCATGGTCGGCAGCCGCGCCGAACAGGGGGGCATCATCAAGGATGGCGCGAAGATGGTGAACGCTGTTGCGAACAGCATTGTACCGAAGTTCACGTTCATGGTCGGCAACAGTTACGGCGCCGGCAATTATGCGATGTGCGGCAAAGCGTACGATCCGCGACTGATCTACGCGTGGCCGACGGCGCAGATTGCCGTGATGGGCGGAAAGCAGGCGAGCGAGACTCTGCTGGGAATCAAGATCCAGCAGATGGAAAAAGGGGGAAAGCACATCACAAAGGAAGAGCAGCAGCAACTGCTCGCGGAAATTCAGCAGCGCTACGAGAGAGAGACCGATCCGTACTTTGCGGCCGCGAGATTGTGGGTGGATGGAATTGTCGACCCGGATGCTACGCGCAGCATTGTCTCGCTCGGGATCGAGATGGCTTCGCAGAACGCGAGCATTCCGCCGTTCAATCCGGGCGTGATTCAAACGTGATCAGCCGATGCGGCAATCCGGATTTTCTTGTGAAGGGGAAGATGCAGTGACCGGGCAATCTGTAAGAGAGAATTTTGTGCTGCGAGGCCTGGTTGTGTTGATCGTCTGCACCGCGTGCGGAAACTCGATAGCACTTGCGCAGTCGCCTGCTCCGCAGTTTCCTCCGCGTGACGACGTCCCCGAGATCGTCAGCTTCTTTGCACCTGTTCTTTTTCCAAAACTCATTCAAGACGGCTTCCAGCTCAAGGAGTATGTTCGCAGCGAGGAGTTTGCTGAGTTCAGAACGCGCTTCGGCGATCTGTATGCGGTCGATGCCATCTTTGACGAAGCGATGCGCCTCAGCTGGAACAATGTGTACGAGGCGCTGCTGATCTCATTGGTCGCGACAATGGATCACAGCAAGTTCGGCGTGAAGTTACCTGTTGTTGGCGCGCTGCTGTGGGTGCCGCTGACGTCGGAGTTCGATGAAGAATTCTCGCAACGCGTGGCCGCACTGCCGCGACGACTCTATGCGGACTCGCCTCCTGACGGGGCAGGCGACAGAGATAAGCTTCAGCATTTTTTCGGCTCGGCATTTCTCGCGTACACGTTTGAGTCGCGTGAAGCGGCCGAGCGCGTGGGCGACTTCATCGAATGGGGCGAGGACAAAGTGATCGTCGATGGAGCGTTGGATGAGCGTGACTTTCGCTCCAATCGTCACGGACAAGAGTTCGGGATGAGCTTGTTGGATGATGATGGTACCATGCCGTCACAGTTTTTGAAATACTCGGTTGTCCATCGGGTTGATGACACGACCCCACCGAGTTCGCCGGGAACATTGCCGGCTACTGATCTGGAGAAAAGATGAAATCGATTCTCGTTGTAGATGATGACAAAGCAATTCGCGATTCCCTCCGCATGATTCTGCAGTACGCGAAGTACGAGCCTCACTTTGCTGAAGACGGCGTGAGCGCCCTCGCTCAACTCTTGGCGACGCAGTTCGATCTTGTCCTGCTCGACATCAAGATGGCAGGGATGGATGGACTGGAGACTCTTCGCAAGATCAAAGACATCGAGCCTGAGCTTCCCGTCATTATGATCTCGGGTCACGGCACGATTGAAACCGCCGTCGAGGCGACGCGGCTCGGAGCCTATGATTTTCTGCAAAAGCCGCTCGACAAAGACAAACTGCTGATCGTCATCCGCAACGCCATCGACAAGAAGCTGCTTCTTCTCGAAAACAAACAGATGAAGGAGAAGGTGGAGGGGAAGAATGTCATTCTTGGCGAGAGTCTGAAGATCAAAGACGTTCTGAATATCATTGATCGCGTTGCGCCGACGGATGCCCGCGTGCTGATTACGGGGGAGAACGGAGTCGGCAAAGAACTTGTTGCGAAGGCGATTCACCGACAGAGCAGGCGCAAGGAGAAGCCGCTCATCGAGGTGAACTGCGCCGCGATTCCCAATGAGCTGATTGAGTCGGAACTGTTCGGACATGAGAAAGGCTCCTTCACGGGCGCGACGAATCAGCGGATCGGAAAATTCGAGCAAGCCGATGGCGGCACGATTTTTCTCGATGAGATCGGCGACATGAGCCAGAACGCGCAGGCGAAAGTGCTGCGAGCGCTGGAGGAAGGAAGAATCGAGCGTGTCGGGGGCAACAAGCAGATTACCGTCGATGTGCGGGTGATTGCCGCGACGAACAAGAATCTTCAGGATGCCATCAAGCAGGGACTGTTCAGGGAGGATCTCTTTCACAGGCTGAACGTGATTCCTATTCCGATTCCACCGCTGCGAGAACGGCGAGACGACATCCCACTGCTGGCTACTGCGTTCGCCGAGGATATTTGTCAGCGCTATGGCATGGCGCAGAAAAAATTCTCGCATGAGGCGCTGCAGAAACTCACGACGATGGATTGGCGCGGAAACGTGCGCGAGTTGCGCAATATCGTGGAGCGCCTTGTGATCATGACTCCCTCCACCGCAATCGATGCTTCACAGATCGAGCTTGGCGCGAGCGGCGCACGAACTGCTTTCGACGACCTGCTGAGTCTTGGCGGAACATTTCAAGACTTCAAGGATAGAGCGGAAGCGGCGTACATCAAAAAGATGCTCGATGAACACCGCTGGAACATCAGCAAGACCGCGGAAGCGCTGGACATTCAGCGAAGTCATCTTTACAACAAGATGAAAAAGTATGGGTTGACGAGAGGGGAAGAGAGTGCGGAGGAAAGCTCTGAGTCATAGAGATAGAAAACGGCCAAGGCGCCGAGCAAGATTGTACGTCATCCCATACTCACAGCATGTTATGACCCACCGCCCGGGGTGTTGGCGGCCTCAGTGTGGCCGACACTTCTTTGTTTGACCACCTCGTACATCACCAACGCTCCGGCCACTGATGCATTAAGCGATTCGATCCTTCCCAGCAGCGGAATCTTCACGAGGAAATCGCAATGCTCTCTCACAAGACGCCGAATCCCTTTCCCTTCATTTCCAACGACGACCGCCACCGGCGAAGTGTAATCGACTTCATTATAGCGCTTATCGCCCGCGCCATCCAGACCAACAATCCAAAAACTCTTTTGCTTCAACTCCTCGATGGTGCTGACGATGTTCGTCACTTCGGCAATGGGAAGATGCTCAGTCGCGCCGGCTGAAGTCTTTGTCACGGTCGCATTCACCGGGGCCGAATGATGCTTCGGCACAATCACGCCATGAACGCCTGCGCATTCCGCCGTTCGAATCAACGCTCCGAGGTTGTGTGGATCTTCAATCTCGTCGCAAATGAGAATGAACGGGCGCTGCTGCCGTTCTGTCGCCGCCGAGAGAATGAGCTCGACATCGGCATACTTATGTCGCGGCTGCAGAATGCCAACGACGCCTTGCGTCATCTGATCCTTCGCAAGCTCGCGGAACTGCTGACGGTTGAACTCAGCGACAGGCACGTTGCGCTGCCTGGCGAGAGAACGAATTTCTTCGATGGGCTTTCCTTGAATTCCGCTCAGCAGGAAAATCTTGTCGAGCGACGATCCGGCTTTGAGAGCCTCAATAACCGGTTTTCTACCAACGATCATTGCAGGCATAGGCGGCGCCTTTTATGGAAGGGAGATTTGAAATGTTATTGTGACGACTCGCGTCGTTTGCGTTCCAAGAGTTTATCTGTGCCCCAGCCGATCAGAAAAACTACAACGCCGATGATGCTGAGGTATAACTCGATCCACAGAGTAGGACTGTTTATTCCCAGCAGGAGTCCGAGAAAGACAAATGCAATTCCCAGCGCTTCCAGTACTTTCGCGACGGCGTGCATTACGCGTCTGCCGCATCAAGAAACTCCTGTTCGTCCGCGGGCGTTGTGCCCGTGCGTCCCGACTCGATCTGCTGCAAGAAAATTTTCACCCGCTTCTCATTGAGCCGATGCTTGAACGCAAATCGCTTGTTGACGAAGATAACGGGAAAATCTTCTTTGAACTCTTCGAAGTTTGCTTCTCCCGGAATCAGCTTGATCACTTTGAGCGTGAACGGAACTTCGGTCTTCACTTTTTCCAGCACCGCAAGCGCCTCATCGCACAAGTGACATTCTTCTTTCGAATACAACTCGACGAGCGTCATGATGCCGTCGCCATTTTCTTGCGAAGCAGGAGAATCCATCCCACCCCCAACGCAAACAGCACAATGCCAATCAGCTGCGCCTCGGACAATCCCCACAAGAGTCTCGGGTTCAGTCGGAGAAACTCGATGCTGAACCGAAACAGACTCGACATGACGAGATAAATGGCGAAGAGCATGCCGTCGGGATAATTTTGCTTTCGGAAATACTTCCACATCAACAGAAATCCGAGCACGCCGAGAATCATCTCGTACACCGGCGTGGGATGACAGGGTGTGTTATCGGGAACGATGCCGTTGGGATACTGGCTCGTGACCTCGGGAAAAATCGCGAAGGCGCGAGAGGGAGGGTAGGTTCCGTTCTCGTAGTTTGTCCCCCACGGCAGGTTCGTCGGCATTCCGTAATCGCCGTCGCCTGCGAGATGGCAGCCGAGTCGCGCCACGCCGTAGGCAAGAATCAGCGCAACGCCAAGTCCGTCGATCACTTTGAGCACGGGAACTTTCTTGGCGCGCAGATACAGAATGATTGCAGTCATGCCAATGATCAAGCCGCCGTACCAGGTGAGTCCGCCTGCCGAGAACGTCGCCTCGAGCGGCGCACGCAGGAACATCTCCCAGTTCTCGATCAGATGAAAGAGCTTTGCGCCCGCGATGCCAAAGAGCAATGCGATGATAGTGATGTTGCTCGCCAGATTGGGATCGATCTTCTTCCGCTTCAATTCAAGCGAGAGGATGTAGCTCCCGAGCAGAAAGCCGATGCCCAGCATCAGGCCAAAACTGTAAATGGGAATGGGTCCAATCTGAAATCCGAAGATGTTGAGCGGACCGATCTTAAACAGAATGGGAATCATGCAGCGACAAGTTCGATGAATGGATTTTTGGGTGAGCTAAGGATTTTGATTTGCTTTTCCGAAATGCTGACCGTGAACGTGTTCGTCTTGCCGTCCAGACGCTCGACGGTAATGTCGTACTTTCCGTGCAGGTCCTCGTATTCACGCACGAACTGCGCCGTGCCCGAGGCCGGAAGACTCAACTGCGGCGCTTTCAATCCGAGAATCTTGAAATGCATCGAGCGCTTGTCCGATTGTTCCTCGACGGAAAGCTCGTACCGAAAACTCGCGAATGCTTTCGATGTTTCGATCGTCAGCAACG
>JACRFA010000144.1 GCA_016218065.1 Ignavibacteriota bacterium | reverse complement strand
ATGCAGAAGCCTGACACGCCGCCGGTGACGTTCGATGAGTACAAGAAATTCCTCGACGACTACTCCCCCGAGAAAGCCGAAGCGATCAGCGGCTGCTCAGCCGAGTTGATCCGCAAAGCTGCGATGATGTTTGCTGAAAAAGGAAAAGCAACAATCTCGATGTGGACGATGGGATTGAATCAGCGAACATCGGGCGTCGCGGCAAACAATCTCGTTCACAACCTGCATCTGCTCACAGGCAAAATCGGATTGCCCGGCTCGACTCCGCTTTCCTTGACGGGCCAGCCGAATGCCTGCGGCGGCATCCGCGACGGCGGCGCGCTCTCGCATCTTCTTCCGTATGGTCGTCTCATCGCCAACGAAGGACATCGAAAGCAGATGGAGGAATTGTGGGGAGTTCCGGCGGGAACAATCCAGCCGAAGCCCGGACTGACGACGGTAGATCTGTTCGGCGCGCTCGCAGAGAAGAAAATCAAAGCGTTGCTCATTCTCTGCACCAACCCTGCGCAGTCAATGCCCAATCTCAACAAGTACAATCCGGGATTGAAAGATCCCGACACGTTCGTTGTCGTCTCGGAAGCGTACTTCCCAACGCGTACAGCCGAGCTTGCAGATGTTGTGCTTCCTTCGGCTGCGTGGTCGGAGAAGGAAGGCGTCTATGGCTGCACCGAGCGGCGCTACCAGCTCCTCGACAAAGCCGTGGAACCGCAAGGCGAATCGCGAACTGACTTTGCAATTCTGAAAGATCTCGCGACGCGGCTTGGGCACGGCAAGTTGGTGGATTTCAAGAACGAAGCGGAGGCGTGGTCGGAGTTGATGAAGTGCTCCAAAGGTACGGCGTACGACTTCACCGGCATGACCCGCGAACGATTGAAGAATTCGCACGGACTCCTCTGGCCCTTGCCCAGTGAGGGACATCCCGGCACGAAGCGACGTTACGTGCGCGGCGAAGATCCGCTCGTGAAGCCCGATCATCCGCAGCGCATTCATTTCTATGGCAGACCGGACGGCAAGGCGTGGGTGTGGCTGCGACCGCATAAGCTCGCGGCTGAGATGCCCGATGCCGAGTATCCGTTCGTGTTCACGACCGGTCGCGTGCTCGAACACTGGCACACATCGACCATGACGGGAGCGGTGCCTGAATTGCAGAAGGCGGTTCCGCAGGCGGTTGCTGAGATCAATCCCGCCGACGCGAAGAAGCTCGGTATCAGCTCGAAGGATAAAGTGAAGATTACGTCGCGGCGCGGCAGCGTTGTGCTCGAAGCAAAAGTCGTGGACGTTCCGCGTCCGGGACTCATCTTCTCGCACATGCACGATCAGGAAACGACGCGCATGATCAACTTCGTGACGAATGATGCAACTGACCCGATCTCGCGACAGCCTGAGTTCAAGGTCTGCGCGGTGAAGGTGCAGAAGGCGTAGCGATGGACAGACGGGAATTCATCACGCGTCCAATGAGCATGTTGTCGCGAGCGCGAAAAGCTGCGCGCAGCGACTCATGTTCGTCGGACGCGGAATTCTCGAACAGTGTTGCGCACATCGCGACAGCGCGGTGTCTCGCGTACAATCAAACACTTTGCACACTTTGTTTTGACAAGTGTCCGCTTCAAGGCCAGGCAATTGTCCTGAAGGAGTTTCTGTTTCCGTCTGTTGTCGAAGCGAGCTGCGATGGATGTGGAATATGCGAAGAATTCTGTCCGACGAGTCCAGCGGCGATTCAAACATAAAATTCTGAGGCTCGCTTCATAGAGCCGAAGAATCTAAACTCCTCGCCGCGCCACAAAGCGGCGGGACTCAGAGTGCAAGGAGTATGATAACTGAAATTACGCGCGAAGGCAGTTCACGCATCGATTTGCGCTCGTCTACGTGACGTCTCAGTCCCTGTGGTTTTGTTAGCAGACCGTAAACGGTCTGCCTAATATCATATCGTCCCTGCGGGACGAGCGTAGCGTTGCCGCTGGCGCATACGCCACATAGTGGCAAGCTGAATGTAGCCCGACCTCTCCTCCAAAGGAGTCCCTTCGGGACAAGGTCGGGTGAAAAGAGCAAAACAATCAAGTCCGTCGCGTAGCGACGGAGTGGATACGTCGGGATATGAATTCTGTCGCTTGCGTAACATTTAGTGATAAGTACGAAAATTGGAGGCAATACAATCATGTACATCAGTGGCGTAGTAGTTCAAACCGACCCCCATCATGTCGTCGAAGTCACGCGACGCTTGTCGGCGATAGAGAATGTCTCCGTCTTCGGCCAGAAGGACGATGCTCAGATTGTGGCAGTGCTTGAGGCCGATTCGCCCGAAGCGCTGCAGGAAGTGACTGAACAAATCGAGCAGACAGTGGATGGAGTGTACGGTGTATTTCCCGTGTACGTGAGCAACGAGTCGCTCGCGTTGGCCGAGGAAGAGGCGTAGATGTTTTGGGGAGATGATAGCGGACTTCTTCGTCCGCCGGGTGCAACGTCCGAAGAGCATTTCCTGGCGACGTGCACACGCTGCATGCGCTGCATTGAAGTGTGCCCCTACAAGAGCATTCGTCTTGGGTCGATTTGGGACGGCCTCAGTATGGGATCACCTGTTATTCGCGCCCGTTCAACTCCCTGCTATCTCTGCATGAAATGTCCTGAGGTCTGCCCATCAGGCTCGCTCATGTCTCTCGCGAAAAATGATGTGCAGATGGGACTTGCGAAGGTGAACGAGAAACTCTGTCTGGCGTTCAACGGCATTCTGTGCAGAACATGTTACAACGCCTGTCCGATCTTCGATGAAGCACTCGTCATGGATGATGAGCTTCATCCGAAAGTTGTGACAGAGAAATGCGTCGGATGCGGCGTGTGTGAATATGTGTGTCCGACAGAAGAACCGGCAATTGTGGTAGGGACGGAAGATGTTTCGAGAAAGCGATAGATCGATGAGCGCAGCACAAACGCGGGAAGAGCGATTAGACAAACGTCGGAAGATATCTCTCACGTTGTGGCGAAGACTCGTTCAGATCGCGACACTCGCTTTCTTCGTTGGCGTGCCGTTGCTCAATCTCTATGGCGTGAATGCGATAACAGGAACGCTCTACTCTGTCGCCGTCGGCTCGCTGACAATGTCCGATCCGCTCGTAGTCATCCAGCATGTTCTCGCGGCAAAGGAATTGTACGTCCCCTTGCTGCTCTCTGTCGCTCTTCCTGTAGTACTGGCTGTTGCGCTCGGTCCGGTTTTCTGCAGTTGGATGTGTCCGCAGGGTTTCATGTCAGAATTGATCGAGTTCTTGCATCAGCGATTGATGCCGTCGCGCAACACGCATCTCGCCGTTCGCAGCGGAGCAGGATGGATTCGAGTGAAGTGGGGAATACTCGTCGGCGGTTTGATCGCCGTGGCGCTGTTCTCTCTTCCACTGTTCAACTACATCTCAGCGCCGGGCATCATCACGACGCAGCTCGCGAGCGGCATCTTTCTGGGAACAGTCGGCATCGAGCTAGTCGTGATCGCGGCTGTTCTCGTGTTTGAATTTTTCTGGATTCGGCGCGGCTGGTGCAAGGTTGTCTGTCCGATAGGCGCAGCGTTGATTGCGATGAAGTCGCCGCTGACGTTGCGCATCGAACACAACGAGCAACATAAGTGCAACACCAGCGCGTGTAAGGTTGCCTGTGTTACATCATGTCAGCTCGATATCGATCCGCGCAACGCGAAGGCGATGTGGCTCTGTACAAACTGCGCAGCGTGCGTCGATGCGTGTCCCGATTCGGCGCTGCTTTTCACTCTGAGTTCCACCCGTTTTGCGGCGGGACGAAGAGCATAGATTCTTCCTGCCTACCGGTCTACGACTCGTAGAGCAGGCAGGCGGCAGGCCGGGCGACCGCGTTTGCGCCGAAGTAGTTCGCTCCGCCTGCCTGACGGCAGTCAGGCTTCGCGGCACTGTAGTCAGTACGGACGGGGAACACCCGCCTTGGCCCCAGAAAGAAATGCTCAATGGGAGACGTTTGAATTGCGAATGAACGATCAATGGTCAACGATCAATTGTCAATGGTAAACAAGAAGGTGACTCATGAAGCTGAGTAAGGGAGAAATGATGACGCGGAGAAAATGGCTTGCGTCCGCGTTGATGGGAGGAGGGTTGCTGCTGAGCTATGGCGCGCTTGCGGTGCAAGGGCTGCTGTACGTGCTTCCCGAACAAGTGAAATCAAAAACGCGAAAGCTGTTCGCCGGACAACTGAGCGACTTCCACGAAGGAAAGGTGAAGGCGCTGTTTGATTTGCAGGGAAATCAAATTCTCGTCAAGCGGCAAGCCGACGATCTGAAAGCATACAGCACCGTGTGTCCGCATCTCGGCTGTCGCGTGCAGTGGGTCGAGAGTGACAAGCAGTTCTTCTGTCCGTGTCACCGCGGGGTGTTTCGTGAGGATGGCGTTGCGATCGGCGGCCCGCCTGCCGACGCGGGTCAGCGACTCGCGGAAGTGCCGCTCGAAGTAGATCGGGCGGCGGGCGTTGTGTATATCGAAGTCAAAGACATCAAGAGGAGGTCGTGATGGCGCACGCCGATTCTGCTGTGCCGAAGAAAAACCGGGCAGCGCGATTCGCAGTACTGTTTCCGTTCGATTGGGATTCCGTGCAACACATAAGCGCTGAGCCTGTTCCCTACCATCTCAAAAAGTGGTGGTTCTGTTTGGGCGGTACGCCGATGTATCTCTTCGTCGTTCAAGTCGTCACCGGCATCGCGCTGACGTTTTACTACGTGCCGTCGCCCGATCATGCGTACGCAAGCGTCGCGGCAATAACGCAGCACGTGCGCTTCGGCTGGTTCATTCGCTCACTCCACAAGTGGTCATCGAATCTGATGATCGTCGCCGTCTTCCTGCACATGCTGCGCGTGTACTTCACTGGCGCATACCGCCATCCGCGTCAGCTCAACTGGCTGTTCGGTTTTGGGTTGCTCGGCACGACGCTGGCATTCGGATTCACGGGCTACTCGCTGGTCTATGAACAATTGAGCTACTGGGGCGCAACAGTTGCGACGAACTTAATGGAGGCGATTCCGCTGGTGGGGCCGTATGTTGCTTACTTCATGCGCGGCGGACCGGAGGTTGGCGAGCAAACGCTGACGCGGTTCTTCATTCTCCACATTGGCGTTCTGCCGACTGTGATCGTTGTGCTGCTCGCGCTGCACATTGTGATGGTGAGACTTCACGGCGTCGCCGAGTTCACGTTTCCCGGCGACAACATCACGGAGGAAAATCGCTTCTTCCGCTTCTGGCCTGAGCACGCAACCACCGAGATTCTGATTGGTGTGTTGTTGATGTACATCCTGACGATTCTTTCGCTCATCTTTCCTGCGCACCTTGGGTCGCAGGCGAACCCCACCGTCACGCCCGAACACATCAAGCCTGAGTGGTATTTCTATTTCAACTTTCGACTGCTCAAGCTGACCTCGCTGAACATCAGCGTCGTGCTGACGTTGTGCATCGGGTTGATTGCGTTGTTCTGGCCCTTCGTGGAAACGTGGCTGCAAAAGAAGTTTCGCTTACCTGACAAGGCATCCGTCATCATCGGTGTCGTCGCATTTATGGGATTCCTCATCTTAACGGTGTGGGAAAGTTTTGCCAACTAATTAATTCGAGGTTACATCATGTCGCTCACTACTAAACGTTTTGTTGTTGCCGGACTCTCGGTGTTCTTCCTGGCGGCGTTGCTCGTCGTCGCATTTCAAGAATCGAAACGGCTGCGCGTAGAAGAAAAGAAAGAAGCCATCGTCACCGCGACGAACAGCGGTTGCGTCGATTGCCACCGGAAGGACTCGCCGGCGTTGGTGATGGAGTGGGAACGCTCCTCCCACGCACAGTATGGCGTCGGCTGCATTGATTGCCACACGGCGGATGCGAAAGAAGTTGACGCCTGGACGCACGAAGGCGCGGTGATCTCGGCGCTCGTGACGCCGAAAGATTGCGCCCGCTGCCATGCCCGCGAGTACGAGCAGTTTGCGCGGAGCCATCATGCGAAGGCGGGACAAATCCTCGCCAGTCTCGACAATGTGCTCGCAGAAAAAATCGCAGGCATGCCGACCAACAACGCCGACGCGGTGAATGGCTGCTGGCAGTGTCACGGCACGATGATCAAGTTCGTCCGCGACAAGGATGGCAACATCACGCGCTCAGGCAAGGAGAATCGCCCGGTCGTCGATCCGAAGACATGGCCCAACAGCGGCATGGGTCGCATGAATCCTGACGGCTCGCAAGGCTCGTGTCATGCCTGCCACTCACGACACTCGTTCGAGGCAAAGCTTTCACGCTCGCCGGAGAATTGCGGCAAGTGCCACATGGGTCCCGATCATCCGCAAATCGAAATCTACAACGAATCGAAGCACGGCATTGCCTTCTACGCCAATCGCGATAAGATGGCGCTCGACAAGGAAAAGGACTGGACGCTGGGACTCGATTACTCTGCTGCGCCGACCTGCGCTACCTGCCACATCAGCGCGTACATGACGCCGCAAGGACCTGTTGTGTCGAACTCGCATGACATCGGCGAGAGAATCTCATGGACGCTGCGTCCTGCGATCAGCACAAAGCTCAACCAGGTGATCTTCGAAGGTGGCTTCAAGGAAGATTATCCCGATACGCGGGCGCTGCCGAAAGTTGGTGATGAATCGGAGTACGTCGAGAAGGTTGTTGACAATGAGAAGCTCATCAATCGTCCTGTGAAGGCGAAGGTGAAGCAGATCATCACGTGGGAAGAGCGTCGCACGAAGATGAAGGGTGCGTGTTTGAATTGCCACAACGATACATACGTCGATAACTTCTATAATCAATTTGATGATCTCGTAATTCTGTACAACGACAAGTTCGCCAAACCATCAACAAAGATGATCAACGATCTGATTGCCGACGGCGTGCTGAAGAAGAACGCTCCCTTCGAGCATAGCGTACAGTGGATCTACTACGAGTTGTGGCACCATGAAGGTCGGCGTGCGCGCCACGGTGCAAGCATGATGGGACCTGACTACACGCATTGGCACGGCATGTACGAAGTGTCGAAACACTACTACGAAAAATTCTTGCCGGCAGTTGTCGAGGCAGCAGCGACCAAAGGTCCGGCGATGAAGGCAAAGTATCAGCGCATCGTGTCAGAACTCTTGACGAAGGATGAGCATATTTGGCTCAAAGGTTTGAGTCCGAAGGAAGCGGAAGAGATGCGCAAGATGTACGAGAAGCGGTACAATCAGTGAGACATGAATCGATGCGAATCATGAGCCACAGATTGCACAGATTTTCACAGAAGATACGCATCGGTGAAATTTGTGGTTGATTGCTTCTGAATCGTGAAGAAGGGATTGTTCTCGATTCCCAGACGAGCCACAGATTGCACCGATTTTCACAGAAGCGGAATCGATGCGAATGTAATCGGACTCATGGCTAAAGCCGAATGAGGTGAAAGGATTTTTTGCCCCACCATGAATGGTGGGTTACGTTCGGCGTTTTCACCGTGGCCGTTGACCTGCTAATGACGTGACATGAATTTGTCATTCTGAGGGAATTGAAAGGCGTTGCCTTTGTTGTTCATCACCGTGACATCTGTGCTTCACGTTTCATCTCGTCACTACGTGACGATTGGGTGACCGGGCTATTGGGCAGACCATAAATGGTCTGCCTAATATCATGCCGTCCCTACGGGACGGCCGTGCATGCAAGCTTGCCACGTAGTGGCAAAAACAAAATTAGCCCGACCTTTCAAGGTCGGGTCAGATTGATGTACACGATCCGTCCGTCGCGTAGCGACGGAATGAATAGTTGACACACGCATGAAGGATCATGTCAATAGCAGGCTCGTTTTCCAGAGCCGCCGTGCCTGCCGGTCTACGACTCGTAGAGCAGGCAGGAAGAATCCAGCATCCAGTCGGTGCTCTGATCTAGATTCTTCACTTCGTCCCGATTTCTCTGAAGGACTCCTTCGGAGAAATGCAATCGGGACTCGTTCAGAATGACAAATGGGAGCGCACGTCATTGCCTCAAATAGCCACGCT
>JACRFA010000021.1 GCA_016218065.1 Ignavibacteriota bacterium | reverse complement strand
TTCGCAATATTATCAAGCGCGAGATTCAGCTCCAGAACATTCACGCCTGGCTCGCCGAGAAAACCGAAGCCGCGAGCAACCGTATGCTCTTCAACAAGAGCACGGACTTTTTCTTCGGACAGATTTCTCGCACGCGCAACTCGCGGCATCTGATACAGCGCCGCAGCGACGCTAATCTGCGGATCAAGTCCGCTGGCTGACGCGGTAACAAGATCGACAGGAATCGGCTGCGTGTTTGTCGGATCGAGTGAGCGGAGCTGTTCGGCTCGACGCTTTGTCGCGTTCAGCAGCGCAGGGTTCATCGGGCCATAGTTTGATCCGCTCGACGACGAAGCGTTGTATGGAAATCCCGAAGTCGCGGAGGGACGGCTCCAGAAATATTTCGGCGACGTGAACTGCTGGCCGATGAGCGCGGAGCCGACGGCCTGCCCGCTCCTCTCGATGATGCTGCCATTCGCTTCTGCAGGGAATAGAATTTGACTCAGTCCCATAACCGCCAGAGGATAGAGCACCCCGGTGATCAGACTCAGAAGCAGAAGCAACATCAGCGCTGCGCGAAAATGTTTTGCCATTCAATCAACTCTTGCAGAAATCAGACATCCTGAATTAGCGGCAACAAGATACGCGGGCTATCGTGACAAGTAAATCAAGGAGAGATAAGGAGTGAGCGTGTGCGGATAAAGAAAGCGTAAGGATTTTATGCCAAGACCGAAAACCATCGTCCTTTTAGCAGGCTGTTGAAAAGGGCCATCATGTCATTCCGATGGAGCGCTTCGACTTCGCTCAGCACAGGCTGCGCGACTGAGGAATCTCTCTCTTTTGCGATCAGATTCTCCCTAAGGGATGCCTTCGGCACTCTCCCCGCCAAAGAGCGTCGGGGTTCGGAATGACATGGACCTCGTTTTTCAACAACCATTTAGGACGATTGTTTGACCATGGATGTCGTTCACGGCATCACGTGCGTCGTCAAGTAAATTGCATTGCATGATACTGACGTGATCAGTATCTTGATGCTGAATTTCGACTATCACTGGCAGCCAAAGGCGAAGCACCTCTTCATCCTTCTCACCACAAAGGAACGCATCATGCGCAGGCTACTCCCAATTCTGCTGATCTGTGCAGCAGGTTTCATTACAGTTGCTGCACAAGAGCAACGCCTCACTCCCACGGCGGTGTATCGCGAGCTGACACACGACACCTCGCCGCCGCTCCGTTCAATTCCTATGATTCATCCGTTGCCGCGCACTGAGCGTTGGGAGAACGATGAGATCCCGAACAAGTTCTTCATGCGTCCGAACGAACAGCGCAATCTCGCGGAGAATGGCAAGGATCGCGATCCTGTTGTGCAGAATTTCTTTGGCCCGCACTCGCCTGCTGCGACACGCGTCAACTTCGAAGGCATCAACAATCTCGCGGGCGTGTATCCGCCCGACCCGAACGCCGATGTTGGCTTCGATAATATCATTGAAACAGTCAACAGTTCGTTCGCGATCTATTCAAAGACAGGATCGCTCGTTTACGGTCCGGCAGATTTGAGCACGCTGTGGACAGGCTTCCCCGGTCCATGGTCAGGCACGAACGATGGCGACCCGATTGTCGTGTTCGATCATCTCGCGAATCGATGGGTCGTCACGCAGTTCGCGCTGCCGAATTATCCCAACGGCCCGTTCTACGAATTGATTGCAGTCTCGCAGACTTCCGATCCACTTGGCTCGTGGCATCGGTACGCGTTCACATTCACCAACATGCCCGACTATCCAAAGTTTGGCTTGTGGCATGACGGCTATTACATGTCGATCAATTCATTCACCAGCGGATCGCTGAACTGGGCGGGACCGGCGGCAGCGGTGTTCCAACGCGACTCGATGCTTTCAGGCAAACCGGCGCAAATGGTTTTCTTCCAGCTCAGCACTTCGAATGATCCTTTACTTCCTTCCGATCTCGATGGCCAAACTGCGCCCGCGGGTACGCCGAATTATTTTCTGATGGCGGTTGATGGATCGCCCGACCGACTTCAACTCTATCAATTCACCGTGAACTGGACCAACACAGCCAGCTCGACATTCAGCGGACCGACAAGTTTGTCAACTGCCGCGTTCGATATGAACATGTGCAGCGGGTTGAGCAACTGCGTCCCGCAAGCCAGCACGACCGTGAAGCTCGACGCGCTTTCTGATCGACTCTTGAGCAGACTGCAGTACAGAAACTTCGGCACACATCAGGTTTTGCTTGCAAGCAACACGGTTGACGCAACCGGCTCCGATCTCGCAGGCGTTCGCTGGTACGAGCTGCGCAAGACAACGGGGAGTTGGTCGATCAATCAACAGAGCACCTACTCTCCCGACGCAACGCACCGGTGGATGGGCAGCATCGCGATGGATGGCCAGGGGAATATTGCCCTCGGCTATTCCGCGTCGAGCAGCAGCATGTTTCCTGCGATTCGCACAACGGGCCGCAGAGCTGCCGACGCATCCGGCGTCATGACACTTGCCGAGATGACGATCTATGCCGGCAGCGGCTCGCAAACCGGAACGGCGAATCGCTGGGGAGATTACACAAGCATGGTGGTTGATCCAAGTGACGATCAAACCTTCTGGTACACGAACGAATACTATGCAACGACAAGCTCGACCGGCTGGCGAACGCGCATCGCGTCATTCCAGATCAGCGACTTCCCGACCGCAGCCAATGTTCAATACTTCTCATCGACGCTCACCGGAGGCAACGGGAACGGTTCTATCGATCCGAATGAATGCGACACACTCAGCGTCACGATTCGCGCCAACGGCACATCGGGCGCCACGGGCGTCTCGGCCTCGCTCACAACAACAACACCCGGCATCTCGATTGTCGCAGGCACATCGGCGTATCCGGATCTTTCTGTAGGAGGCACCGGAACAAATCAGAGCGCGTTCCGCATCAGCACTGAGCCATCGTTCGTGTGCGGAACGACGATCGCCTTCACGCTCACCGTCACGCATTCCGCCGGAACGGACGTGTCAACATTCACGCTCACCTCCGGAGCTTCGGGAACTCCGACCCAACTCAACAACACAACGTCCACAGCAATCCCGGATAACAATTCGACAGGAGTTGATATTCCGATTACTGTTTCCGGATTCACGACGCCGATTGCCAAAGTCACAGCGTCGTTCTACATCACACACACATACGACGGCGATCTCAACATCTCGCTGATCGGGCCAGACAATACAACTGTTGCGCTCGTGTCGCGTCGTGGCGGAACGGGCGAGAATTTTGGATCGGGCTGCGGATCGCAGGCAACACGAACGACGCTCGACGATGCCGCAACGACGCAGATCAGTGCAGGCGCCGCGCCGTTTGTCGGCAGCTACAGACCCGAAGCATCTCTCACCGCGTTCGTCGGCAAGAGCGGAGCTGCGGTGAACGGCATTTGGAAGCTGCACGTCGCCGATGTCGCGTCAATCGACACGGGGCGAGTCCATTGCTGGTCGCTTTTCCTTTCGCCTCTGTCGTGCACCGCAGGAAGCGGACCGTGTCCTCCATTGCCTGTTCAACTCGCGTCCTTCACGGCAATCCGCTCGACCAATGCGAGCGTTCGACTCGACTGGATGACCATCAGCGAGGTGAACAACTACGGCTTCTACGTGGAGAGGAGAGCAGAGAGCACGGCGTCGTGGACTGAGGTTGAGAACAGTTTTGTCGCGGGGCATGGCACGACGATCGTCCCTCAATCATACACGTTCGTCGACGCGACTGTGCGACCCGGTGTGTGGCACTACCGACTCAAGCAAGTGGATCTTGATGGAAGCGTGCACTACTCAAATTCAATTCAAGTGGACATGCTCACTACGGTAAACGCACGGAACATCCCAACAATATTTGCGCTTGAACAGAACTATCCGAATCCGTTCAATCCCGTTACGACGATCAGGTTCGATTTGCCCCGCCTCGCGAATGTCTCACTCGAAGTGTACAACGAGTTGGGTCAACGTGTGGCGACGTTAGTGAATGAAATGAGAGAGGCGGGATATCACGAAGCGACATTCGATGCGACGAACCTCTCGAGCGGCGTTTACTTCTATCGCATCAACGCCGGAACGTTTGTTCAAACGAAGAAGCTGCTGGTCATCAAGTAGCAACTCTTAGTGCTCCTTCGGCAGTTCGGGAAACCAACCGAGCAGTGCTGTCATCACGGTCAGCTCGAGCTTGTCAACGCCCTGGAGTTCAGTGCCGGGAGAAAAGTAGTAGGCTTCGTCCTCTTCGTGGATATGTTCGGGAGCGAGTGACTGATGCGTGATCGTGTCGTTCTCGAAGTCCGGTTCGTGCACAGCATAGCCGAGTGATTGCAGTTGTTTGACTGCTTCATCGTGCAACGCCGACTTCGAGCGAAACCAATTGCGCAGAACAGTCAACGCAACCGTGGGATCGGTTGCGGTGTCTTTGGCGATTCTCTTCAGCAACAAGACCTTCGGAACCAGATCAACACGCCGGAAGCCGCCCGGGAAATCCTGCACTCTATTGCGGTACAACGACCGCAACTCATTCGGAGCGTGATCGAACGCTGGCAGTACGAACGTTGCCATCTTCTCGTACAAGCGCTCGCAAATGTCTCTGCACGTTAATGTCTGGGGTTGATCAGTCTTCATGTTCACACGTTTGCTGTTCGAATCGATGAGTTGCGTATCAAGATATTGAGGTGGGAAGTGTGAGGCAAGAGGTTTGTAACTCCTACTACACACCCCCGCCTGCTCGACGAGTCGATCTACGATCCCGTGGGGAGTCTTCGACCTTGTTGCATTCTTCGAGGCGGGCAGGCCTTCGTTTCCCCTCTCCCTCGCACGCATGCCGACGCACAGAGGGGAATGTGTTGATCGCGGACCTATTGCGCGCTGTTGTGTGTCGCGAATCCCTTCCAGCGATTTTCGGGTTTCGGATTCCCCTCTGTGCGCAAGCCAACGCGCTCGCGAGAGGGGTGTCCCGATGAGCGGAACGAATCGGGACGGGGTGTGTCTCCGAGCGCCGATCACACCCCTTCGCTTCCCCTCTCCCTCCACACATCCCATCGCACAGAGGGGAATGTGTTGATCGCGGATTTATTGCGCGCTGTTGTGTGTCGCAAATCCCCTCCAGCGATTTTCGGGTTTCGGATTCCCCTCTGTGCGCAAGCCAACGCGCTCGCGAGAGGGGTGTCCCGATGAGCGGAACGAATCGGGACGGGGTGTGTCTCCGAGCGCCGATC
>JACRFA010000141.1 GCA_016218065.1 Ignavibacteriota bacterium | reverse complement strand
GACAATATCCCGATTTCGCGTAACGAACAAATCAAAGTTGAAATTGAATTACCGAAACAGGCCGATCTTCAGCCCGATGCTGACGGAATGCTCATCTGGAATCTTGCCCTCAAGCCATCCGAAAAGAAAGAAGTCCGGCTCAAATTCAGCGTCGAATATCCAACTGACGTGACCATTAGCGCACTCGAATAATTGTCTATGAGCATCATTAATCAACTTGTCGTCAAATCTCTCCCCCTCGTTCCCAAACCCCTCGTCCGATATTTTGCCAACCGCTACATCGCCGGCGAAACGCTTGCCGATGCGGTGCGGTGCGTCCGTCAGATCAACGCCGAAGGCGCCTGCGCGACGCTCGATGTGCTGGGCGAAGACATCTTTACAAAAGAAGAAGCCGTTGCCTCGCGCAACGGTTCCATCGAAGTACTCGAAGCAATCACACGGGAGAAACTTGATTCAAATCTTTCGATCAAGCTCACATCGTTGGGTTTGAAGCTCGACAAGAATTTCACGGTCGAGAATGTTCGCGAGATTCTCAAAGTCGCCGCGCAGAACAACATCTTCGTCCGCTTCGATATGGAAGATTCGACGTGCACCACGGACACGATCGATGTCTTCCGAACTCTTCACAAAGAATTTCCGAACACCGGCATCGTGCTGCAGGCGTATTTGTTTCGAACGGAAGCCGATACGAAGTCGCTGATGAACGGCAGCATGAAGAACTTCCGTCTCTGCAAGGGCATTTACCGCGAGTCGCCGGGCATCGCATTTCAAAGCCGGGAAGAAGTTCAGCAAAATTATCTGAAGGTTCTGAAGTTGATGTTGGAAACCAAATCGTATGTTGGCATTGCAACGCACGACACGGTATTGGTGGATGGCGCGAACAAGTTGATTGTAGATTTGGGTCTAAAGAAGAACGAGTACGAGTTTCAAATGCTGCTTGGTGTTCGCCCTGAGTTGCGGAACAAACTCGTGAAGGATGGACACAAGGTTCGTCTCTATGTTCCGTTCGGTCAGCACTGGTACGGCTACTCGGTGCGTCGGTTCAAAGAGAATCCGGAGATCGCGGGCTACGTGGCGCGGGCGGTGTTTACGCGAAATCGATAATAATCGATAATCATGAACATACGACTTCATCCACATGCACTTGAGCGCATGCAAGAACGCGGCGCAACCGAGAATGAGGTACGTTCCACCGTTCAGCACGGCGAGCAGTTCCCGACGAAGTTCGAGAACAAGAGGAGGATGAGATGAAGCTAACGTACGATCCACGCTACAACATAGCGTACATTCGCTTTCGAGAGAAGAAAGGCGAAGTTGAAGCCATTCGTGTGAGTGAAGAAGTAGTTGTTGACATTGCCCCCGATGGAAGTATCTACGGTGTAGAACTTTTGAATGCGAATGAGCAACTGAAGTTCTCGGACGAAGGGAAGGTGTTGGTTGTGAACGAGGCAACGGGGATGCAGCATGAGTTTCCACTCTAACAGGCTGTTGAAAAAGGCTCTCATGTCATTCCGATGGAGCGAAGCGACTGAGGAATCTCTCTTTTTTTGGATCAGATTCCTCACCCGCCAAAGAGCGTCGGGTTCGGAATGACATTGACCTCAGTTTTTCAACAGCCTGCTAAAGGTGAACCTACAACCCAGAGTGGCTCTCAGCGACGGGTCTGCAATGTAGAGTTTTAGAGTACGAATTGTCAACGTTCAACTGTCAATAGTCAATAGTCAACTGTTACACACACAAGGAGTTCCTATGGCTGATGTGAAAACCACTGAGGGTGCACACCTGAGGTACAGGCCCTACGTTCCGGCTGAGACCGACATAAAGGAGTTCACGATGCGCGCATTGCTCATCGGGCTTGTCATGTCTGTCGTGCTCGGTGCGGCAAATGCGTATCTCGGGTTGAAGGCGGGAATGACGATTGCTGCGACGTATCCTGCCGCGGTGATTGGCATGGCGCTGTTGCGAGTAATGAAAGGCTCGATCCTCGAAGAGAATTTCGCTCGAACCGTCGGGTCGATCGGCGAGTCTGTTGCCGCTGGCGCAATCTTTACGCTCCCTGCGTTTTTCATCGCGGGCATTTGGCCGGAGTTTGCAACAACCCGCCACTATCTTGAATCTGCGGCAATCATGACTGCCGGCGGCGTTCTTGGTATTATGTTCGTTGCGTTGCTCCGGCGCGTGATGGTGGAGGATGTTGAGCTGCCGTTTCCCGAATCTGTCGCAGCGTCGGAGATTCACAAAGCGGGACGCTCGGGCGGAACGGGCGCGAAGTTTTTGTTTGGTGCGATGGGCGCGGGCGCGGTGATTCAAGCGCTCGGTCAATTCAAGTTCTTCGCAACGACCTGGGAGAAGTGGATTGGCTTTTCAAAGTCTGTCATTGGTTTGAAAGCTACGGGGGAAGTCACGGCGCAGAGCGGTATGGTGTTGAGTTCGCCCGGTGTCAGCCCCGCGTACATTGGCGTAGGCTACATTATCGGACCGAAGCTTGCTTCGCTCAACTTTAGCGGCGGATTGCTTGCATGGGGACTGTTCGTTCCCATCCTCACCTACTTCATTGGCCCGACGCTTTTTCCGGAAAGCGCACCGACCGACGATGGTACGTGGGTTGCCATGGCGACCAACGTGTGGCGCTATATCGTTCGTCCGATTGCCATCGGCGGAATGTTGGTGAGTGCTGGGTTCACGCTGTTTCGCATGCGCAAAAGCCTCATCACCGGAATCAAGCGCTCCATTGGCGACGTGAAGAAAGCCGCGACCGGCGAGCATGTATCGATTCGCACGGAACAGGATCTAAGCTTCAAGTGGATCATGGTCGGCATCGGCGCCGCAGCGATCGCAACCTTCTTCATCTACAATTATTTTGCAGGCGATGTTGCGGCCGCACTCGTTGCCACTGTGGTGATGATTGTTGCGGGCTTTTTCTTCGCGGCTGTGTCGGGGTATCTCGTTGGCATCATCGGTTCCAGCAACAACCCGATTAGCGGTCTCACACTTTCAACGTTACTGGTTGCCGCACTGCTGATGGTCGCACTCGGCATGAAGGGGCAAGCCGGCGTTGCTGCTGTGCTTGGTGTTGCGGCGGTTGTTTGCGTTGCCGCAGCGGTAGCGGGAGAAATGCTGCAGGATTTGAAAGTCGGTCACATCCTCGGTGGTACGCCGTGGAAGATGCAGATCGGCGATCTGCTGGGTATTGCCCTGGCCGCGTCCGTCATGTTCCTGCCGCTCATTGTTCTGCATGAGGGAGATGTTGCCGCGGGAAAAATGGCAACACCGCCGTACGAAGGTGGATTCGGATCGCGTGCGCTCTCTGCTCCGCAAGCAAGCCTGATGGCGTTACTCTCGCAGGGAATTGTCGGCGGACAGATGGCATGGCCGCTGATCATTGTGGGCATGTTGATGGGATTTGGATTCATTCTGATGCAAGTGAAAAGCCCGATGCTTGTCTGCGTTGGCATGTATCTGCCGCTGGAGACAACCTTTGCGATTTTCCTCGGTGGATTGTTTAAGGGCATTGTTGAGCGCATGAGTGCAAAGCGCGAACACAATGCCGCGCAAAAAGCGCGTGTCGAGAACAACGGCGTGCTTCTGGCGGCCGGACTCATAGCAGGCGAGGCGCTCATAGGCTTGTTGTTCGCCGCGCTCGCGTTCTGGGAAGTTCCGCTCTTTGCGATTTTTGCTGAACCATCGTTCATCGTCAGTCTTGTCATCTTTGCAATCATCGCGTACATTCTCATTCAGATTCCGGTGAAGAACGCCGGCCGCGCTGATGAACCCGCGCCGCCGAGTGCGGTAATGTAAGTGTATATGATTCTGAGTCCCGCCTGCTTTTTAGGCGGGACGAAGAACCTGGGGACGTGGACGAAAAGTAGTATCCCTAAAATTCTCCTGTCGATTTTGTCGTAAATACGGTATCGAAATCTCGCACAAATCTACTTCTCGTCCACGTTCCTGGATTGTTGGTGAGGTGGCGCCTCACTCGATCTTCAACGTAGGAGTTCTATAGATATTGCATCGAAAGCACAATGAAATTGTCCTCCAAATCGTCCGAAGCATCCATCAACCTTCTTGCCCTCAAACCCAAACGCAATCTCGAGTGGGAATCGCGGGAAGATGATTTGGTAACGCTTATCATTCCCAAGTTCAAGAGCCAATACCTTGTCAAATGGTTTGTGCCGCTGCTCGCGAAACCAAACATCAAAGTGAAGCTTGACAAGTTCGGCAGTTTCGTCTGGCGGCGCTGCGATGGCGAAGCGACCGTCGCACGCATTGGAGAAGAAATGGCGGCGGAGTTTGGTGAGCCGCTGGAGCAATTGTATGAGAGGATTGGAAAGTTCCTGGCAAAGTTAGCGAAGGATAAGTTTGTAGAGATGAGCGAATGATCTCTCAGGAAACCATAGATAGTGTCGTTGACGATATCGTCAAGAAGTGCAAACCACTAAAGATCATTCTTTTTGGCTCGTATGCGCGCGGCAATACCACTGAGGACAACGATATTGACTTGCTGATCATCTTGAATATGCGAGGGACATCCTCTCAGAAAATTCGTCGGGTGAGAAGCTCTGTCACGCGCGAGGGTTTTGGGTTGGATGTGGTTGTGAGATCGCCTGCCCGATTGAGGAAAGCACTCGCGGGTCGTGATTGGTTCATACAAGAGGCCGTTCGAGATGGCAGAGTCTTGTATGAACGATGAAACGAAAAAATGGATCGAGCGGGCAGAAGAGGATTTTGATGGACACGCTCAAGAAACGAGAAGAGGATACTCCCAATGAACAAGAAAGTAACCAAAGACGATAGCAGTATCGCAAGAAGGCTCGATGCCATTATTCGGCTACTCATTGAAACCAACAAGGACGAGAACGTCCTAAGTGATGCCACAGCAGCGCGTCTTCTCAAATCGGTTGGTCTAACACCGACAGAGATTGCCAGGATTCTTGGGAAGAAATCAGCAACTTCCGTCGCTCCATATCTTTATGGGAAGAGAAACAACAAATAGGAGTCCACTATGACCAAAGCACCTGATCATCAGATTGTCGAAAAGCTCGACCAGATACTTCGGGTCTTAAGTATCCAAGTCGCTTCTGATAAGAGCCTCACCGAGAGAGCAAGGTTACTCAAGCTTGCTGGGCTCGAGAATCAGGCGATAGCCGATATCCTTAACACCTCGGTTGAAACTATTCGAACGCTCACGTCGAATCTCAGAAGTAGCACAAGGAGACGAAAATGAATCAGAGGGACACGGAATTCGATCGCATGGAAAGATTACTCGTCTTGATTCTATTGCAAACGATGAAAGAGTCATCGCTCGGAGAGAAGATAGAGCAGTTGAACATCGCCGGATTCTCAAACATCCAGATTGCTGAGTTTCTGCAGACGACTCCCGGCGCCGTGGGGGTACAACTTCATCGTTCAAAGAAAAGCCAGAAACCAAGAAGCCGAAAATAGTCATGGCAAGAGTAACTGACTTCCGGTTCATAGAATTCGATTCGGAAAAACTTCTCAGGTCGGGAAAGTACATAGGACATCGCACCTACTGGAAACTCTATGCTATCGAGAATATTTTCCGAGTTATCATTCATTCTGTGCTATCTCCAGAAATCCCTCAAGGGTGGTGGGATGTTGCAGTCGAGCAACAGGTTCGAAAGAAGGCAGAATCTTTCAAGAGCAGTTACCTGAAACGCGCATGGCACGGGAAGCCGGGTTCACATGACATTTACTATGTCGACTTGAAGGATCTGGCAGAGATAATACGCGCGAACTCTAACCTCTTCATTACTGTCATTCCCGATATTGATAAGTGGATGGTTGGGATCGAAGACCTGAGACTCCCAAGGAATGTAATCGCTCATATGAATTTTCCCAGTGACAATGACCTGAAGAGAATCGATGTGTTTCATAGCGATTGCCTGATGTTGATCAAAGGAGTTCAGGCAAAGATTCCCATTTTGATTCCTTGACTGCGGGGAATGCCCAGATTTGTCGAACAGCAATAGAGATTACGTTTAGTAATTTTCAATCAAACAAAAGAAGAACAGGAGAATATCAATGTCAACAGCAATCGAAGGCTTGAAACCCGAACTCGTCTGGAAGTATTTCGCGGAAATCGCCCGCATCCCTCGTCCCTCGAAGCACGAGGAAGCGATGACGAAGTATGTTATGACCACCGCAAAGTCGCTTGGCTTGGATGCGAAGACCGACAAGTTCGGCAACGTTGTCGTGAAGAAAGCAGCGTCGCCCGGGCACGAGAATGTCCGCATGATTTGTCTGCAAGGTCATCTCGACATGGTCGCGGAAGCGAACAAGGGCAAAGTCCACGACTTCCTGAAAGACCCGATCGAGCTTGTTCGCAAAGGCAACACGATCATGGCGAACGGCACAACGCTCGGCGCGGATAACGGCGTCGCCGTTGCAACCAATCTCGCGATCATGGAAGACAAGTCGCTTGAGCACGGTCCGCTCGAATTCCTCTTCACCGTTGATGAAGAAACCGGACTGACCGGCGCGAGTAATCTCGGCGCAGGATTCGTCGAAAGCAAAACGATGATGAATCTCGACTCCGAAGAAGAAGGCTCAATCTACGTCGGCTGTTCCGGCGGCAAAGATTCCACCGCGTCATGGAAGGCGGAATTCGAGAAAGCGCCCGCGCAAACAATCGCGGCGCATGTGCGTGTCGCCGGTTTGAAAGGCGGTCACTCAGGACTTGAGATTGACAAAGGTCGCGGCAACGCCGTGAAAATTCTAAACCGCGCGTTGCTCGCGTTGGATGCATTTGGCGTCCGACTCTCGCATATCGAAGGCGGCAACAAACACAATGCAATTCCTCGCGAAGCAGAAGCTGTCGTCTATCTTCCGAAGAAGAAATGGAACGCGGCAGTTGAGGCGATTGAGAAGTTCAATGCAGTTGCAAAAGCCGAAATCTCAACCGTTGACCCCGACCTCGCAGTCACGCTTGAAGCAGCAAAGGTGAAGAAAGGAAAGGTCATCAAGAAAGGATTGCAGAAGAAACTGCTGGCGACCGTTGGCGCGTTGCCGCACGGCGTCACGAAGATGAGCGCGGATATTCCGGGTTTGGTTGAGACATCCACGAACGTTGCCGTCATCAAGACCGACAAGAAAGCGATCACGATGGTGACGAGCCAGCGAAGTTCGGTCGCATCCGAGATTGTCGAGATTGTTCACACCGTGTCAAGCATCTTCGAGCTTGGCGGAGCAACTGTTACGCACGGCGACGGCTATCCGGGCTGGAAGCCGAATCTCGATTCCGAAATCCTGAAAGTCGCGAAAGCAACATACAAACAGCTCTACGGCAAAGAGCCGGAAGTGAAAGCCATTCACGCCGGACTCGAGTGCGGCATCATCGGCGAGAAGATGCAAGGGATGGACATGATCTCCTTCGGACCGACGCTCGAAGGCGTTCACTCGCCGGATGAGAAGATCTACATTGACACTGTCGAGAAGTATTGGAATTTCCTGTTGGGGATTTTGAAGAACGCGAACTGATTTCTTGCGATAAAAGAGAAGGCGTCAGTAATATGACTGACGCCTTTTCATTTGAACGTGAAATCAGTACTTTGATACCAAAAGGAATCAATCCCAAGCGGGTACGAGTGTTCAGACCCAAGAGGAAGGAGAAACGCGATGGGAGCGATGAGAATCTGGTACGACGAGGAAGGAGATTACCTCGAAATCCGAAATGAAGAGAACAAAGGCTACATGAAAGATATCGGCGACGACATGTGGCAACGCGTTGACGAGAAAGGCAATGTGATCGGATTTGGAATTCTCGGATTCAAGAAACGCCTGCAGGGAAGGAAGGGCGAGATTCGCATGCCTTTGTCAGTTACTTTTACATAGAATCCGTGGAGGTGAAAGTGGAATGGGCTGAAGTCATACGCAATCCTCTGCTGCGGAATCTTCCCTTCAAGATTGAGCTGACCAAGTACGGTCAACTCTTGATGTCGCCTGCGTCGAACAAGCATGGAATGACACAAGGTGATACGATCGCCGAGATCCGGAAGCGCAGAAAAAGCGGGCGGGTCATTGCAGAATGTTCGATCCAAACATCGGATGGTGTAAAGGTTGCAGATGTTGCTTGGGCATCGGACGAGTTCCTGAAGAAGTTCGGTGATGAAACGCCGTACCCACAATCGCCCGAGCTTTGCATTGAGATCATCTCTCCATCGAACTCAAAAGAAGAGATTGCGCAAAAGATTGATTTGTATTTTGCACGCGGAGCGGCTGAGGTGTGGACGATTAGCGAAGATCGAAAGGTTCAATACTATCGCGCAGGTCTGCCTGTGAAGCGATCAGATATTGTTCCTAAGTTCGGGCTTTGAGTCGTCTCACTGGTCATAGCTAATTTTGGATGGATGACAAGATCAAATATTGGTTCGATACGGCAGACGATGACCTTCTGACGGCAAAAGCAATGCTCAGCACGAAACGGTTTCTGTATGTTGGGTTCATGTGTTTTCAGGCGACGGAAAAGGTTCTAAAAGGTTTCTATCATAATCAGGCAAAGGCAACACCGCCTTACACACACAACCTTCTGAAGCTTGCCCGTGAATCAGGATTGTTTGAGTCGCTTGATGATGATCAGAGGGATTTTCTTGATTGGGTGCAGCCCTTGAACATAGAAGCTCGTTACCCTGCGTACAAGGCAAAGCTGTACCTTACGCTCGATGAGCGTCAGTGGGAGGTGGTACTGAAGAAAACAGAGGAGTTCGTGATATGGATAAAGAAGAAGTTGTCGGAATCGTCAGGCGATACGTTGACGTCGTGAAGGCGGAGTTTCACGTCACGAAGGTCATTCTCTTTGGCTCCTATGCAGCCGGGAATCCGCGAAAGCACAGCGACATCGATGTCGCAGTTGTTGTGGAGAAATTGGAGACAGATGTTCTCACTGCTGAATTCATCCTGCACAAACTTCGTCGGGATATTGATTACCGGATTGAACCTGTTTTGTTTTTGGAAGGTTATGATCCAGCGGGATTCCTTGAGCATGTTGAAGAGACGGGGGTTGTTGTGTATTCTGCGATCGGCGTTGCGCTAGGCAATTAGATGCTGACGTCGCGCAAGTTCACATTCCGAATCACCCAATCATCAAAAAGTCTGCTTCTCATCGACAGCCCTCGCACCTGAGGGCTGATTTCTATCAACTCAATCACTCGATCACATGAACTCCTTTCACCCCTCGACACGTCTCTATCGTTACACGGTCATGATCTTCGTCAGCTTCCTGACGTTTGGGTCGTACTTCGCGTACGACAGCATCGGCGCAATTGCCCCGACGCTCATCAAGGAGCTGGGATTGGATCGGGAGTTCATCGGACAAACGTACACGCTTTACAGCGTTGCAGCAATTCTCTCGGTGTTCATTGGCGGATTACTGATTGACAAGATCGGTACGCGAAAAGCGAGCCTTCTTTTTACGCTTCTCGTTACTGTCGGAGCGGCGATCGTCGCAATCGCCCCGAGCACATTTGTCCTCTACGTCGGACGATTTATTTTCGGATGGGGATCGGAATCTCTCGTTGTTGCGCAGAGCGCAATCTTCTCGCGCTGGTTCAAAGGGAAGGAACTCGCGTTCTCATTCGGCGTCGGCTTGACGCTGAGTCGGCTCGGCACGCTCTTCAGCTTCAACACTGAAGCGCTCATCGCCGAGTACTTTCAGGATTATCGCGCAGCGCTCTGGGCGGCGGTGCTGCTCTGCATCGTCTCCGTTCTCGCAAATCTCGTGTACATCATCATGGATAGCAAAGGCGAGAAGGCGCTGGGACTTCACGAAGAAGGCGCGGGTGACAAGATTGTGTTGAGCGATGTCAAGAAGTTCACGTCGTCGTACTGGTACGTGACGCTTCTGTGCGTCACGTTCTACTCCGCGATCTTTCCGTTCACAGCACTCTCAACGGACATGTTCCATGAGAGATATGGATTGCCGCTGACGGTCGGCGCCGAGGGTGGGTTCTTCTATCAAGTCTTTTACAATGTCATTCACATGTTCAGCACCGCTGGCGGCACAACAACGATCATCATCTTCGCGTCCATGGTGTGCGCCCCGATTTTCGGCGGATTGCTCGACAAGTTTGGCAAGCGCGCGAGCGTGATGCTGATCGGCTCGATCATGATGATTCCCGCGTTTCTCACCATGGCGTTCACGAATGTTGCGCCGGCAATTCCAATGATCGTTCTCGGCGCGGCATTCGTTCTGGTTCCTGCGGCAATGTGGCCATCCATTCCTCTCATCGTTGAAAAGAATCGCGTCGGTACGGCGTTCGGTCTCACGACAATGATCCAAAATGTCGGACTCGCCTTGTTCCCGTGGCTGAACGGGCGACTGCGCGACGCGACGCAAGATTACACTGCAAGTCTCATCATGTTTTCCGCGCTTGGAATCTTCGGGCTTGTCTTCACGATTCTGCTGCGTCGTGAAGAAACAGGGCCGCATGCGCACGGACTCGAAACTATCACCACCTCATCAAAATAGATTTCAGATTTCGTACTCAACATTGACTATGAAACAGATTATTGCCTCCGCCATTGTCGCACTTTCAACGACGATCAACCTCTTCGCCCAGCAAAAAGAATGGACGATTGACGACATCTTCGCATCTCAGAAGTTTGCGTTCAAGTCATTGCCAGTAGTGCAGTGGTATGATGGCGGGAAGAAGTTCTCATACCTTGAGACAGATCAGGCGACGAAGCAACGAAATCTTCACTCGTACGATGTTGCCACTGGCAAACGCGAGACAGTTGTTGACGCGTCCTTATTGGTGATGAAGGCGGGAGAGAAGTCGATGCGCATCGGCTCGTATGAATGGTCGAGAGATGGAAAGTTCATTCTCGTCACGGGAACACTCCCGGCCCGGCGAACAAAATCCGGGGGAGCGTTCGGGGTCTTTGATGTTGCTAAGAAGACATTCCGCGTTCTTAGCGATACATCTCTCGAGCAGGCGATTATTCATTTTTCTCCTGATGCGAAGAAGGTCGGGTTCGTCCGTTCGAACAACCTCTTTGTTATCGACATTGCGACGGGCAAAGAAACTCAACTGACATTTGACGGGTCGGAAAATGTTCTCAACGGCAAGTTCGATTGGGTGTACGAGGAGGAGTTCTCCATCATCGACGGTTGGCAATGGTCGCCCGATAGCAAGCGTATTGCGTTCTGGCGGCTCGATCAATCCAATGTGCCGACGTTTCCGCTTGTGAACTATTCGTCCGATGATGCTCACGCGGAAGTGGAAACGATGCGCTATCCAAAGCCCGGCGACCCCAATTCGCTCGTGAGAGTCGGGATCGCGGAGATCGCTAGCGGGAGAATTGCATGGGTTGATCTGGGCGCGGCTCCCGACATCTACGTTACTCGAATCAACTGGACTCGGAACGCCGAGCTGCTTGCGGTGCAGAGAATGAACCGAGCGCAGGATACGCTGCAACTGTTGCTGGCTGATGCAAAGACCGGAAACACGCGCAGCATTCTGACGGAAGTTGACACTGCATGGGTTGAGTCGGAAAGCGATGACCTGACGTTTCTCGAAGACGGAAAACATTTTCTCTGGACTTCGTATCGTGATGGCTACACACACATCTATTTGTACCGACTGGACGGGACGCTAGTTCGGCAGGTGACGCAGGGAAACTGGAACGCCGTGAAGATCGAAGCGGTTGATGAGAAGCGGCAGCTCATCTACTACACGGGCACGGAGGCGACGCCGCTCGAACGACATCTGTATCGGATCGGTTTCGATGGAACAGGAAAGAAGCAACTCACTGAATCTGGAAGCTGGCACTCGATCAACATGTCGCCCGATCATGCGACGTTCATCGACTCGTACTCCTCCTTTGCCAAACCGGCGAGCGTCGTGTTGCGGCGAGCCGATGGAACGGAGAAAGACAAGCTCGTGATCAACACAACCGATGTGTTCGAGAGCCTTCCGCTGGCGAAGCATGAGTTCTTTACGATGAAAACGTCGGACGAGGTTCCGTTGAATGGTTGGATGATCAAGCCTGCCGATTTCGATCCAAACAAAAAATACCCCGTGCTCATGCATGTGTACGGAGTCGGCGGGCAGACGGTCGTTAACCGATGGGGCGGACACAGCTATCTTTGGTATCAGATGCTTGCGCAGAAAGGCTACATCATCGTGAGTGTAGATGGACGCGGGACGGGCGGGTATGACAAAGCATTCATTCAAGTCGTGCATCGGAGGCTTGGAATGCAGAGCACACTCGATCAGATCGAGGCGGCGAAGTATCTTGGCAGCCTGCCGTTTGTTGACGCGAAGCGGATCGGCATTTGGGGATGGAGCGGCGGCGGGTACTCAACATGTATGGCGATGATGTTGGGAGCAGAAGTATTCAAAACCGGCATAGCAGTCGCTGCCGTCACGGACTTCAAGTTCTATGATTCGATCTGGTCGGAACGATTCATGGACACGCCGGAAGAAAATCCGGAAGGCTACAAGGAGACATCGGTGATGACGCATGCCGCGAAGCTCAAAGGCAATCTACTGATTGTGCACGGGACGACAGACGACAATGTGCATTGGCAGAATGCAATCGTGCTGATCAACGAATTGATTCGTCAGAACAAACAAGTCGAGACGATGTTCTATCCGGGACGCAGGCACGGCATCTCGGGCGACAACGCGACGCGGCATCTGTACACTCTTATGACGCGATACATTTTTGAAAATTTGTAACACCCGGTTGAAAGACCTCCCTCTCTTTGTCCACGAAGGAACACGAAGAACACGAAGGGTTTGAGTGTGGCTCGCATCAGAACTGCCTTTGCCTCTGCCGAGCAAAGTCTGCTTGATCTACACGTCGCAGACCGGTAGGAAGGGGCGACCGCCTTTGCGCCGACGTAGTCAGCATGACGGTGGTTTCGACAAGCTCAACCACCGGTTTTCGGAAGGCTATATCAGTTGGCAATTCCTTTGCAACGTCACTTCTGATGCTGCATCTCAACGGCTTTACATCCTACCTCCATTTCGTTACCTTTTTCGAAACCGAAATTGAGATTTCACTTTCATTATGGCGAAGCCATTATGGCGAAGCGCCTTCATCGGAAACACTTTTCTCTCGACGAAGCCCGACGCGAGCTGACGACTGTGCATGCGCTCGCGAGCAAACTTGTTGAACTGAAACAGCGGTTGGAAGCAAAGGGGTGGGACGTTTATCGTCATCAGTATTTTGGTGGACGAGGACCGAACGGCAACGGCAAGTTTCCGCCAGAAATGGAAACGCTGATTGATATTGTCCGGGGATTTGATGAGCGCGGCATTCTTGTGAAGAGTCTGGATGAAGGCTTGATCGATTTTCCGCACATCCGCAAGAACGGGGAAGAAGTGTATCTCTGCTGGAAACTTGGCGAGAATGATATCAAGTATTGGCACCGGATTGAAGATGGTTTCGCCGGACGAAAGAGTATCGATGATCTATGATTCTTAAACCACGACTCGACCTTTCTGGTCAAATACTCGGTTTAGAATCAACGAGAAAAGGAATTTCATGAAGAAAAAGAAATGGTTGTGGATCGCGCTCGGCGCGGTTGTTGTACTGGGCGGCGGATTTTTCTGGCTCAGAAATGGAAACGCGAACAAAGTCACCTACCGAACGGCAAAGATCGATCGTGGAAACATTATGGTTGCGATCAGCGCGACAGGCACGCTGAGCGCCGACACGACTGTCCAGGTGGGATCACAGGTGTCAGGACGCATAGCGAAACTGTATGCGGATTTCAACAGCAATGTGAAGACGGGCGATCTTCTCGCGCAGCTCGATCCGACGTTTCTGCAGGCGACATTGAATCAGGCGAAGGCCGGCGTTGCGCGTGCGCGAGCGTCGCAGAATCAGGCGCAACGCGATTATGATCGGACGAAAGATTTGTTCGCGAAGAATCTCGTCTCGCAGGCAGACATGGATGCCGCGATCACCAATCTCGAATCCGCGAAGGCAAGTCTGCTTCAAGTTGAGGCGCAGCTCGAAGGCGCAGATGTGAATCTGAAATACGCGACGATTCGTTCGCCCATCAGCGGCGTTGTCATCTCGCGCAATGTCGATGTCGGTCAAACGGTGGCTGCGAGTCTCCAGGCGCCGACGCTGTTTGAGATTGCGAATGATCTTCGCAAGATGCAGGTGAAGGCGAGTGTGGACGAAGCCGACATCGGCAATGTGAAGAAAGGGCAGGAGGTGACGTTTCGAGTCGATGCGTTTCCGAACGACGAATTTGCAGGACGCGTACGGGAGATCAGGCTTGCACCGGTCATCGTACAAAACGTGGTTACGTATGCGGTGATTATCGATGTCAACAATCCGGATATGAAGCTGATGCCCGGCATGACGGCAACAATCTCCATTACCGTTGCAACGAGAGAAGATGTGTTGCGAGCGCCGATGCAAGCGGTGAAGTTCAGTCCGCCGAACGCGGATGCGTTGTTGGATAGTATGCGCGCAAAGCGAATGCAGCAAGCGCCCGACAGCGCCGGCGCGCGGCGATGGCAACGCGAACGCGGCAGAGAGGGCCAACGTCCATCCGGCAGACCCACGCGGTCGGTGTTGTGGGTGTTGGAGGACGGAACGCCTCAGCCGCGCATGGCAGGGTCCGGCTTGCAGGATGGACGGTACATCGAACTTGTCCGCACAAATCTGAACGAAGGTGATGAAGTGATTATCAGCATGACGGGCCCGCAAACGGACGCGCCGCAAGCTACGCAGAATCCGTTTGCGCCGAGTATGCCGGGCGGCGGCGGTCGGCGGCGGGGATTCTGACATGAGAGTACTTGAAACATTTCGCATCGCCATCGATTCTCTACTGCGACAAAAAACGCGGGCGCTGCTGACAATGCTGGGAATTATCATCGGCGTCGGCGCGGTCATCTCGATGGTCGCCGTTGGGCAGGGGGCGCAGTCGGCGGTGGAGTCACAGATCGCGAGTCTCGGAACCAACGTGCTGATTGTTTTTCCCGGCTCGATCCAACAAGGCGGCGTACGCTCGGGCGCCGGTTCGCGGACATCGCTCACGCTCGGCGACGTGAATGCGATTCGAGAACAATGTCTATCGGTCGCGCTTGTCAGCCCGAACACACGCGTAGGGCGACAGATCGTTGCGGGAAATTTGAACTGGGGAACGTCGATTCAGGGCGGCTCGCCGGAGTTTTTTGAGATTCGCGACTGGCAGCTCGCGTCGGGCGAGTTCTACACTGAACAGGACGAACGCGGCTCGACCAAAGTCTGCGTGCTTGGACAGACAGTTGTGCAGAACCTCTTCGGCGGACAAGATCCGGTCGGGCAGATTGTTCGCGTCGGCAACCTTCCATTCATCGTTACAGGGACGTTGAAGTCGAAGGGGCAAACTTCGTGGGGACAAGACCAGGATGACATCGTCGTGGCGCCGTTCTCAACTGTGCAGCGAAAGATCCAGGGTGTTGATCATGTCGGATCGATACTGATCTCGGCGGTCTCGAAGGAAATGATTCCTACGGCGCAACGTGAGGTGACAGAGCTCCTGCGTGCCCGGCACAAGATTCAGCCGTGGGAAGAAGATGATTTCACCATTCGGAATCAGTCTGAGATTGCCAACGCCGCGACTGCAACATCAAGCATCATGACGATGCTGCTGGGAAGCATCGCGTCAGTGTCGCTCATTGTTGGCGGCATCGGCATCATGAACATCATGCTCGTGTCCGTGACGGAACGAACGCGCGAGATCGGCATCCGCATGTCGATTGGGGCGCGCCGTAGCGACATCCTTCAGCAATTTCTCATCGAAGCGATGATGCTCAGTGTGGCAGGAGGATTGGTGGGCATCGCACTTGGACTCGCGAGTTCGAGTTTGATATCGAGATTTGCAGGCTGGCCCGTCTTTGTCGCGCCGAGCGCAGTTGGCCTGGCATTCCTTTTCTCAGGATTCGTCGGTGTATTTTTCGGCTACTACCCTGCGCGCAAAGCCGCCGCGCTCAGCCCGATTGAGGCGCTACGGTATGAGTGAGAAAGTGTCTCGATTTTCGATTGCTTGTAGTGTCTTTCACTCAAAGAGATGACATGTTCAGAATAATCACCGCAAGATTAGCCACCAAGAAAGAGAAGAAAGAATATGAAGAGAACGCAATCTACTAGGAAAGCAAAACCCTCGGACGACCTACTGCCGGAATATCACTTTGATTACAGCAAGGGACGCCGCAATCCGTACGCTTCTCGTTTCTCGAAAGATAGGATTGTTGTTCTGCTGGATAAGGATTTGTCTGAAGTTTTCCGAACGCCGGGTTCTGTCAATAGAGCCTTACGGAAATATCTTATCCTCTCCGCATCGAAACCTCGTCGTAGCAGGAGTCGCCGCTCGTCCGCTATTAAACAATCATGAGCATTTTCCAACTTACATCCGACTACAAACCCAGCGGCGATCAACCTGAAGCGATTCGCCAGCTCACGGAGGGCGTTCTCCGAGGCGACAAGCATCAAGTGTTGCTCGGCGTGACGGGAAGCGGCAAGACGTTTACGATTTCCAATGTCATTGCACACGTGAACAAGCCTGTGCTCGTCATGTCGCACAACAAAACACTCGCTGCCCAACTCTATAGTGAGTTCAAGAATTTCTTTCCCCGCGACCGGGTCGAGTTTTTTATCAGCTACTACGATTACTACCAACCGGAAGCGTACGTCCCGACCTCGGACACGTACATCGCCAAGGATGCTTCGATCAACGACGAGATCGATCGTCTGCGCCTTCGTGCGACGAGCGCGTTGCTGAGCGGCGATCGGAATGTTATTGTCGTGGCGTCAGTGAGTTCGATCTACGGAATCGGCGCTCCGGAGGAATGGGCGAGTCAGATTGTTGTGATTCGGAAAGGAGAGAAGCTTGAGCGAAATGAACTCCTGCGGAAGCTGCTAAACATTTTCTACATGCGCAATGACTTCGAATTTGTCCGCGGGACGATGCGCGTGCGCGGCGACGTCGTTGAAGTGATTCCGGCGTACGAGAACGAAGAAGCTGTGCGCGTCGAGTTCTTCGGCGATGTCGTCGAAAGGATTTCGTACATCAACAAGACCGACGGCAAGGTGCTGGCAGAAACCGATTACGAGGTGATTTATCCGGCGAAGCAATTCGTGACGTCGAAGGAGACGCTGGAGAAGGCGTACAAGGGAATCGAAATGGAGTTGGAGGAACGCCTGAGCGAGCTTCGAACATTGGGGAAGCTCGTCGAAGCGCAGCGCCTTGAACAACGTACGCGATTCGATCTTGAGATGATGCGCGAGGTGGGCTACTGTTCGGGCATCGAGAACTATTCGCGGCACATCGCGGCCAGGCCGCCCGGCTCGCGGCCCTCTTGTTTGTTCGATTATTTTCCGGATGATTTTTTGTGTGTGATTGATGAGTCGCATGTTACGGTGCCGCAGATCGGCGGCATGTATCACGGCGACCGCTCGCGCAAGCTCACGCTCGTCGAGTACGGATTCAGGCTTCCATCGGCGCTGGATAACCGGCCGCTGACGTTCGATGAATGGGAACAGATGGTCGATCAGGTAATCTACGTGAGCGCAACGCCGGGCGACTATGAACTCCGTGAGGCACAGGGCGTGGTGGTCGAGCAAGTCATTCGTCCAACGGGACTTGTCGATCCTGAAGTCGAGATTCGTCCGGTCAAGAATCAGATCGACGATCTCCTTGCTGAGATTCGCGCAAGAACGGAAAAGAAAGAGCGCATACTCGTCACGACGCTGACAAAACGCATGGCCGAAGATCTGACCGACTATCTGACCGACATAGGCGTCAGAGTACGTTACGTCCACTCGGAAGTCGATGCGCTGGCGCGCGTGGAGATTCTGCGCGATTTGCGGCTGGGTGATTTCGATGTGCTGGTGGGAGTGAACTTGCTGCGCGAGGGACTCGACTTGCCTGAAGTGTCGCTTGTGGCAATTCTCGATGCGGACAAAGAGGGGTTCCTGCGCTCGGAGAAATCGCTGATTCAAACAGCCGGACGAACGGCGCGCAACGTGAACGGCAGAGTGATCATGTATGCGGATACGATGACCGGTTCGATGCAGCGCATGCTCGACGAGACACGACGCCGTCGCGAGAAACAACTCAAGCACAATCAAGACCATGGCATCACCGCAAAAACCGTGTACAAGACGGTCGATGAGGTTCTTGCCGCGACTGCAGTCGCCGATGTGAAGGCGGACCGCGACGCCCGGCGCGAGCGTCAGAAGATGCCGATGGTTGCGGAGAGCGTCGTGCGCTATCTGACGCTGGATCAACGGAACGACTTGATTCACGAGCTGCGAGCCGAGATGATGAATGCTTCGAAAGATCTGGAATTCGAGCGAGCGGCGCAGCTACGCGACGAAATTCAGAAACTTGAAGCAATGAAGGATTCAGAAAAGAAAGCGAAACGCAACTGACAGGTTCTGAACTACGATTCATCACATGGCGCAATTGCCTAATCTTCCTCTCTCGTCATGCTGAAGAGTGCGATCACATCCTTTACCAATTTCGTTCGTCCCGCCTACGAACTCATCTATCCGCCGACATGCCTCGCTTGTGAATGTCATCTCGCCGATATCACCTCACGTATTTGTGCGGACTGTTGGTCGAAGATCAGAAGGCTGACATCGGGCGATGATCTGTACTGCGAAAAATTGAACGAACTGGTTGCTGGAGGAAACGTTTCGGGATTTGCATCCGCGTTTCATTTCGAGAAAGACGGCGTGCTGCAGAATCTCATCCATCAACTCAAGTATCGTGAGATGACTCGCGTCGGAACTGAGCTTGGCAGATTGATCGGCGAATCGCTTCGCGAGATGCTCGGGGGTGTTGCGTTCGATGCGATCGTGCCGATTCCGCTTCATCCGGCCCGCGAACGAGAACGCGGCTATAATCAAAGTGAAATCATCTGCCGCGCCGTAAGCCGTGATATCGGCGTCCCGACACGCAGCCTGCTCAAACGGATTCGTCATACGAAGACGCAAACGAAACTCGATTCTCGTCAACGAAAAGAAAATGTCGCGGGGGCGTTCGCGTTGCGCCGCCGATTCGCCCGATTGGTCGATGGAAAGATGGTCCTCCTCGTCGACGACATTATCACGACCGGCGCGACGGTGGACGAATGTGCGCGAGTGTTGAAGCGGCACGGCGCTGACCGCGTGTTTGCGGCGTCCGTTGCGGTTCCTGATCATACACATCTTCCGTGACGCTCTCATACTAATGCGACGCAACCTCGGCTGAGCACAGGGCGAGAGACTTTGCACCGAGGAAGACTGTCCCGCTACGCGCCATAGCAGACAGTGTTGACGAGAAACACCAATTGAAGGCCCACAAAAAAAATCTTTCTGACCTTGGAAGCGGGACTGAGATGTGGAGATGTGTGATTGACCGCAGCGCCTACGGCGCTGTCAACAACTGGAAAGCGATAGAGATTCCCGATAACGCCGAGAAAACATGTTGGCACTTTTTTGACTGTCATTCTGTCCCGACGGTGTCGGGACCAACTTCTTTCCATGTTGGGACGGAGTGAATGCCGATTCGCAGGCATCCCTTTGGGAGAATCCAGAACAGGTTACTGGATTCTTCGCCTCTGGGATGCGAGGCTCAGAATGACAATGGTAGGGCGGCCCGCGATGGGGAATGTCCACGAAAGCGTGATTGACATTCAAAGCGATTCTTGGTAGATTGACACGAGTTTTTTGCATGCTTCGCGGTTCTTCTATCACTAGAGAATTCTTTTTCCACTTTCAGATTACTTGGAGGTAGTTCATGGCAGTTAAGATTGGTATCAACGGCTTTGGCCGTATCGGCAGACTTGTGTTTCGACGACTGATGAAGACGGGAGGGTTTGATGTTGCGGCAATCAATGACATTACTGATGCGAAGACGCTTGCGTATTTGTTGAAGTACGACTCCGTGCACGGCAAGTATCAGGGGGATGTGAAGGCGGACGGCGACGCGATTGTGGTTGACGGAAAGAAATTCAAGATCATGGCGGAGAAGGATCCGGCAAAACTGCCGTGGAAAGATCTCGGCGTTGATCTCGTGATCGAAGGGACCGGCATCTTCACGAGCCGGGAGAAACTGAATCTTCACATCCAGGCCGGAGCGAAGAAGGTGCTGCTCACCGCGCCTGCGAAGGATGAGATCGATGCAACGGTTGTGCTCGGCGTGAACGACGACGTGCTCACGGGCAAAGAACAGTTCCTCTCCAACGCATCGTGCACGACCAACTGTCTTGCGCCGATGGTTAAAGTGCTGAACGACAGTTTCGGCGTCGAGAGCGGTTTCATGACGACGATTCATTCGTACACGAACGATCAGCGACTGCTCGATCTGCCGCACAAGGATTTGCGGCGCGCTCGCGCCGCTGCGCTCTCGATCATCCCGACAACAACGGGCGCCGCGCGAACAGTCGGCAAGGTTATTCCCGCGCTGAAAGGGAAGCTCGACGGTTTCTCGCTTCGCGTCCCCACTCCCGATGCATCCATTACGGACTTCGTCGCGGTTGTTCGGAAATCTGCTACGAAAGAAGAAGTGAATGCGGCATTGAAGAAGGCCGCCGAGACATCATTGAAAGGGATTATGCAGTACTCCGAGGACGAACTTGTCTCCGCCGATATTATCGGCAACGAGCATTCATGCATCCTCGATTCGAAGCTGACGATGGCGTACGGGAATACCGTGAAATTGTTTGGCTGGTACGACAACGAGTGGGGCTTCTCGTGTCGCGTTGTTGACTTGCTCCAGAAGATTGCTTAGTTGGTTTCAACACAGAATTTCGCCTGCCTGCCCTTAACGAATGCGGCGGGCAGGCGTTTTCTTTGGGATGGAGTGGCGGATTGGCGGATTGGTGGATTGGCGGATTGGTGGATTGGTGGATTGGTGGATTGGTGGGTTGGTGGGTTGGTGGGTTGGTGGGTTGGTGGATTGGTGGGGATGATTCACCATCCTTTCTTCGAACAGGATGACAATTTCTTCCGTCATCCATGAATTCAACGAATATATCTACTCGAATGGGAAATGAGATGAACACAAAAACGATTGACGACTTAGAACTCAGAGGAAAAAAGGTTCTCGCGCGCGTTGACTTCAATGTGCCGATGACCGACGATGTGAAAATCGCAGACGACAAGCGCATTGTCGAGTCGCTGCCAACGATCCGAAAAATCATGGATGGCGGCGGCATCCCAATTCTCATGAGTCATCTCGGACGACCGAAGGGCGGTCCTTCTCCGGAATTCTCGCTCAAGCCGGTCGCCGAGTATCTCGGTACGCTGCTGAGTACGAAAGTGAAGTTCGCGAACGATTGCATCGGCACAGAAACGAAGAGCATGGTTGATGCTCTCGCGGTCGGCGATGTGTTGATGCTGGAGAACCTCCGATTCCATGCCGAGGAGGAAAAGAACAATCCGGAGTTTGCGAAGCAGCTGGCAAGCTATGGCGATGCGTATGTGAACGACGCGTTCGGCACCGCACATCGTGCGCATGCCTCGACGGAAGGCGTGACGAAATTCCTGAAGCCATGTGTCGCCGGTTACTTGATGAAGAAGGAAATTGAATATCTTGCGCAGGCGGTGGGCAATCCGAAGCGTCCGTATGTTGCGATACTTGGCGGCGCGAAGATTTCCGGCAAGATCGACGTCATCCAAAGTTTGCTTCCGAAGGTGGATGTGTTGGTGATTGGAGGAGGGATGGCATTCACGTTCTTCCGCGCCCAGGGACTCGAAGTCGGCGACTCGCTGGTCGAGTCGGAGAAGGTCTCGCTCGCCAAACAGATTCTCGAAGAGATCAAGTCATCGAATCGGCGCGTGATTCTTCCCATTGACTGCATTATTGCTGATAAGTTTGAGAACAACGCCCAACGCAAGACTGTGCCAGTCAATAAGATGCCGGCCGGATGGCGCGGCCTGGATATCGGGCCCGAGACTGTAAAGTTGATCAAGCTGGAAGTGAAGAACGCGAAGACGATCGTGTGGAACGGGCCGATGGGAGTTTTCGAGATGTCGAACTTTGCGAACGGCACGTTGGAAATCGCGAAGCTGCTCGCGGAGGCCACGAAGGCCGGAGCGACGACGATTGTCGGCGGAGGAGATTCAGCGGCTGCGGTTGCGCAGATGGGATTCGAGTCATCGATCTCTCATGTTTCGACGGGCGGCGGCGCATCGCTTGAGTTTCTCGAAGGCAAAGTACTGCCCGGCGTCGCGGCGCTCGATGCGAAGTGATGAACTATTTACTGACAGTGAATGTTCTAGCGTGTAGTTGAGGAGCGAAAGGGAAATGGCTTACAACCGAATGGGTGGAACGTTCTACCGACCGAGTTTTTTCGGCGGCTTTTCTTTTTTCCCTCCCGTCATCAAATGGCTGCTCATCAGTAACACCGCGATCTGGATCTTGACCGACTTCCTGCTCGTCCGTGTTATCGTCGGCGGCGAACCCATCGGCGGAGACCGTGGACTGATCACGAGTCTCTTCGCGCTTTGGCCTTTCGGCGAGCACTTCTGGCCATGGCAATTGCTCACGTACATGTTTCTGCATGGCGGGTTCGGACACATCTTCTTCAACATGCTGGCGCTCTGGATGTTCGGCATGGAGCTGGAAAACATCTGGGGATCGAAATCGTTTCTCGCGTACTATCTGACGTGCGGGTTGGGCGCCGGAATTACCAATTTGTTGGTCGCGCCAATTATTGGCTTGAATGTACCTACCGTTGGCGCGTCGGGCGGAGTGTTTGGCGTGTTGGTTGCGTTCGGCATGCTTTTCCCTGATCGTCCGATCTATATTTACTTTTTGCTTCCCATACGCGCAAAATTTTTTGTTGCCGGATATATCATTCTGGAGTTGGTGCACGGCGTCCTCGGTACAAGCTCGGGGGTTGCACACTTCGCGCATCTGGGCGGCGCAGCGATTGGATTTGCGTTCACGATGGCAATGATGCGCGGCTTCTCCTTTGAATCGTTGTGGAGATTATTCTCCATGCCGCATAAGAAGGCAGAGTATCGACGAGCGCGTCCGTTGTCGCGAGACGAGGTGTTCGATGCGAAGTTCTTTGATATTAAGACCGGCGATCGGCTTGACAGTGAAAACGAACTGGACACGGAAGTGATGAACTCAATCCTCGAAAAAATTCATGACAGCGGCTATCAGAGTCTCACCGAGGAAGAAAAGAGAATCCTGAACGAACTCAGCAAGAAGATTAACTAGCTCCACATTCTGAGTGGAGCGAAGAATCCCCACAGTGGTCGTTATCAGACGTCCTTTTATTAAACTGCTATGAAGAAAGTCACCAATGGAAATCCCGGCACTAAACCTTGCTGAACAACCGCCCGTCCTGCCTCATCCGACGTACAAGGTTGGCGTGAGACGGCGAACGCGGCAAGTGCTTATCGGCGGCATCAAAGTCGGCGGCGGCGCGCCGATCAGCGTGCAGACCATGACGAAAACGAAGACGAGCGACGTTGCCGGAACGGTGAAGCAAATCGTCGATGCAGCCGAAGCGGGCTGCGATATTGTGCGAGTGACCGTGAATGACAAAGAAGCCGCGGATGCGATGGCGGCGATCGTGCGTCAGTCGCCCATTCCTGTAGTTGCAGACATTCATTTCAATCATGTGTTCGCGCTGAAGGCTGTTGCTGCAGGAGTTGCCAAAGTCCGACTCAACCCGGGCAACATCGGCAGCAAGGATCGCATCTACGAAGTCCTCACGGCGGCGAAAAACAAAGGCGTTCCTATCCGCATCGGAGTCAATTCGGGTTCTCTCGAAGAAGATATTCTTGAGAAGCATGGATATCCAACCGCCGAAGCGCTGTACGAAAGCGCAATGCGCCACGTGGGCATCTGCGATGAGTTTGGATTCAACGACGTCATCATCTCGGTGAAGTCAACCGACGTGCGCCTCATGATTGAAGCATATCGACTTGTCGCAGAACGAACGGATATTCCACTTCATCTCGGAGTCACGGAGGCGGGCACGACAAGAATCGGCACGATCAAATCGGCGGTTGGCATCGGAACTCTGCTCTCGGAAGGAATCGGCGATACGATTCGCGTGTCGCTGACCGATGAGCCGGTGAAAGAAATTGAAGTCGGCAAGGAAATCCTCCGCTCGCTCGGACTGGCAACGCGTAACGTGGAGTTGATCGCCTGTCCAACGTGCGGACGATTGGAGGTTGATCTCTTCGGCATCAT
>JACRFA010000140.1 GCA_016218065.1 Ignavibacteriota bacterium | reverse complement strand
GCCAGGCGACATTCACAGCGTGATCTCGTCAGGGCCGTTCACGATTCCTGCGGGACAAATGGTGCGCGTTGCATTCGCGGCGATTGGCGGCGCAAACCTCGCGGCTGTTCAAGCAAACGCCGACGCTGCAAAACTGAAGTGGATTCAGATCAAGACGTCGCTGGGCGTTGAGCAGGGAGAAACAATTCCGACCACGTATGCGCTTGAACAGAATTATCCGAATCCGTTCAATCCCAAAACAAATATCGAATTCCAAATTCCAGGGGATAGGAAATCGGGATCTGTTTCGTTAAAGGTGTTCGATGTGCTTGGGAGAGAGGTTGCAACGCTCGTGGAGGAGAAGAAGGAGCCGGGAACGTATCAGGTTTCGTTCGATGCGAGTCGGCTTGCCAGCGGAGTGTACTTCTACAAGCTGACCGCCGGCAGCTTTTCGCAGACACGTAAGATGATTCTCGCTCGCTAGGATGTTTCCGAAAGTGAAGGCGCGCTAAAGCTGGCGCGCCTTCTTTGTTCCGCGAAACCTCGCCTCAACTCCCGGTGTTCACTCCCATGTAGCACACCACATCTCATCAAAATCTGACATCATCAGGAGGGTTCCATGAAATACTTCGTCCTCTTCGTTCTTGCCGTGTCTGCATTTTCGTATGCGCTGGCTCAAGGCAGCGACTACCGCGTGGTCTTTGATATGACGAGCCGTGATAGCCTGGACCAGAAGGCGGTCATGCGTTGGGTGAAAGAAATCGCCAAGGCCAATCCCAAGGCTGAGCTTGAGGTTGTCATGTACGGAAAAGGATTCGAGCTAGTGATGCCGGAGAAATCGACGGTGTTGGCGGACGTTAAAGAAGTGATACGAATGCCGGGCGTGTCATTGCGTGTCTGCAAGGTTGCGCTCAAAAACAATAACGTCGATGAGAAGATGTTGGTTGAGGGAGTTGGAACTGTGCCGGATGGCATCTACGAGATCATCGCGAAGCAACGGGCAGGCTGGGGCTACATCAAGGTCGCCCACTGATTCACAGCAGCGCAATTGTTGCTGAGATGAGCCGGGCGAATGTATGCTTCACCCGGTTGCCAACTTCAGTGACTTCTTCGTGGCTGAGTTTGGTGGGGCTGATGCCCGTGGCAAGATTGGTGATGCACGAGATGCCAAGAACCTCCATGCCAAGCGATGATGCGAGCGAAGTCTCGAAGACTGTTGACATGCCAACGGCGTCGCCCCCGATGCGCGTGAGCATTCCAATCTCGGCAGCGGTTTCGTACGATGGGCCTTTCAAGCCGACGTAAACTCCTTTGCGAACTGTGATAGTGTTCTCGGCGGCGGCTTGCTCTGCTTTTTCGATCATGGCGTGCGAGTAGATTGGTCGAAGCGAGGCGTCCGAAAACTCGAAGCCCGGTATTCGTACGAACGTCAGATTGATTTGGTCGGTCATGATCATCAGATCGCCGCCCACGAAATTCCTGTTGAGTCCGCCGGCTGCGTTGGTCACGATCAACTGCTTGATGCCGAGCCTGTGAGCAACATGAACGGGGAAGAGGACTGACTTCAGGTTGTTCGATTCGTAGTAGTGTGTCCTTCCCTGAAACGCGACGATGGGCTTGTTGCCGACACTTGCGAACACGAGCTTGCCCTTGTGCCCGACAATTGTCGAGCGCGGGTAGTTCGGAATGTCTGCGGTGGCGATGATCTCGCGGTCAACAAGATTGTCGGCAAAGTCTCCCAGTCCTGATCCGAGTACAACGGCAATCGTCGGCCGGGCCTGAACGTGATCCAGAATGTACGCTACCGACTCGTTGAGTTCCTGCTCATGATCCAAAGAACATCCCCGCTACTGTTGCTGTCATAAGATTTGCCAACATACCGCCGAGCACTGCTCGAAGTCCGAGCGATGCAAGATCTTTTCTCCTCTCGGGCGCCAGCGGACTGATTCCCCCGATCTGAATGGCAATGGACGAGAAGTTTGCGAAGCCGCAGAGTGCGAACGTTGCCATCATAATCGCTTTATCGGAATAAATCTTTCCCGCTGTGATCATTGAAGATAGATCCAGATAGCCGACAAATTCATTCAATACTATTTTCGTCCCGATGAGCGACCCAACCTGCAAGGCGTCATTCCACGGGACGCCGATGACGACGGCGAGGTACTGAAGTAGGATGCCGAAGAGAAGTTGAAGCGAGAGGGGCTGATTGTAGTTTGCAAGGAAGAATTGATTCACGCCAAGGAATCCGCCAAGCGATGTAAGTATCCAGTTGATCAGAGCAATCAAGGCGATGAATGCGAGAAGCATGGCGCCAACGTTGAGTGCGAGATGCAGTCCGTCACCTGCTCCAACGGCCGCGGCCTCAATCACATTCGATGCGTTCTTCTCGACTTTGATTTTGAGCTTCCCCTTCGTTTCCGAGTCTTGCGTTTCGGGGAAGATGATCTTGGCAATCGCCAGTCCTGCGGGAGCAGCCATGATGCTTGCGGCCATGAGTTGCGCTGCGAACTTCACCTGACCAGTCATGACATCCATTCCATGTGCCTGCGCGTAGGAATAGCCGAGCATCTGCACGTAAGCCGCCATGACGCCGCCGGCGATGGTACACATCCCACCAATCATTATTGTGAGCAACTCGGATTGCGTCATGCCTTTGATGAAGGGCTTGATCATCAACGGGGCTTCGGTTTGTCCGACGAAGATGTTGGCGGAATTGGAAAGCGATTCGGCTCCGCTTGTTCCCATCACTCGTGCCATCACCCAGGCCATCCCTCGAACTATCTGCTGCATAACTCCAAGATAATAAAGGACTGACATGAGTGATGCAAAGAAGATTATTGTGGGAAGAACCTGGAAAGCAAAGAAGAAGCCCATGGTGTCTTTGGTGCCTGGGGCGTTTGCTAGATTGCCGAAGACAAACTTCGCTCCCTCAGTCGTGAATCCGAGGAGGACAACAAAGCCGTAGCTAATGTTTTCGAAGAGCAGCTTTGGCCAACCCAACGGAGAGAAGTACACAGAGAGCTCTTCTCCCTTGAGCATAAGCACCGCAAAGATTATCTGGAGCACAAGTCCAGACGCGACGAGTCGCCAGTTGACGCGCCGTTTGTTGTTGGAAGCGAGAAGCGCTATGCCCAGCAGAACTGCCATGCCGAGCAGGCCATTGAGTACGGAGACGACTGTCATTGGTGCGGCTTTCTTGAATTTGTCTGATTAAGCTGTTGGCGGTTCGAAGCATCTGCGGCAGCGCGCTTCATACGAATCCTTTGCCCCCACGAGCACGCGCTCTGTCGATGCTGAGGTGCGTTGTGTGCGATCGGCGGGGTTTCCACAAATCATACAGATGGCGAGCGTCTTCGTGATATACTCGGCGATGGCGAGAAGCTGCGGCATGGGTTCGAACGGCTTGCCGCGATAGTCTTGATCAAGCCCGGCGATAACCACTCGCTTCCCCTGGTTGGCAAGACGTTCAACGACATCAACAATGTTTGAATCGAAGAACTGGCCTTCGTCAATACCAATAACCTGTGCATCAGAAGCGAGTTGTTCCAACTCAGATGAATTCTCAACTACCATTGACTTCAGCCGGGCTTCGCTGTGCGAGACGATATGGTCAGAGCTGTACCGGTTATCGATCTTCGGCTTGAAGACCATCACTCGTTGCTTCGCAATCTCAGCTCGCCGTAGTCGTCTGATCAACTCTTCGGTCTTGCCGCTGAACATGCAGCCGACGATCACTTCAATCCAGCCGATGCCTTTAGGAGAATCATGTATTGTGGGAATGTTCATGTTCGCTTTTTCTTCTTGTGGAAGTTCTCCGAGCCGAACGGGTGGGGAAATAGCTCGCTCATCTTCAGGACTTTGATCTCGCCTGACTTGTTGCTCATGACGAAATCGATATCTCCAGCCAGATCCATGAGAACCTGCCGGCATGCTCCACACGGCGCCGTGAAGCTGTCCTCATCAGTGGCGACGGCGATTGCTTTGAACTCGCGCTCGCCCTCGGAGATTGCCTTGAAGATCGCAGTCCGCTCACCGCAGATCGTCAACGCAAACGAGCTGATTTCAATGTTGCAACCCGAATACACCTTGCCGCGTTTTGTGAGAAGAGCAGCGCCGACTCGAAAATTCGAATAAGGTGAATAAGAGAATTTGCGTGATGCTGCAGCCTGCCTGGCGAGTTTCTTGTAATCCATTCGGATGAGATGTGATTGGGAAAAAATATATCGAATGGGTGAGACAGATGCAACGACATGTTGGATTGGATCAGAGCATCATTGCAGCTTTGCAGCTTTGCACCGTTGCCTCATTGTATCATTGCGGGTTGAGGGGAGCTGAGCGACTGCCTTTGCGCCGATGTTGACTGTCTCGCCTGCCTGACGGCAGTCAGGCTACGCGCCATGTACTGCAGTCTTGACGAGCAATACCAGCCTACCGGCAGGCAGGCCCGTCGGTGGCCCATAGCACCTCGATAACATACTACCTCGGTCTGCTTAAGTGAAAATGACGAGGTCGATTGTCCCGAAGTCGACGGAGACTGCGTGAGGCTTCTCAAGCTTCCGGCTCTTGAGGCATCAAGGTTATTTTTGTTATCTCGGGGGGACAGTTAAGCCGGATCGGGAGGCCGACTGTTCCAATGCCGCGGTTCACGTACATCTGCGTGTTGCCGATGGAATACTTGCCCCAGACATATCGCGACGCGAGCGAGGCCGGAGCAATCACGGCTTTGCCAATCGTTGCCAGCACGACTTGGCCGCCATGCGTGTGTCCGCTAAACACAAGATCGATGTCTTTGTTTGCTGCCTGCTGCAAGAAATACGGCCGATGCACCATCAGCAGTTTTGGAATGTTCAGTGGTGCGTAGCTGAGTGTCCGCTCAAGCGCTTCGTCTATACGCTTCGGATTTCCGACATCATCAAGTCCAATAAGGTACAACGCGCTTCCGTTCTTCTTGATAAGAGCTTTGTCATTGCGCAGTAATTGTATGCCACATGCATCGACTTCTTTTGCTACGGTCTCTGGCTGAGGCGCGAAGTAATCGTGGTTGCCCATGACTCCGTACACGCCGTGCGGCGCCGAAAGGCTGCTGAATGCCTCCGCGAACGGATACACCTCGCTCGTCAGGCTGTTGACGAAATCTCCTGTGACGAGCACGAGATCGCAACGCAGAGAGTTCACAATCCCGACGTACTTGTCCATCTCATCCTTCAGCATGTTGACGCTGGAGTGGATGTCGCTGACGAGAGCGATCGTGAATCCATGAAACGCTTTGGGCAGATTGCGAACTCGAAATTGCACGTTGGTTACTTCGTGTCCATTCTTTTCGTAGAACATCCCGTATGCGCTTGCACCAAATGAAGCAGCCGTGAGTCCGTACATGCTCCGCCGCAGGAAAACTCTTCGCGACGAATCGAAACTTTGGTAGGCTGGTTTTGCTTGTAGCGCGGTGATGTGCTCGCGCGTTGGTCTCAGACGTTTCAGGAACGCCCAGATAGCCAGGAACGGTGACTTGATGATCATGCTGATCAGGACCACAAGCCCGATGAAGATCGTGGCTCCGTGCCAGATGAAGAATGGATAAACCGCGGTGTACTTGAACCAATCAGAGTAGATCTCCGGCTTGGGTCGCAGGATCAATACGACGAGCAAGGCCGTGTTCATCACGAGAAACAGCGTTGCCACAACAATGCTGATCCAGCGCTTGTTTGGGAATCGCCTTCGCGTCCAGTTGCGAGTGCGAATGTAGAGGACAAACTGCAGGGTGAGCAGCAGAGTCGGAATGAAAACTCGAAAAATCATGCGTAAGATAAATCTTTGAAGACAGTTTTGGCGATAATACACACTACATAACGTCACCAAGCTCGATGAAGTTTCGCGTTTGCAAGAATTTTGCTGATTGACTCTGTCTTCGCGAATTCACGCTACGCCTTTTCGCCGAAGCACAATCGTAAAGTGATTGCCAAACGAATGGAGGCCAGAACCCGGAGGAAGGTGGTCATCGAGATATTCAAGCAGACGATTCATTCTGCCGAGCAATCTATATATTTTGATTGAAGTTGGGGGTAGAGAGAAGATGTTTATTCCGCGATGTTCAACACAGTCAAAGTGTGGGGCGAAGGTTGTTCTGATCTGAGCAGGCGAGTAATAATGTGCCCACACCAATTCCCCTTTCATTTTCGTCAGAACGCCATCCGGAAGTCTGCGCCGGAATGCCCGATTCCACTCGCCGCGCAAGAGAAATGAGATCGTTTCCCAAAATGAGAATTTGGATAGAATGCTGAGGACGATGATTCCACCGGGCTTCACAAGCATTGCCAGATCGTGCGCCACCTGGTGCAGCTGATTGGTGCAGTTCAGTCCCCCGAAACTTGAAATGACGCCGTCATACTGCCGACCGTACAGTGTTCTGAGTCGAGAAAGCGGAAGGTGCAGCGGGAAGACAAACTGATGCAAAGCGGTGGCGGTGACTTTCTTGCGAACTACGCTCATCATTTCGACTGACGCATCTGTTGCGGTGACATAGATGCCGTTCGACGCAAGCTCAAGTGCATCTGCTCCTGTACCGCAGTTTAGCTCCAGAAGTGAATCACCTTGCTTGAAGTATTTGTAATAGATTGACCAGACGATCTTGCGGATGCGCTTGGTGGGGAAGAGACTCTCATGTTCGTGATCATACGTTTCTACATCGAACGTTGACCGACTGCCGCGATAGGTTGAGGTGATTTCGTGCATCATCAGTGTCCCGGATCGCGCGCCTGAGATCCCGTGAAGTAAGTGTGAGTTTTGATCTGAACTTAAGAGCCGCAAGGAACAAAAAACTTACTGCCGGAGTGTAACTCCCGCCGAAAACGACTGCAGAAGTCGTTTCCTATTCTGGAATCGTAAACGTGATCTTCACAAAAGCCCAGCTTTTTTCGTTGCCAAGCTTTGACCTGCCCGGAGTGAACCTCGACTTCCGCGCTGCATCGATCGCCGCGTGGTCGAAGATCGTCTCTTCAGGAAATTCGCGGGCAATGATCACGGGATTCACATCTTTCGACACAAATCCCATGTCGTCAACAACAACGGCCACTCCCACCCAACCTTCAATGCCGAGCGCCTTCGCCCTTTCAGGATATTCGGAGACGCCCGTTTCGAGAGTAACGGGTGGCTCGAAGTCATCGAGCTGAAAATCCAGAGGTATTGTCACCCACGCGTTCACGGCATTGCCGCCGCTGTCGAGCGCCGGCGAAAACTGAATGTTCATGGCAAAGAGCCTGGCCTCATCGTCAAAGATAAACGCGAACTCAGGAACTCGGTGTACGATATGAGTCTTGATCGGCTTGCCGTCTTTCCCGACGAGAACACGAATCCGCACCTTGCCTTCGACGTGAGCGATATCAGCAATTCCCGGCAGCATCAACGCTGGACGCGAGAGAATTGCCGGAGGCGTTCCGAGGTTGGATTCCTCGACAACAAGGTCAGATGTATCGGGTTCCATGGCGAGGGCCGATAACGCCAACGCGACAAGCGCGAGAGAAGTTGAGACTATGAGAAGGATCGTTCTAGGAATCTGCACGATCATGCTGAGCGTTCTCCATCGGTGAGTTCACGACAAGGCATGTGAGCACGCCTTTCGAATTCAATATCAGAACAATACCTCAGTTTTGCAAGAACGTTTTGTTGTAGATGGATGACGAATTGGCTATATTTTTTTCAAACGCATCATGAGGTTTCTCGTTGCTGACCTTGAAAGATAAAATCCAACAATTCTTGAAAGACCCCAGGGTTATTGCTTTCGGCAATACGCTAATCGCTTTCCTTCAAAGAACGCTGCAACGTCTCAAGCGCATTGCGATGAGCAGGGGATTTCAATACGGCGTGGGAATATTCGTTGCAGTTTTCATTCTGATGAACTATGCCGTTTTGCCCTGGTATGTCTATCACGGCGGAACGCTTTCGGTACCCGAAGTGACGGGGCGTACCGCGGAAGATGCGGAGAACATTCTCGCTACGGCCGGTTTGGTTGGAATTCTCAGCGATACCGTTCTGGATAATTCGTTGCCCGCGGGATCTGTTGTGACGCAGAATCCAAAGGCGAATGCAATTGTGAAATATGGCCGGCACGTCTATCTGACTGTGTGTGGAGGAGAAGTGCAGGTCAACGTGCCGCAGTTGCGAGGGCGCTCGTTGCGCGAAGCAAAGTTTGCGCTCGAACGCAACGGACTGGAACTCGGTGAGGTGGAGTACGCCGCTTCGGATTCGAGTCCGGTGAATACAGTAATCTCGCAAACTGTCATGCCAATTCAGAAGGTGAAGAAAGGAACTGTCGTTGGTCTCACGGTCAGCTCCGGAGCGCTCTCCTCGAGCACGGAGGTTCCTGATCTCACAGGGAAGTCGCTGGCGGATGCGGAGAAAGTTCTCGCGCGTACAGGCCTGCGCGTTGGCATCGTCACTGAACAGGTGAACAACGATTTGTTGCCGAACACTGTGGTCGATCAGTTTCCAAAGCCCGGCTCGTCGGTCGAACCCGGAAAGAGCATCGATCTGTTTATTGTCAAAGTCGGAAAAGTCCTGGATGAACGCTAACACACCGCCATGGTAAAAATTGCCCCCTCGATTCTCGCAGCAGACTTCGCTGAACTGAAATCGCAAATCCAACTCGTCGAGGCCGCCGGCGCGGATTGGATCCACCTCGACATCATGGACGGACATTTTGTTCCGAACATCACCATTGGCCCGCCGGTCATCAAGTCGTTGCGCAAGCACACGAAGCTTCCATTCGACACGCATCTCATGATCGCGAACCCTGACGCGTACCTTGAGATCTTCAGACAAGCCGGCGCCGATCATCTCACGGTTCACTACGAAGCGTGCACACATCTCCACCGAACAGTGGAGCGAGTTCATGAACTCGGCATGAAGGCAGGCGTCAGCATCAATCCTGCGACTCCGGTTTCACTACTGAAGGAAATTCTTCCGTTCGTCGATCTCATCTTGATCATGTCGGTGAATCCCGGCTTTGGCGGACAGTCATTCATCCAAGCATCGGTCGAGAAGATTCGGCGCACTGCTGAGATGATCAAGGAGACCAAGCCTGATGTGTTTCTCGAAGTTGACGGTGGAGTGGATGATCGAACTGCTGAAGCAATCGTCCGCGCCGGCGCCACTGTGCTTGTGGCGGGCAATTACATTTTCGGCAATGAAAATGTCGCGGCTTCCATCGCGACGCTGCGGCAGAAGAGTCAGAACAACCATTCCTGAAGTTCTCCAACAAACACACGTCTCGGTATCTTCCCTTTAGAACTTGCGCTTCGTCTTGTAGCCCGCGTCACTCCAATCCGAAGTAGCAAAAATTCTCTTGACAAAGTGGTCTGTCTGACTTATATTTGTAGCCAAAATTACGATTCTGCCTAAGTTACTTAGGTGCAATCGGGCCTTACCGATCTAACCATCTCCGTAACGCATCATGCTCGACGAAATCGATATCAAGATTCTTGACAAACTGCAGCGCAGCGGTCGCACGAAGCGCAACGACCTTGCGACCGAAGTCGGCCTGTCGCTGCCTTCCGTGAGCGAACGACTGAAGAAACTCGAAGAGAGCGGAATCATCACCGGCTACTTCGCGACGGTCGATTACAAGAAACTCGGCAAAGACATCACCGCGTTTATCTTCGTTACAGTCGATTCATCCAAGCACTATGCTGCTTTCCTCGATCATGCGAATCACCTTGACGACATACTTGAGTGCCACGCGATCACCGGCGAAGGATCTCACCTGCTGAAGATTAGAACCAGGAACACGGAATCGCTGGAGAAGCTGCTGGCAAAGATTCAGGCGTGGAATGGAGTTGTGAGTACGCGAACGAATCTTGTTCTCTCGACTTCAAAAGAAACTATGCAGGTCAGAGTTGGAGTGGAGAAGTGAGCATGGCGAAAAGGGATATCACGAAATCATCTGAACATAATCATCCAACAACTAACCTAAAGGTGCAGCACAATGGCAAAAACCAAAAAGGAAATGTCCGCTGTTGACAGCGTGTTCCGCATGATCAAGGACAACAACGTCAAGATGGTGGATTTCAAATTCATCGACTTGCCGGGCATTTGGCAACACGTCACTGTTCCCGTGCATCGGCTCAACGCTGAATCGTTCGAAGACGGATTTGGATTCGATGGCTCGTCGATTCGCGGCTTCAAGGCAATTAATGAAAGCGACATGCTGATCGTGCCGGATGCAAACACGGTGTTCATCGATTCGTTTGTCGAGACGAAAACCATCAGTTTCATTTGCGACATCTACGACCCGCTCACGAAGGAACGCTTCAGCCGATGTGCACGCGGCATTGCGCATAAAGCTGAGCAGTATCTGAAATCCACCGGCATCGCAGACATAGCGTACATGGGCGCCGAAGCGGAGTTCTTCATCTTCGACGATGTTCGATTCGATACGAACGGACACAATAGTTTCTACTTCGTCGATTCGATTGAGGGGAGATGGAATTCGGGCCGCGATGAAACGCCGAATCTCGGCTACAAGCCGCGTTACAAGGAAGGCTATTATCCTGCGCCGCCGACAGATCATCAGATGGATTTGCGGAACGAGATGGTGTTGAACATGATGTCCGCGGGTCTCGAAGTCGAAACGCAGCATCATGAAGTGGCAAGCGGCGGACAGGCGGAAATTGATTTGAAGTTCGAAGAACTGCTGAAGCATGCAGATGACATGATGATGTTTAAGTACATCATCAAGAACACAGCGAAGAAGAACGGCAAGACGGCGACATTCATGCCGAAGCCAATCTACGGCGACAACGGCTCGGGCATGCACGTGCATCAGAGTTTGTGGAAGGGCGGAAAGCCGCTGTTCTACGGGAACGGCTACGCGAATCTGAGCGAGATGGCGCTGTATTACATTGGCGGATTGTTGAAGCATGCGCCGGCGCTTTGCGCCATCACCAACCCGACAACGAATTCGTACAAGAGACTCGTGCCCGGCTTTGAAGCGCCGGTGAACCTCGCGTACTCACAGCGCAACAGAAGCGCGTCGGTGCGCATCCCGATGTATTCATCAAGCCCGAAATCGAAGCGCGTCGAATTCCGCTGCCCGGATGCTTCGGGAAATCCGTATCTGCAATTTTCCGCGATGCTTCTCGCCGGACTCGACGGCATCATCAACAAGATCGATCCGGGAGATCCGCTCGACAAAGACATCTACGACATGGAGCCGGAAGAGTTGAAGCACGTTCCGTCAACGCCCGGCTCGTTGCAGGAGGCGATTGCTGCGTTGGAGCGCGATCATGACTTCCTGCTGCGCGGCGACGTGTTCACGGAAGATGTGATCGAGACCTGGATCGCGTACAAGATTGAACGAGAAGTGAAGCCGATGTCTCTGCGTCCGCATCCGTTCGAGTTCGGTTTGTATTACGACTGCTAGAGCAGGCCGTTGAAAAACCGAGGTTAATGTCATTCCGAACCCGACGCTCTTTGGCGGGGTGAGCGCCAAGGGCGTCCCCTCGGGAGAATCTAATCCCAAAGAGAGAGATTCCTCAGTCGCTTCGCTCCATCGGAATGACATGAGGAACAGCCTGCTAGTGATTCAGCGTTGTGTCTGAGTTCATCCCGCTATTCGAGTCAGTGAGTAGCGGGATTTGTTTTAAGGGCGACCGCCTGCCTGCTCTATGAGTCGTAGACCGGCAGGCAGGCCAGTCGCTGGCCCAGATGAAGCAAAGCAACCATCACTCTCCATCATGCTTGTTTTTCGCAACGCTTCTTTCTATTTTGAGACATGCAGTTTAGCAGACTTCTCTACGACATCACCGATCGCAAAGCAACAATCACCCTCAATCGTCCTGAGAAACGTAATGCATTGGACGATGTGATGATCAGTGAACTCACCACGGCATTCGTCCAGGCAAGCCGCGACCAAAACGTAAAGGCCATTCTTCTGAAGGGCGCTGGCGCGGCGTTTTGCGCAGGCGCCGATCTCGAATACTTAAGCCGCATTGCTTCGTTCAGTTTGGAGGAGAATCGAAACGATTCATCGAAGTTGGCGAATCTCTTTCGAACGATGTACGAAATCCGGAAGCCGGTGATTGCGGTGGTTCACGGCGCGGCGCTCGCATGCGGCTGCGGCCTCGCAAGCGTGTGTGATTTTGTGCTGGCGTCGAAAGAGAACGCGACGTTCGGCTACACGGAAGTTCGCATCGGGTTCATTCCGGCCGTTGTGCTGATCTTCCTGATCAAACGGATTGGAGAGGGAAGGGCGCGAGAGCTTGTTCTGCGCGGCAACATCATCAACGCGGCTGAGGCGCATGCGATTGGACTGGTGAACAACGTTGTTGCGGAAAACGACTTGGAGAGGTCGGCGCAGAAGCTCGCGGATGAATTGTGTGCCTCGAACAGTCTGCACGCCATGGGCTTGTGCAAGGAGATGTTCTCGAAGCTGCACGGATTGAATCTTATGGACTCGCTCGATTTTGCCGCGAATATGAACGCGGCGGCGCGCATGACTCCTGACTGCAAAACAGGTATCGCGGCTTTTCTGAACAAAGAAAAACAACAATGGTAAGGCGGCGGTAAAATGACGACGACAGAAATCAGTTCCAGCATTCGAAGTATTCCTGATTTCCCGAAGAAGGGAATCGTGTTTCGCGATATTACCACTCTTCTGAAGGACCCGCACTCGTTTGCTTGCGCCATCGACGCGTTCTACGAGCGCTACAAGGACGAGAAGATTGCAAAAGTGGTGAGCATCGAGTCGAGGGGATTTGTTTTTGGCGCGCCGCTCGCGTACAAGCTTGGCGCGGGATTCGTTCCGGTGCGCAAGCCGAAGAAACTTCCCGCCGAGACAATTCGCGAAGAGTACGCGCTGGAGTACGGGACCGACGCCGTGGAAATTCACAAGGACGCAATTGCCCCGGGCGAACGAGTGCTGATCATCGACGATTTGTTAGCGACCGGCGGGACGGTGCTCGCTGCGGCCAAACTTGTGGAGCGTCTCGGCGGTCAGATTGCGGGTCTCGCATTCTTGATCGAGCTATCGTTTTTGAAGGCGCGGGCGCGATTGAGTTCGTACCAGTTGTTCACGCTCGTTGATTATCAGAGCGAATAGAATTTCTGCCGGCAAAGAAGTTTCCTGTTTTGATGGAGCCGCGTTGCTGTAAACGGGCGCGTGGGTGCTCTGCACGCGTGCTGTTCCGCGTATCTGTTCTTTCCTAATTTATCCAGCCTGTAGTCACAGGACTGTTCCCTATTTTCAATCACGACTCTCGTTATTCCATGAGACATTGGTGGCATACACGTTTGCTGTTTCTATGCATTGTTGCGCTCGCGTCATTGACGCACGCGTCGATGACGGCTCAGACACTTGCTCCACGACGCGTGACGTTGGCTGATGCGGTGAAGTCAGCCGTTCAGTTCAACCACGATCTTGCGGCAGCAAAGCATGAAGTGGGAAGGGCCGATGCGCGTTTGCGCGAAGCGTGGGGTTATGCTCTGCCGAGCATCGATTTCACGGGGCAGTATTCCAGAGCGATCAAGAAGCCGGTGTTTTTCTTCCCGAACATTTTTGATACAAGCGCTTCCGCTCAAGGTCAGGTTGTGCCGATTGAGATCGGATCGAATCACTCCATCAATCTGAACGTAACAGTATCGCAGGTGCTCTTCAGTTCGGCTGTGTTCACGGGCGTCGGGACGGCGAAGATTTACTCACAAGCCGCGCGTGAAGTGTATCGCTCGAAGGAATGCGAGACGATCGCGAGTACGCGAAAAGCTTTCTACGGCGTTTTGCTTACGAACGAGGTGCGGGCAATGCTGCGCTCGAATCTGGCGAACGCGGAAGACAACCTGAAGAATGTTTCAATCCTGGCCGAACAGGGATTGCTTTCCGAGTACGACAAGCTGCGCGCAGAAGTTGGCGTCGCGAATCTCCGGCCTGAAGTCATCCGAGCCGAAAACAATTACGATCTGGCGCTGAACAACCTGAAGATTGTGATGGGCTTGCAGGTGGCTGACGAGATTGAGTTGGATGGCTCACTGGAATATGCTCAGCTCGACCAGAACATCATCTCACATTCACAAGAAACAGTGCTGGATCATAACCCTGGCCTCGCGGCGTTGCGCTATCAGCGCGAAGTCAACGATGCCTTCTCTGCGATCGAGCGTTCGAACTACTTGCCGAGTCTCGCAGCGTTCGGCAACTATCAGCTACAAACACAGAAGAATGACCTGCGCATCTCGACGAACGATTTCGTCAAGAGCGCCCTGGTTGGCCTGTCGCTTTCCATCAATCTCTTCAACGGATTTCGGACGGCAGCGCGTGTAGAGCAGGCCGAACTCGACACACGCAAAACGGAGGAGCAGATCGCGAACACCGAAAAGGTGTTGCGCACAGCCGTGCAATCAACTGTGATGACGCTCGGTCGAGCAGGCGAGCGCGTTCTGGCCCAGCAGAGAACGGTTGAGCAAGCCGAGAAGGGCTATCGCATCGCGACAACGCGATTCACAAGCGGCAGCGGAACGCAGCTCGAAGTGAATGATGCACAGCTTGCACTGACGACTGCAAAAACGAATCGCATGCAAGCTGTGTACGATTATCTCATTGCATCCGCCGAGCTTGATCAGTTGCTCGGACGAACACCCGATTATGTTCAAGGACTTGGATTAGAGGACTAGACTATGAAGATTTATGTTGAAGCTCTCATTACTCTCTCGGCATTCCTGTTCGCTTTGGGATTGAACGGTTGCGGCAAATCCAATTCAGAACAAACTCCACCGAATCACGGCTCGAAGGAAATCACTGTTCGGGTCAAGGAACTCGCCACGCAGTCGTTCAGCGAGACCCTGCAGCTGAGCGGAAGCATCAAAGCCTACGACGATATTCTGATCAGCCCGGAAGAAGGCGGCGTTGTGAAGAGCTGGAACTTCGAGAAGGGGAGACACGTGACGAGAGGCGCGACGCTTGTTGTGCTGAATGACGATGTCGCAAAGGCGAGCTACGATGCCGCGCTTGCGCAGTACAAATCATCATCGCTCACATACGAGAAGCAACAGAAGGTCTTTAGTGAACAAGCTGTGAGCGAATGGCAGTTGAAGACGACCGAGTACGGACGCGACGCTGCAAAAGCACAGTCGGATCTGATGCTGGCCAGATGGGAACGCACACGCATCAAAAGCCCGATCAGCGGCATACTGGACGATCGATACGCGGATATTGGTGAGATGGCCGCGCCCGGAGCGCCGATTGCCCGCGTCGTGAACATCACTATGGTCAAGGTTGTGATCAACGTTCCTGAGCGCCATGCTGCCAGCATCAAACCCGGAACGTCCATCAGCCTTACAGTGCAGGCCTATCCCGGCAAATCGTTCGCGGGCAAAGTCTCGTACATCGGCGCGACGATCAACTCCGACAATCGAACATTCCCGATTGAGTCCGTCATTTCGAACCAAGGACTTCTTCTTAAACCTGAGATGATCGCCAAGGTAAAAATCAATCTCTCGACGTCGAAGGACGCTCTGCTGATTGATGAGGGGATCGTGCAACAGGTGGACAGAAACAAACTCGTCGTGTACGTGGAGAAGAATGGCGTTGCACAGGAACGCGTGATCCGTCTTGGCGGACGAACCGACAATCAAGTGGAGATTGTCTCTGGCATCAAAGCCGGTGAGCGGCTTATCGTGAGCGGCTACAGAGACGTGATCGATGGACAGAACGTAGTTGTCGCAAAATAAACTCACTCAAACCCGAATCGAAGGGGCGCCATCATGACTCCTCGAACTCTTAGCAATAACATTCGTCGGTTTTGCATTGTGAATGCAAGTCCGGCTGTCGTGAAGAAGTACTCTCGCTTCTTCAAAGAAGGCTACGATGCGTACGGGTTAACGAAAGAAAAATTCGAATGCAAGGCAGCAATGCTCTTGCGCGAAGAGGTTGTCGATCTTCCGTTGGTACTGCACGCGGCCCAGCTGCTGCTGAAGAGCGGCAAGTATGAAGAGACGAGCTTCGCCATTCACCTCCTGAAAAACTTCACCGATCGATTTACACGAAGCACGTTCAGCGCTGTTGAACAGTGGTTTGCGCGGGGCATTATCAACTGGGCGCATGCCGACATCATGGCAATCGATATCATCTCCTATTTTCTCGTGAACCGGATTGTGCCGCTCGAAGAAGTTGCGGCGTGGACCGCGGTCGAGAGAAAGTATCAACGACGATGTGTCCCTGTCTCGATGATCAAAATGCTGGGCGCCACGAGCGACTTCAACTCGCTCTTTCAGCACATTGAGCCGCTCATGGAAGATAAGGACCGCGAGGTGCAGCAAGGTGTTGGCTGGTTTCTCCGCGAAGCATGGAAGCTGAGAAGGCGCGACACCGAGAAGTTTTTGCTGAAGTGGAAAGATCGGGGCGCTCGACTGATCTACCAGTACGCGACCGAGAAGATGACCGCCGCCGAGCGAAAGAAGTTCAGACGAGAGAACACCACTAGGACACATTGAGCACTATGAAGCTTTCAAACATTTGTGTTGACAACAAAGTAGCTGTGTACATTTTCATTCTTCTCATTGTGATGTTGGGATGGAGCGCGTACACGCGTCTGCCGAGAGAAGCAGCCCCGGATGTGAAAGTCCCCTGGATTATCGTCACCGTGCCGTACATCGGCGTTGCTCCGAGCGATGTGGAGGGATTAGTGACGCAGCCGCTCGAACGCAATCTCAAATCGCTGAAAGACATCAAGCAAATCACGTCTTCGTCGAAGGAGGGACTCTCCACCGTCAGTGTCGAGTTTGAGATTGGCATCGATATCGATGAAGCGCTGCGACGCGTCCGCGACAAAGTGAATTCGACAAAATCCGAGCTGCCCTCGGACATTCTTGAGCCTGTCGTCACCGAGATCAACATCAGCGAATTCCCGATCATGTACGTGAACATCGGCGGACCGTATGGCGTTGCGCGTCTGAAAGAGATTGCCGATGACTTCAAGGAAAAAGTCGAGGGAATTCCCGGCGTGCTGCGTGCCGATGTGTCGGGTGGCTTGGAGCCTGAAGTCCAGGTCAATTGCGATGTCGATCTGCTGAACCAGTACCGGATCGGGTTCGATGACGTGATGAACGCAATCCGCAACGAAAACATCTCTGTTCCCGGCGGCTCGATTGACACGAAGGAGACAAACTACTCGGTTCGTGTGCCGGGCGAGTACAAGGACGTGAAGCCGATCGAAGACATTGTCGTGAAGCTGCGCGGCGGCAAGCCCGTGTACGTGCGTGATGTCGCGACAGTGCAATTGTCGTTCGAAGATCGCCTCACATACTCGCGGCTCAACGGCAACGAAGTCGTAACGCTCGCCGTAAAGAAGCGGGCCGGCGAGAATCTCGTCCGCATTGCCGAGGCTGTGAAGGGCATTCTGCAGGAAGGCAAGGCCAATCTGCCTCCGGGCCTGAAGATCGACATCACAAACGATCAGTCAATCTTCGTGAACAGAATGGTTTATGAGTTGGAGAACAGCATCATGACGGGAATGGCGCTTGTCATTCTCTGCTTGTTCATGTTCTTCGGATTCAAGAACTCACTGTTGATCTCGACGGCGATTCCGCTTTCGATGTTCATCGGCTTTTCCGTTCTCTCTGTGTACGGCATCACGCTCAACATCGTCGTTCTGTTTTCGCTGGTTCTCGTGCTGGGCATTCTCGTCGATGATGCGATTGTTGTTATCGAAAACATCTATCGTCACCAGCAAGTGTACGATAAGCCGCCCGACGTCGCGGCGAAGGAGGCGACGGCCGAAGTTGCGATCCCTGTCATTACTTCCACGCTCACGACAGTTTCTGCATTCATTCCGCTTCTCTTCTGGCCGGGCATCATCGGCGACTTCATGAAATATCTTCCGCTGACGCTCATCATTACGTTAGGTGGATCGCTTATCGTCGCGTTCGTCATCAGTCCGGTTCAGGGCGCTCGCTGGATCGACTACAAGAAAGAAATCAGAAAAGCAAAAGAGAACATTGAGCATCCACAATGGTATAAGAAGTACAATCCGTTCACGATCATCTACCACAAAGTCGATGAACGATTCTTCCCGAACGCTGTCGCCAAGTACATCGATGTTCTGAAATGGACGCTGAGCCACAAGGCACTGACGATGGGCGCGGTATTTGCATTCCTCGTTCTTATCACTCTCGCATTTGGCCTTTTCAACAACGGCCTGGTCACCTTCCCGGAAACGCAACCGAACCAGATTGCCGTAAGTATCGAAACTCCCGCGGGAACTTCAGTCGATGTCACCAACGGTGTTGCCGGACAGCTCGAGGAACGCTTTGCCAATCTGCAAGGGACGTCCGACATGGAATTCGTCGTCGCCAACATCGGCATATCGACAAGCGTGTTCGACTACGGCGGACAGGGAACCTCGAACAAAGGTCAGATCGCCATCAACTTCTACGAGAAAGCGAAGCGCTCGCAAAGTAGCTTTGTCACCACCGAGGAAGTCCGGCGAAACGCGACCGGCATTGCCGGCGCCGACGTCAAGGTGACGAGACAGCAAATGGGGCCGCCGGTCGGAGCGCCCATCAGTGTGGAGATTGCGGGAGAAGACTATCCAACACTCGTGTCGCTGTCGAATCGACTGCAGGAATTGATGAAGACTATCCCGAACATCGTTGACGTGAAGGATAACTATAACGCGGGAAAACCGGAGGTGGAAGTAGAAGTCGATAGAGAGAAGGCCGCGCTTCTCTGGATGAACACCGGCCAGATTGCCAACACGGTTCGATCTGCAATCAACGGCGCGGAGGCTTCAAAGTATCGCGTCGGCGAGGATGAGTACAAGATTCGTGTCCGACTTCGGGAAGACCAGCGCTCGTCGGTCAAGGACCTGGAGAACCTGAACATCACATTCATGAATCAGCAGGGAAAGATTATCTCTGTTCCGCTCGTCTCGGTCGCAAACATTCGGAAGACGACCGGTCTTGCCGACATTCAGCGAAAAGATCAGAAGCGCGTGATCACGATTACTGCCGATGCCGAGGGGCGGCTTGCGTCGGAAGTTCTTCACGATGTCAAAACAAAGCTCTCGAGTGTGGATCTGCCGAACAACTACACCATCAAGTATTCCGGCGAAGACGAAGAACAAAAGAAGTCGATGGAGTTCCTTGCGCGAGCGTTCGGCATTACGCTGCTGCTCGTGTTCTTCGTGATCGTCACGGAGTTCAATTCGGTGAAGGTGCCGTTTGTAATCATGCTCTCGGTGCTGCTGTCGCTCATCGGGGTGTTCATCGGGCTGCTCGTAACGTTCACGCCCTTCAGCGTTATCATGACCGGCGTTGGCGTTGTCTCGCTTGCAGGTATCGTGGTCAAGAATGCGATCGTGCTTCTCGATTTCACAAAACATCTTCGCGCGTCAGGACTCACACTCGATGAAGCATTGATTGAAGCCGGCAAGACCCGATTGCGTCCGGTGCTGCTCACCGCCGCCACAACCGTGCTCGGCATTGTTCCGCTTGCCACGGGCTTCGACTTCGATTGGCGCGCTGGCCGCTTCGTGATCGGCGCGGAAAGTGCGGATTTTTGGCGGCCGCTTGGCGTGGCAATCATCTTCGGCCTGACGGTTTCAACATTCCTCACGCTGGTGATTGTGCCGACGTTCTATTCATTGTTAGAAGAGAAGCTTGCATCGCTTAAGCAAGCGATTCTGGGGACTCGACATCGCGGGGCAACGGTTGTCAAGCAAGTTTGATTTGTCATTCTGAACCCTCCGACTTCGCTCAGGGTAAACTGAGCGGAGCGAAGTGAATGCCGCTTCGCAGGCATCCCTTTGGGAGAATCCAGATCGTGATGAGTTGTGTATCTTTCGGGGGGGTTGAGAATGACGCTATGGACAGACGCAGGTGTTTCTGTCGTTCACAATGTCGGGAAAGTCATATCTGCGGTTGCATCTGCAAACGCGGACCGTACTCTTCGAGAATCTGCGCCGCGAGATCTTTGGCGGCGAGGAGGTAGAGTGTGCAAATTTTCACGCACATGGCCACATGAATTTCCTTGTTGATGACGGTCCAGAAGAATGCGCGGCCCAACTTCCAGGGCGGCTCGAAACCGGAGTAGCCGTCGAGACATTTTCGGTAGGTGAGGAAACGATCGGCGATGACTGCTTCCCACTCGGCTTTCTGAATTGTCGTGGCGCCTTGCTCGTGCAGGTGGTTGAGGAATTCGGCTTTCAGTGATGCGATGACCTGCTGTGCTGCTACGGCGCTTGCCGCGCTCTCGATGGCAAGCGTCGCCCCAAACATCAGCCCAATCATGATCTCGCCGACGTACTGCTCGTGCAGTTCTTCGGGAACAAGTTCGAGTCCGACCAACAACTGGTTCACCGACAGATCTTCATTCGACTGCATTTCTTTTCGCAGCCGCTCATAGATTGCGATGCCAAGATCGGACGGACGAAGATTCTTCTGAAAGATGCGCACAGCAACTCCATAACATTCCAGAACAAGATAGGACAAAATCCGGTAATCAGAAAGTGAGACGCGACACTTCATCCCACACATCGGAAGCGACGGGCGTGTTGCATACCGCCCGATACTGCCGTACATTGATTCAGCCGCGATGCGGAATTCGTTCTCTCCCAATCCTTTCAACACAATACTCCTGAGCATGCATGAAAACCATCATTGAGCCGTTTAAAATCAAATCCATCGAGCCAATCAACTTCACGACCGAGCGAGAACGCGAAGCGTATTTGAGGAAGGCGTACTACAATGTCTTCATGCTTCCTGCCGAAGAAGTACTGATAGACCTGCTCACCGATAGCGGCACATCAGCGATGAGTGCGCGCCAATGGGCAGGCATCATGGAAGGAGACGAAGCATACGCGGGAGCGAAGAGCTTCTATCGCTTCGAGCACAAAGTCAGGCAACTCACCGGATTGAAGAACATCATCCCCACTCATCAGGGAAGGGCGGCAGAGAAGATTCTTTTCACGCTTGTTGGCGGTCCCGGCAAAGTCATCCCGAACAACTCGCATTTCGATACAACGCGCGCCAACATCGAGTTCTCCGGCGCGCGAGCAGTTGATCTACCGACTTCCGAAGGCCGTGACCCTGATCTTATTGCCGATTTCAAAGGAAACATGGATGTCCCTGCGCTTGAGGAGTTTATCAAGAAGACTGGCGCATCGAACATTCCTCTCTGTATGATCACGGTTACGAACAACTCAGGCGGCGGCCAACCTGTTTCGATGCAGAACATTCGCGAGACGAAGGAGCTTTGCAAGAAATATGGAATCCCGCTCTTCCTCGATGCGTGCAGATTTGCAGAGAATGCTTACTTCATCAAGATGAGAGAGAACGGGTACAGCGTCAGATCGGTGAAGGAGATTGTGAGCGAGATGTTTTCGTACGCCGATGGCGCCACGATGAGCGCGAAGAAAGATGCCATCGTCAACATGGGCGGCTTCCTCGCTCTGAACGACGATGCGCTGACCACGAAGGCTCGGAATCTTCTCATCGTCACTGAGGGATTCCCAACCTACGGCGGACTTGCCGGCCGCGACCTTGAAGCCATCGCGCAAGGTCTCGACGAAGTGCTTGACGAGAATTATCTCAGATACAGACTCCGTTCGGTTGAGTATCTCGGCGAACGGCTGACGCGAGCCGGTGTTCCGATTCTCCAGCCGCCCGGCGGACATGCAATCTATCTGAACGCGAAAAAATTCTTGCCGCACATTCCTGTTCATGATTATCCGGGAGAGTCGCTCGTCGTGGAGTTGTACAGACGTGGCGGAATCCGTTCAGTCGAAATCGGGAGCGTCATGTTCGGCACGTACGATGAGAACAAGCAGCTCGTCCCTGCCCGCATGGAACTCGTGCGGCTTGCTATACCGCGCAGAGTGTACACGCAGAGCCACATCGATTACGTGATCGAAGTCGTGATCGAGGCATTCGAGCATAGAAACGAACTGACCGGGTATCGAATCACAGAGGAAGCGCCGATGCTGAGACATTTCACCGCAAAATTCGAAAAGAAGTAGAAAGACTATCAACACACAACGAGCGCCCGGTTGATCCGGGCGCTGCCATTTTGAGGCGTCAGTGTTCTTCAACTTACCATGAATTTCATTGTTTGGGAGCGGTCAAATTCGTAATTTGCATCCGCTTCGTTCGTAGAGACGAGCGCAGATACTCATCATGGTTACGTTCCCATGATTACTTGTTCCGTTTGTGGCATCGTAAACAGCGAGCTTGACACAATATGCGTTTCGTGTAAGAGCTTTCTGCAGGCGAGAGTCGACGCCCTGAATCTGTTCGAGACGATTTGGGGCTTGATCGAGTCGCCGCGTGCAACGCTCCGGAAAATCGTACTCGCACGTCATAAGAACTATGCTGTTGTGCTGGGACTGGTTTCGGGATTGACGGTGTTTTTTGACATTGCGTGGATGAAGCAACTCGGCGATAGGTTTGGCGAACTTGTGTCGCTTGTCGGGATGGGGATTGTGCTTGGCCCGATTCTCGGTGTTGTTGCGCTGGCGCTTGTCAGCCTGATGCTGCGTCTGCTGTCGAAGTTCTGGCGCGGGAAGGCGACAAAGAAAAACATGTTTGCTGCCACCGCTTACGCGTTTGTGCCGTTGGCAATCGCGGCCGTGTTCGTGATTCCGCTGGAGCTGGCAACGTTCGGGATTGATTTCTTTGGCACAAATCCGCCGCCCGCGTTGATCAAGCCTCTTGAGTACTATTTGATTCTGGGCTTGAAGTCGGTGTTGTGGATCTGGATGGCATTCCTGCTCATCGAGGCGATGATGGCAGCGAATGCGTTCGAAAGCAAACGACGGTTGCCGGTTGCGTCGTGCGTTCTTGGAGTCATGGGAATTCTCATCACTGCAATCAGATTTGCCTGATCGTGAATGACGCTGTCGAGAGAGGAATTCGAGTCGCTTGTGCAGAGTGCGTATGATTCGCTGCCCGAACAGTTTCAGTCGAACATGGAGAATGTGCAGATAGTGGTTGATGAAGCGCCGACGGCAGAAATCAATGCACGACTTGGTATTCGGCCGCCAACTGTATTGCTTGGGTTGTATGAGGGAATTCCACTAACGAAGCGCGGCACGTCGTACGGGATGTATCCGGTCGTGCCTGATAAGATTTCGCTTTTCAAACATGCGATTGAGAGATCTGCCGACACGCGTGAGGAGTTGCGCTCAGCTATTCAGCGTGTTCTGATACACGAAATCGCCCATTACTATGGAATGAACGAAGAAGAAGTCCGCGCAGCCGGCTTCTGACTCCCATTAACAGAAAGAAGAAAGGAAGGCTCCATGCCGCGAGTGATGTTTACGATTTCGTACAGCATCAAACCTGACCAACGAAGCAGTTACCTGGCGCTCATCGCAGAAGGGAAAAGCCATCTCATCAATGTAGGCAAGAAGAACTACTCTGTGTTTGAGGTGAAAGGGAAGAAGAACAACTTCGTCGAGGTGTATGTCTTTGCGAACGAGGAAGAGTACGATGCGCTCGATGAAGGTCAGGATGAGAAAACGCGTGAGTTGCTAAGCAAACTGGAAAGCTGCGTCGATGATCAGGGTATGAAGTATCTGACGACCATCGAAGTCTAGGCTGCATGCGAAGCGGTATGATCGAGAAGCGGAACATCGACCCGATTGCCCGGTTCATGCAAGAGCACGACGTAGCGTTGGTCAAGCTCTCGATGCTCAATAAGGCAACTCGTTCCATTGCTGAGCACGGATACTCGGAGGATGCGTATGCGAAAATTCTGCTCGCGCTCGAATTCATCGATGATGAAGTGAGCGTTCACAACAAGAGCGAAGAAGAAGCGTTGTTCCCGGTGCTTGAGCGCTACGTCGAAGGGCCGACGCAATTGATGCGTCAGGATCATAAGATCCTGAAGAAGGAATTTGTTCTGCTGCGGAAAGCAGTTGGGAAAGTAGGGCGGAGGAAGAACGATAGAAAAGCCGGGAAGGAACTGCACGACATTGCGAAGCATATCGTTCAACTCTTCGTTAATCATATTCACAAAGAAAACCACATTCTCTTTCCGCTCGTGCAGAAGTTTCTGACACGCGATGCATTGAGAGAGGTTGCCCGGCGTATGGTGTAGCCTCGTTGCACGTCGGTCAACGACATCAACCAACGAACAGAAGCCGATGAACGGTTCACTCACAGCCTGTCAGCGACGAGGAGGGGCGCGATGATCAAGAATCTCTCCTTTGATGAATTGATGCGGCTGTTCCACTCCGTGTTCGCCCTTCGTGCTGATGAAGACGAACTGACGTTCATGCTGGACCTGCCCGACGAAAAAGTCCCGGACAACGATGCGTGGCATGATCGCAGACGCATTGTCGGCGAGTGGTATGGCTGGCTCAACGCCAACAGCACGCAAACGCCCTTCAGCGAGATCAATCTGTGCACATATCAGAACGTCGGCGCCAACAACGGCGATCTGCCGCCCTTCATCAAAAAGATCAATGAGTACATCGGAGATGCTTCGCTCGGCAGCGGCATGCTCGTGTCGCTCGATGAAGTACTCGCAGCGTCGAGCGTTGTCGTTTCAGTGCCTGAGCTGTCTGCAACAGCGCCGCTGAAAATGTTCGCGAAAAAATTCCGCTTCCGCGGTGCATCGATGCCCGGATTTCTGAGATCGATGATCCCTTCGCTCTCGCTCGACTACGAGAAAGTGCACGCACGCGTGGTCCAATTCCAGGAGAGAATGGAGTTGGCCGACGGCGTCCGCATCCGGCTCAGAGCCAATGGAACAACGTACGAGTCGCTCTACGATCTTCGCTACAGGCCGGCTCATGCCAGCGGCGGCCTCATGCGTGAGCCGGGCGTTGTCGCGAACCTTCCCTCAGGAGAAGCGTACATTACGCCGTACGAAGGGGAGCGGACTAACGAGCCAAGCCGTACAGCGGGTTTGTTGCCTGTTCAGTTTGAAGATGAGATTGTCGTCTATCGCATCGAAAACAACAGGGCCGTCGAAGTTGTCTCGCAGGGAGTTTGTTCGAAATCGGAAAGAGACAAACTCGGCGAGGAACCGGCATACGGCAACATTGCTGAAGTGGGCATCGGCGTTCTTGGTGAGTGGGGAGTGAAGGCTGTCGGGAGCACACTACTCGACGAGAAGCTCGGATTGCACATTGCTTTCGGACGTAGCGAACACTTCGGCGGCGTCACGAGTCCGCGCTCGTTCAACAATCCGAAGAACGTCATTCACATCGACCGAGTGTACGTTCCGTCTGTTCAGCCGCGCATCAGCGTTGAGGAAGTCACGTTCCTTTTTGGTGGAAGAGAAGAACTGATCATGCGTGAAGGAAGCTTTTTGGTTTAGATGATACCACGGCATAATCTCTTTGGTACGAAGCAACTACATGATGCTCAGAAAAGTGGATTCTGCCGAATGAAGACCGACATCTGTTCAAGACTGAATAACGTTCTTTGAAACCTGTAAGCATCAAACAACCAAGCCGCGAGAAGATCTCGATTCAATGGGATGATGGAGTGGTCAGCACGATTTCCGTGAAAGAGTTGCGGGATCAATGTCCTTGTGCAGGCTGCAAAGGCGAGACCGTGCTTTTCAAATCGTATGTTCCGCCTGAGCCAGATACGAGCGCGCCAGGCCGCTACGAGATCAAGACTATTACGCCAGTTGGCAACTATGCAGTGAAGATAGGATGGCGAGACGGACACGACACGGGAATCTACCCGTGGGACTTGCTCCGCTCGATAGGGTGAATGAAAGCATCGGGGTTGGCATGGCAGAGGACAGAGCAGAGAGACTGAAGGTCTTCGAACTATTTCCTTACGGATTGTTTCTCGTCGGAGCGAATGGAGCAAAAGGTCCGACGGTCATTATCGCGACTTGGGTGAGTCAGGTTTCATTCGATCCGCCACTCGTGATGATCTCAATTGAGAAAGAATCGGAGATTCGGTTTGATATCGAGCGCTCCAAGCATTTTTCCGTAAACGTCTTGGCTTCGGGAGATAAGGAGATTGCTCGCAGCTATCTTCGGCCTCCGACGAGCGAGACGCACGATGAACTCTTGTTCGGCCTTGGAGGCTCACCGCTGGTCAAGAGAGCGATAGCCTGGCTCGAGGCAAGCATTGTCAACTCCATTGATGCAGGCGACCATATCGTGTTCATCGGCAAGGTAACGGAGGCGAAGCTCATTCGACAGGATTCGGTACTCAACCTCAAGGACACTGGTTGGAAATACAGCAGATAATCAGGTAAGGAGCATTTCAGAACTATGGCAGCGGAAGATACACTCAGACACTTTCTCCAGACTGTTTCGATGCAGGAACAGGCGAAGGTGCAAGAGCTTGTCAGGAACGTGAAGGCCGATTTCTTCGCTGCGCGAAGTGAAGACGCCCGCGTTCGGCTCGTCCATGACTTCATGGAAGCCATTCATGATCGACTTCGAAAAACAAAGTGACGGAGAGAGAATCATGAAGAGATCACGGTTGCTCGCGTTTGCATGTTGCGCCCTCGTTCTAGCGGCCTTACAGCCGGACGTTCTGGCTCAGGCTAAGAAACAGAAAGCTGAGAGCAAGCGAGAAATCCGAACGCGCCGCATCAGTTCGATACTCAAGGAGTCGTTCGAGTACAAGTTCGGAACGCCGGTTGAGAAGGGAGTTGCGCTGGAGTACTCGGAGTTCAATCCGAGCGGCAAACAAGTTGTTGCGGAGGAGTACGATGACGGCAGGCTCGTCAAGCGCACGATCTCGAAGTACAATTCCTCGGGCAACAAGATCGAAGAAGCGGTGTACGATCAAGACACGCTACTCGCCTCGCGAACGACGTACGCGTATGATGCGCGTGGCAATGCAACGGAAGAAATGAAGTTCGATCGGGATTCCGCGATGACCGAAAAGACGTCGCGGCGATATGATGCCGCGGGAAACAAAGTGGAGGAAATTCGGTACGATGGCGATGGCGAGATTAAAGCCAAGATTGCATTCACGTACGACGGTGCAGGCAGACTTACCGAAGCCGATCATCTCAATGCGGAGGGGGAGCTGCAGTCGAAGAACAAATACGCCTACGATGCAAAGGGAAAGAAGACCGAAGAGATTGCGTATGACAGGAACGGAGAGATCGAGGCCAAAACCAATCTCAAATACGACACGAACGGGAATCTACTCAGTCAATCGACGTATGATTCAGATGGATCGCTCGCGGAACGGCTTGAGTATGTGGTTGACAATGATGGCAATGTGGTTGAGTACGCGAAATTCAAATCGGATGGTCACCTCGTGGTACGTGAGCGGTTCAAGACTGACAACCAGGACAGGCGCATTGAAGTGCGCGTCTTCGATTCCGAAGATCATTTCCAGACGCGCACGGTGTTCAGCTATGACCAGTCTGGAACGCTGGAGAAGGAGATCGAGCACAACATACTCGACGAGCCGGCGCGCATGATCAAGTACACCATCAAATACTATCCGTGATACCTACCTCTTCTGCATCGTGGCGGAGAACACCATCGACTTCCCATCGCGCAGCACTTCGATCTCCACAACGTCGCCGGTTTTCAGCTCGGTAAGAACGCCCATGTAGTCATAGATGTTCATGACTTTCTTCTTCGCAAGCTTCGTTATAACATCGCCCGCTTTCAAACCTGCTTTCTCCGCGGGTCCGCCTGCGCGTGTTCCGTCGATGCGCATGCCCTCGACCGTCGCTCCGTAGTCTGGAACCACGCCGAGCGTCACGGTGAAACCGCGCCCGTCTCCTCCGCCCATGCTTGCTGTTGTTTGCGTCTTGATGAACGCTGGCTTCTCGGCGACCTGCTGCAGCTCGTTCGCGATTCGGTACACGTAGCGAACGACGCGAGCTTCATCGCTCACATTGATCTTGTCCCAATCATCTGATGGCTTGTGATAATCGGGGTGATTGCCGGTGAAGAAGAAGAGAACAGGAATGTCCTTCGTGTAGAACGAAGCATGATCGCTTGGTCCGAATCCGTCGGCGACCGTCTTGATCGTGAGCGTATCGGTCTCGGCGTTTGCTTTCTTGACAAGGTCATTCCAGAGCGCCGCCGTTCCTACTCCGCTGACGGTAATCGAGTTGTCCTTCATTCTTCCGATCATGTCCATGTTGAGCATGGCCATCGACGTGTTCAGCGGCATGACCGGATTGTTGGTGTAGTACTGAGAGCCGAGTGTCCCCATTTCCTCACCGGAAAACGCGAGGAAGAGAATCGTGCGACGCGGTTTGTCGGTTGACGTGCCGAAGCGCTGAGCAACCTCAAGCAAGCCTGCGCTGCCCGACGCGTTATCGTCGGCGCCGTTGTGAATTTCGTGAACGTCAGGCTGCAGCGAACCGGAGCCGGGTCCGCCAAACCCCAGGTGATCGAAGTGCGCGCCGATGATCAGGTGTTCGTTCTTCAACTTTTCATCGTCGCCATCGATCTTGCCGATCACGTTCGCAGTCGTTCCCATGACTTTGATAATCTCCGTCGAAAGGTCAACCGTTAGCTCCGGAAGATCAATCGCCACAGGCTTGCGCGACGATTTGATCGAGTCTCTGATCTGATTGAGGTCGCGGTTCAGTGGCTCAAGAATCCGTTCGAGAAGGTTCCTGTGCATTGTGAGACATGGAATGCCGGATGTTGCGAACGACTGATCGTAGCTGAGCTTCACAAGATCGTCGTCAAGCGGATCGACAAGAATCAATGCCGCAGCGCCCTTGTCGCGTGCATAACGGGCCTTGTTGCGGAATGATGTGAACTTGTAGTACTCGCTGTGCATGTCGTTGCCATCAGGCCCATAGCGCAGTGCGATCACAACTTTTCCTGTGACGTCAAGGTTCGCATAGTCGTCGTAGTTCTTTTCGGGGGCGGAGATTCCGTACCCCGCAAAGACGGCCGAGCCTTTTACGCTGGCGTTCGAAGAAAATCCGAGCGGGCGAAAATCTTTGTCAACAAGCAGCGGGCGCTTCGGGCCGATCATCGGCGCGATGGAGAGAGAATTGTTCTTGCCGAGCTGGACAGCAGACACAAACTCGAATGGCTGATACCATGAGCCGCCCGGGCCTGCAGGCTTCAGACCGAATGCTGTGAACTGCTCAACGATATACTCAGCCGCTTTCTTGTTTCCGGCAGAACCTGTGCCGCGGCCTTCCAACTCGTCCGACGCGAGAAATTTCACAT
>JACRFA010000143.1 GCA_016218065.1 Ignavibacteriota bacterium | reverse complement strand
GCTTGCTTTTCAAAGCCGAAGAATCTTGAACTTGATAGGACTCAAATAGACTGACTAAAACCGAACTCGTTGAGATTCACTTCGTCCTGATTTGAGAAGCCCGCCTGCCTTACTGTACGTTCGTGGCGGGCAGACAATCGGGACTTCGTTCAGATTGACAATGGAACAACAGTCACGGCAATGAACAACAGAGGCAACACCCCTGTTGATACCTCATGGCGTCATAAGTCGCATGCAAATTTCGTCGCAGACGAGGTAGCCGGCAGAAGTGAGTCGCACAACTCCGTCGCTGAACACGACGTGGCCAGAGTCCACAAGATTCATGATCTCTTGTTCCGCAACGTGAAGTCGGTTCGAAGGAAAATCGATTTCCAATTTCCCGATGTCAAGCCCGTCGCTGCGCAACCCGAGAAGAATTCTCTCCGTCCGAAGTTGGTCGGGTGTCAGATGCTCTTCATTGAGTAACGGCAGCTTTCCATCAAGGAGAGATGAACAGTAATGCGAGAGATTGGCGATATTGAACCATCGACGCGCGTTCCCGTGTTCGCGCCAGAACGAATGTGCAGAAGGCCCGAAGCTGAGATAATTCTCATGACGCCAGTAGTTGTAGTTGTGTCGCGAACGAAACCCTTCTCTCGCGTAGTTCGATACCTCGTAATGGTCGAAGCCGCGTTCCTGCAAAAAATCCATCGTCAGCTTGTAGAACTCTGCTTCCTCGTCCGCAGGCTTGGGAGAAACAAGCTTCGCCCGAACCATGCGGATGAGCGGCGTATTCTCTTCGACGATCAATCCATACGCGGAGATATGATTCGGCTCGAGCAACACTGCCTGACGAAGGTTTTCTTCCCACTCACTCATCGTCTGGTCGGGCAACGCGTAGATGAGATCGATGCTCAAATTGTCAAACCCGACAGCTCGAGCAGTCTCAACACACTCTACTGCCTGGTGCGCATCATGAATACGACTCAGGAACTTCAGATCACGTTCGCGAAAAGACTGTATGCCGATGCTTAGCCGGTTGACGCCCATCGCCTGGTAGGCGGCGAGCTTCTCGCGTGTTACCGTTCCCGGATTCGTCTCAACGGTAACTTCAGCATCATTCTCAATTGTGAATACAGAATGAAGATGCGAGAGAATGCCTTCCAACTGCTCAGGCTTTAGCAGAGATGGTGTGCCGCCTCCGAAAAAGATTGTTTCGAACTTTTCCTTCCCGGCAAAGGAAGAATACAATTCAATTTCACGATGCAGCGAGCGAAGGAAGTCATCCATCGTCGAAGAATTTTCGATGGAATAGAAATCACAGTAGATGCACTTCTTTTCGCAGAATGGAATATGCAGGTAGAGTGAAGCCATCGTTCTAATTCTTCCGCCTCATGTCAACGAACGATCTTGCCAACTCGATCCCACCTGATGCGCTGAAGCCGTTCAACGAATCCATCACCAATTCCTTCCTCCCATGACCAATAGACCAGCATCACTTTGCCGATGATCAGATCATCCGGCACGAAACCCCAAAACCGGCTGTCGAGTGAGTTACCCCGATTATCTCCGACAACAAAGTAGTAGTCCTGCTTCATCGTATATGACTTCTGAGGAACGCCGTCGATCAGCACATTCCCTTCGCGATCAAGCTGAGCCGCATGCCCCTCATGCTCTATAACATGTTTCCAGGTCAGAAACGATCCGCGCGACAGTTGAACGTGTTCTCCCTTCATCGGAACAACCAGCGGGCCGTAATTGTCTTCGTTGAATTTCGATCCTCGCGGAAAAATTCGTGAGTCTCCGAATTTTTTTGGTAGGATGTATTCCCTGCCAAACTTTGCTTCAGCCGGAAACTCCAACTCAGAGCCGTTGACGTGTATGCGCCTGTCGATGATCGTAATCGTGTCGCCGGGAATGCCGATGCATCGTTTGACGAAGTTCGCGGCGCTTAACCGCGGCTGCTCATGAGCATGTTCGGGAAATTCGAACACGAGGATGTCGCCGCGCTGTGGTGAGCGGAATGCAGGGAGACGGAGGCGAGGAAGCTCGATGTCCGTGAACGGAAGATAGTGCGGCGTCTGAATTCCGTAGATGAATTTGTTGGCGAGCAGAAAGTCGCCGACGCGCAGCGTGTTTTCCATCGAGGCGCTGGGAATGCGGTACGCGCCAATGACGCATGTCTTCAGAAACAAGCCGACGAGAATCGTGGCAAGCAGAATCTGAACGTAATCACGCAACCGGAATTCGCGCTCGCTCGATGCAGGAACTGGCAGACCTTCCGATTGCGTTCTCTCTCTCATTACCTGATGAGAGTTCCGATTCTGTTGAATCTGATTGTCCCGAGTTTAGTGACCGGATCTGTGAACAGCGAGATGTCGGGATCCCACGACCAGTACACAATCAACGGCGAGCCGATGATGCTATCAACCGGAATGAATCCCCAGAAGCGGCCATCGAGACTGTTGTCGCGATTATCGCCCATGCCGAATGCGTAGTCGCGCTGCACGCTATAGCGCTGCGAGGGAACGCCGTCGATCAGTATCTGGCCTGCGCCATCGATCTGCACGCGATGTCCCTCACGTTCGATGAATGTTTTCCACTTGTCCAATGTGTTGTGCGTGACCGGAATGATGTCGCCGGCTTTCGGCACCACAACAGGTCCCCAGTTGTCTTCGTTGAACGGCTCGCCTTTCGGGAAGATGCGCGGATCGGACATGCCTGCGGGTTGAATACGCGGCGTGTTGAACTTCACTTTGCGCGGCGGTTCGAGCGCTATGCCGTTCACATGCACAACGCGATTGCGGATGTGAACCGTATCGCCGCTGAGCGCGATGCAGCGCTTGAGATAGAACATGAACTCAGACGACATGACTTCATCGCGCTGCCCCGGGAACTCAAACACAATCACGTCGCCGCGCTCAACGTCGCGCCACTTGAGAAACGGAAGAACATCCGTCACCCGAAACCACGGAATGCGGATGTTCGTCAGCGGTATCGTTCGTGGTGTGCTGCCGCCGTAAATAAATTTGTTGACGAAAAGAAAATCGCCGGCCATGATCTCGTCTTCCATCGAGCCGGTCGGGACCTCGAACGCGGCGAGCACCATGCTGTTCAGAACGAGAAACGCCCCAACAACGAACAGAAGATCTTTGAAGAAATCTTTTGCGCTTTGGCTCTTCGCCGGAGCGCCGTTCTTCCCTTTGCTCACTGTTTCCTTTGCCATAAACTATTCACCTAATGACGAATGACAAATGATTGATGACTAAGCCCTACTCTTCTTCCATCGAAAGCACTGCCAAAAACGCTTCCTGCGGAATCTCTACCCGTCCCACTTGCTTCATACGTTTCTTCCCTTCCTTCTGTTTCTCCAACAGCTTGCGCTTGCGAGAAATATCTCCGCCGTAACATTTGGCCAGCACGTTCTTGCGCATAGCCGAGATGGTTTCGCGGGCGACAACTTTGCTGCCGATGGCCGCCTGAATGGCAACCTCAAACATCTGACGCGGAATCAATTTGCGCAACTTCACGCAGAGTTTCTTACCCCAGTCGTGCGCCTTGTCGCGGTGAACGATTGTCGAAAATGCATCCACCGACTCGCCGTTCAAAAGAATGTCGAGCTTCACCAAATCCGATTCACGGAAGTCGAGAAGGTCGTAATCGAATGACGCATACCCGCGGCTCGTGGACTTGAGTTTGTCGTAGAAGTCGAAGATGATCTCCGACAGCGGCATTTCGTATTGAATGTCGGCGCGGGTCGGATCGATGTATGTTGTATTTCGGTAGATGCCGCGACGCTCCATGCACAGTTTCATGATGTTGCCGACGTACTCGGTCGGCACGATGATCTGGGCTTTGATGAACGGCTCTTCGACCTTATCGATTTCGCCGAGCGGCGGCATGTACGATGGATTATCGACGAGCACGACATCACCGTTCGTCTTCGTGACGCGATATTCAACGTTCGGGACGGTGTTAATGATATTCTGATTGTATTCCCGCTCAAGCCGCTCCTGCACAATTTCCATGTGCAACAATCCGAGAAACCCGCAACGGAAGCCGAAGCCCAACGCTGTCGATGTTTCCGGCTCGAAGACCAGCGCCGAATCGTTAAGCTGCAATTTCTCAATCGAAGTACGAAGATCCTCAAACTCCTCCGCCTGCGTCGGGTACACGCCGCTGAAGACCATCGGCTTCACGTCTTTGTAGCCGGGCAACGGCTCGCTCGCAGGATTCGCTGCGGACGTCACTGTGTCGCCGACTTTTGTATCATGCACATCACGAATTCCGGCAATCAGGTAGCCGACATTGCCCGCCGTCAGCTCGCCTGTGCGAACCTTCTTCATGCCCAGCACGCCGACTTCCTCCGCTTCAAACACTCTTCCGTTGTTGAAGAACTTCACCTTCTCGCCTTCCCTCAACGTTCCCTCAACTACGCGCAGATAGACAATCGAGCCGCGATAGATGTCGAACACAGAATCGAAGATCAGCGCCCGGAGCGGCGCGCTCACTTCACCTTTCGGCGGTGGAATGCGCTGAACAACCGATTCAAGAATCTCATCGATGCCGATGTCGGCTTTTGCGCTCGCGAGAATCACTTCCTCATCCTTCGAGCCGATCAGATCCTTGATCTGATGCTTCACCTGATCGATCATCGCGCTGGGGAGATCGATTTTATTGATGACAGGAATGATCTCCAGACCTGCATCGATTGCGAGATAGAGATTGCTGATGGTCTGCGCCTCGACGCCCTGCGACGCATCGACGACAAGCAGCGCGCCTTCACACGCGGCAAGCGAGCGCGACACCTCATACGAAAAATCAACGTGACCCGGCGTGTCGATGAGATTCAGCGTGTATTCTTTGCCATCCTTCGACTTGTAGAGCATCTGAATTGCATGCAGCTTGATCGTAATACCGCGCTCTTGTTCCAGGTCCATGTCATCAAGAACCTGGTTGAATTTCATTTCCCGCGCGGTAATTGTTCCGGTGCGTTCAAGCAAACGGTCGGCAATGGTTGACTTGCCGTGATCGATATGGGCTATGATGCAGAAGTTGCGGATTTGGTTCATCAGAACAGCTCTGGCTCCTCTCCGTCGCGACACCGCAACAGAGCAATAACGCAAAAGTCCGACGCCGCCCGACTCTGTCGGGACGGGACGGACTCGATCTCTCAATTCCTCAAAATTTTCACGTCCAATATACTCGTTTGTCGAACGAGTTGCAACGATGCGGCGACAAACAGAAAACCCTTTCCCGAGAATCTGAGAAAGGGTTTCGATCGTGGCGGCAAGACCACACTCATTTCGCGATGATCATCTTCTTCCGAACGCTGAGCGAACCTGAACTCAGTTGGTAGAAGTACACGCCGCTGGAAAGCTTGCTCGCATCGAACTGCATCACATGCGCGCCGGGCTGCATAACTTCATTCACGAGCGTGGATACTTCCCTACCGAGCAGATCAAATACTTTCAGCGACACCACACCTGAACCAGGAACGTTGAACCTAATGATCGTTCCCGGATTGAACGGATTGGGATAGTTCTGTTCCAAACTCATCGTTTCCGGAAGCCCGTTCGGCGAACCAATTGCTGTTGTCGTCGGAGCAAACACAAAGTTGATGTTCGGGTAGAAGTAGGTGTTCGAGGGAATGTAAACGTTCAGTTCTTGTGAAGGATATGGTTCTTTATCCACCACCAACGTTACCGAACCAGTGGGAACAGCATCAACGGAATAATAGCCTGCCGATGTGCTGACGCCGCTGCCGAGGACTGTTCCCAGAGAATTCTTGATGATTACTCTGCCGCCTGCCAGCGGCGTTCCGTTACTCATCACAGAAACTCCGCTCACTTGCGTAAGCCCATTGCTCTGAATCGGCACGACCCCGACAGCAATTCCGCCAACAGAATTTGTCACGGTCACGCTATCGGCGAGCTGCCACTGGGAAATTCCGTACCCGCCATCTTTGTAGAATCCGAGTGCGTAGTTGCTGAAGGGAACTGCAAGCACCGTGTATGTTCCCGCATCGACGTGAGTGAATTCGTACGTCCCATCGCCGTCGGAGTGCACACTCTGACTTGGGGGTGAACCATGAGGCGGCCGCGGAAAAAGAATCACACGCGACGGTACGTTGAGTCCGGTTGAATCGCGGATGACTCCTTGAATACTGTTGTTCGATGAAGAATAGGGACGGAGGAAAAAGTTCACGCCTGCGGTGTCCTCCGCGGCGACAATGATGGTCGCCTGAGTCGGATCAGTAGTTCGATCAAAATACTGGAGATAGAATCCGCCCTTGCCTGACGCCGCGATATACGATCCGTTCGACGGCACACTCGCGCGGTACCGTCCTTGATTATCCGTGAAGCCTTTCCATATCACGCCGCGTGTAAACCCGATCGCGGGTAGCACAAGTTGTTCCTGGCCGAGGCCTGGCGTTCGTCCAGTGGTCGCGGCAAGATAGTTCATTTCCTGAATGGAACGCATCACGGCAACCATCGCGTTGCTGATCGGCTGACCTTGCGCGTTCGTCACAGTGCCTTCGATGTGAGAGAATCTCAGGTTGAGCATTCGGCGCAAGCCAAAATTCGCCGTGGAGAGAGTTCCATTCCCGACAACAATGCGCGTTGCTATAGACGGCTCGGGGGCGTTGTCATACCACTCCGGTCGATACTTGATTGCGCTCCCTTCCTGCGGAGGTTCGGCCTTCACCAGGTACCGGCCCGAATCCATCTCCGCTTCGTACCTTCCCAAGGAGTCAGTGATGTCGAAGATGTACGTTGAGTTCAGATTGTATTTGAAAAAGCGGATGCGCACTCCGCGCAAAGGCAGGTTCGTCGAGTCATCAACCACAGTTCCCTGAATTGTGCCCCGCACGCCCGTCGAAGGCGGACTGACGACGACACGCGCAACATTGCTTCGCCCACTCTCGACGAGGTTCGTATCATTTCCCGCGACAGCTTTCACAAAATAGAAATATGTTCTGCCGCTGTGAACACTGGGATCATCGAACGAACGTTGTGTCGATGTCCACACCTTGAAGAAATGCAAGCTGTCATCCACCGAACGATAGACGTCGCAGAACCACGGACCTTGAGGCAGATTCCACGTTACTCGCACAAGTTCATGCGTTCCCGGAATCACCAGCGCCGTCACGTTCGTGGGAGTCGGAGGCGTTTGTGCAAAAAGCGCATTCGTCAGCACGAACAGCGTAAGTGAGAGAAGATTACTTTTCATTTACTTTCCCCCGGGGTAAGAAGTCGGAGAGTTGCGATCCAATCTACGACAATCTCAGTGAAAGTACCATAGCCCAGCGATCAACAACTCTCAACCGCCGGGCTATGGTGGACTAATGCCAAAGAAGAATTACTTCACGAGCAACATCTTCTTGATCGACGTGAACTCACTGCCATCTGCCGATGACGCCGCGTTGAGTCGATAGAAGTAAATGCCGCTCGCAACCGAACGACCTGATCCGTCAGTTCCATTCCACACAACCTGATGCTGACCGGCTGCGACGACATCGTTCACAAGCTGCGCGACTTCCTGACCAAGAACATTGAAGATCTTGACATTGATTTTGCTCGCGAACGGAATGTCGAACCGAATCGTCGTGTTGGGATTGAATGGATTCGGGTAGTTCTGCATCAACGCAAAGCTGTTCGGTGCAACGTTGCTGATAACAGACGTGACGCCGTCGCTCACCAGCGTCAGGTTCACGTTGTCCATCGTGTACAGATTCTGCTCAATCGTGACTGACGACTGGGCGTCGTTGTAGCCATAGCGGCTCGCTGCAACTGCGATGACGCCCGGCTCAACCGCATCAAGCATGTACGCTCCCGTTGCGTCCGTGGTGCCGATGCTGACGATGTCGCCTTCAGCATTGAATGCCGTCACTTCGACGCCGGGAATTGCTGCCGACGTATTCGTGCGGACGATTCCGCGGACGAGCGTCAATCCACTGCTCGTTACCGGCTTCACACCAATGTTGATGCCCGTAATGTTGCCAACGATGCTGACTGTGTCGGCATCGGCCTTGCGGGTGATGCCATACGCGCCGGCTTTGTAGTATGCATGTCCGTATCCGCTGAACGGCATTGCGAACACGAAGTACTTTCCTTCGACCACGCCGGTGATGCTGTAGGCGCCGAGCGAGTCAGTGTGGACGTAGCGCGCCGGAATCGAGTTGTGCCGCGCCGGAATCAACGCCACGCGTGATGGAACGCCAACACCGAGCGAATCGCGCACGAGACCTGCAATGCTGTTGTTCGGCACAGGCTTGATTGCGAGCGAGAAGCTGATGCCCGACGTGTCGCGCGTGCCGAGCACAATGATGTCCGCGAGTTCGACGGATGGCTTGTTGTTGTAGTACTCAGGCAAGAAGCTTTCCTTCGACGCGACGGCAATGTAGCGATTGTTGCCGATGACGCGTGCGTTGTAGCGACCGAGCGAGTCGGTCTTGCCATTCCACATCACTCCACGCGTATGACCAAGTCCCTCGAGCGTCAATGCCTCAGAGCCGACTCCCGGCGTAATGCCGAGCGAAGCAAGGAAGTTCATTTCCTGCACAGTGCGAATCACGGAGACACGCGCATTGCGCAGCGGAACGTTCGCAGTATCCGTCACGACGCCGCTCACGGTCACATACACTGGAGGAGTTGGTCTGCTCAAACCAAAGTTTGCGGTGAACACCTGGCTGTCGCCGAGAGCGACAACCGTTGCGCACGACGGCTCGAAGCAGTTGTCAAAATATTCCGGGCGATATCCCATCGAAATACCCGGCGTTGATCCATGCGGACCGGCCGCGCGGATGATGTACCGACCGGTATCGAGCTGAGCGGTGTAGCGACCGAGCGAGTCGGTCTTCACCGGCTGCGTGTTCGAGCACGTGGCGTTTCGGAAGAACGAGATCATCACATTACGAATCGGAGCGCTTGTCGAATCGTCAACAACAGTTCCGCGAATGGTGCCCTTTGGTCTGTAGGGCAACGTAACAAGCACTTCAACCGTGTTGCTCTGCGGGCTCAAGGTCGTGTCGTTCGCCCATGCACGAACGTAGTAGCGATACGTGCTATCGGCCTTCACCGAATTGTCAACGAACGTCGTGTCTTGCGTACTGCCGTACACGCGGAACGATGCCGGGTTGTTTACAGAACGGAAAATCTTATATCGCCACCAGCCGCGTCCGCCATTCCACTTCAGTTTGACTGAGGGATGAAACTCATAAGCACTAATGACGAGTGTTGCCGTCAGATTACTTGGCGTCGGCAACGGAGGAAGTGTCGGCAGCAGGATGTTCGCAATGTTGCTGCGTCCGCTCTCAATGCTGTCGCGATAGGACTTCACGTAATAATAGTAGCGGGTTCCGCGGACGATCGTTCCGTCGAGATACGACTTTGTGCTTGTCGTTCCGAGCGCTGCGAAATGCGCCGAGTCATCCGCAGAACGATACACGCGATAGCGCCAATTGCCCGTGGCAGCCTGCCACGTGAGATACGCACCCGTCAAGGTTCCGCTGTTGCTGGATGCCACAACGTGCAGGTTGGTCGGTGTCGGCAGAGTCTGAGCGAACGACCCACTGACAAAAATCAACGCAATGAGAAAGAAGCTGAGAAAACGAGTCATGCGACCCCCTTCAGTTAGTGAATGAATGAACGTGAAGCTGTTTTGCTGTGTCTGATGTTTGCTGTGTTTAATATAGCGGATACTGACGTCCTTCCTCAATACCATAAATATGGTAATTTTGAAAAGCTCTAAGTTGTTGATGGCCTTGGGGAAGCGGGAAGTTTCACCTAAACAGGTTATGCTTGAGCGCCTTTGAGACTGCGGCAGACTTCGAGTGAACTTGCAACTTCTCGTACACTCGTTTGATGTGTGACTGAACTGTAAGCGGACTGATGAACAGCTTTTCGGCGATGCGTTTGTAGCTATAGCCTTCGACGAGCCATTGCAGAATGTCGAGCTCGCGGGGCGACAGGTTCATCTGGTCGGTCGGAGGCGCTTCTTTGCCGCGCACCATCGATAGCAGGCGGCGCGCAATCGATGCGCTCATCGGCGCGCCGATGCTGATTTCTTTGATGGCGCGAATCAACTCTTCGGACTCGACGTTTTTTAGTACGTAGCCCGAAGCGCCGGCGCAAATGGACTGAAAGATTTTGTCGTCGTCATCGTACACGGTGTGCATCAAGACATCGATGGATGGATATTTTGCTTTGATGACCTTGACGCCTTCGATGCCGCTCATTCCGGGCAAGCCGATATCCATCAGCAAAACGTCGGGCACATTCTGATCGAGCTGCTTGAGCGCCAATTCGACTGAACCGTACGCGCCGATGCACTTCAGTCCGGCAGTGCCGTTGATGATATCGACGATTGTCTCACGAATGCGCCCGCGATCCTCGACGATCGCGACAGAAATTGTGCGGGTGTCTTGATCTTTCTTCGTCATTGTGGAACAAAGATACGGAAAAGAAAATGAAAATCCTGTACGTTGGTCGGGACTCCCGTCCCGACACTGACGAGTCGGAGACTCGTCCAACAGCCAAGCATCCTTGTGTCGGTCGGGACTCCCGTCCCGACTTTGACGAGTCGGAGACTCGTCCAACAGCCAAGCATCCTTGTGTTGGTCGGGACTCCCGTCCCAACTTTAACGAGTCGGAGACTCGTCCAACAGCCAAGCATCCTTGCGTTGGTCGGGACTCCCGTCCCGACGTTGACGAGTCGGAGACTCGTCCTACGGTATCGTTGCCCTCAGCTTCACCGTCGTTCCTTTGCGCATCTCGGAGTCAACGGTCTGCGTGCCGTTGAGCGACTGCGCTCGCTTCTGCATGTTGTTCAGCCCGTTGCCCTGCGACTCAGCTCGCACGTCGAATCCCCTTCCGTCATCGACAATCGCCATGACAAGCGAGCGACCTTCTTTTCTGATCGTGAGCTGAACTTTCGTCGGGTGCGCATGCCGGAGAATGTTGTTGATGGCTTCTTTGAAAATGAGATAGAAGCGGCGACGAAATTGTAACGGCAGATGCAGATGCGAGATCGCTTCGGGAATGTCGATCTCGTAGTTGATGCCCTTTGCGTCGAACATGCGCGCCGCGTGGTTCTTCATTCTCAGCAGCAGAAACTCAAACGAATCGTTCTTCGGATCGACTGCCCACACAATGTCGTTCATCGCGTCGATCAGCCCGCGCGATGTTGAGCCAATGTCTTCGAGCAGCGACTCGACTTTGTTCAGCTTGCCGTTGAGATGTTTCTCCACCGCCCGCGCACGCACTTCGCGAAGTCCCACGTCGCTGTAGAGCGCAATCTCCGTCAGCGTCGAGCCGATGTCATCGTGCAGGTCAACGGCAATCGACGACCGGATGCGTTCGATCTCAAGCAGCTTGTTCACGCGGTAGCGATACATCAGAAAGAGAATGCCCGCCGCCGCGAACACCACGAGCGCCTGAAACCAGAGTGTCTTCCAGTACGGCGGAACAATCACAATGCCAATCGCAGCGCCTTGTTCGTTCCACACACCATCGTTGTTCGAGCCTTTGATGCGGAGAACATACTCGCCCGGATCGAGGTTCGTGTAGCTCGCATAGCGCCGCAGGGAATTCACCGCGATCCAATCCTTGTCCAACCCCTCAAGCATGTACCTGTACTGATTCTTCTCCGGCGATGTAAAATTCAATGCGACAAGTTCGAATGAGAAAAAATTCTCGGCGTACGAAAGTTGTATCGGATCAATTCCCGTTCGGACGATCGGACCCGGAATCGGCGTGTCGAAGACCTTGAAGTTCGTCAGGTACACCGGCGGCACGTAGCCGTTGTCGCGAATGTTGTCGGGGAAAAAAGCATTCAAGCCGTTCAAGCCGCCAAAAAACAATTCGCCGCGCTTGCTTGCGAAGTGCGAGCCTTGGTTGAATTCATTCCCCTGCAGTCCATCTTTCAAATCGTAGTTGCGGAACATTTTCGACTGCGGAGTAAACCGCGAGATTCCTTTGTTCGTGCTCAGCCAAAGATTGCCGTGTGCGTCAGGGAGTATGCCGTAGATAACGTTGTTCGGAAGTCCCTCTTGCTCGGTGAAGTAATCGAAATGTTTCGTCGCCGTGTCGAAGCGGTTGAGACCGCCGCCGT
>JACRFA010000136.1 GCA_016218065.1 Ignavibacteriota bacterium | reverse complement strand
GGCACATTCTGGAATGACGTGATGGCGAGAAAGTACGACGCCTGGTTTGCCGGCTTCAGCGTTCCGCTGCAAATGCAATTAGATGATCTGTGGGCTTCGGATCTCGACAAGTACCCGTTCAATCTCGCGGGTTTCAGGCACAAGCGTGTGGACGAAATTCTCTCGACCGTGAAGACGCTCAACAAAGAGTCCGACGGCGCGGCGTTGTGGAAAGAATTTCAATCCATCATCAGCAGTGAACAGCCTTACACATTTCTCTTCTGGATCAACAACATCGTCGGCGTCAACAAACGGCTCCAAGGCACACACATCGGCATTCTGGGAACAACACACAAAGCATGGGATTGGCACATCCCCAACTAATTAGTCACTTCATTGGCGCTACTTAGGTTCTCACTTAGGCGACTCGCTGAAGCTATCCCGCTCTTATTCGGGCTGGTCACCATCGTTTTCTTTCTGTCGCGTTTGCTTCCCGGCGACGCGGCAACAGTTTTCCTCTCCCCAACAATCTCGTCGCACGTCGTCGATCAACTCAAAGAGCAGTTCGGCTTGAATCGTCCGGCGGTTGAACAGTATGTGTCATGGCTGCGCTCGGCGGTTGTGGGAAATCTGGGATACTCGTTCTCGCAAAATGAGCCGGTGACGCACGTGATCGCTCGCTATTTCCCGAACACTGCGCTGCTCGCCGGCGCAGCGCTCATCATCGAGATTGCCTTCGGCATAATCATCGCGCTGCCGGTCTATTTCGCGAGCGGCAGTACGCTCGACCGATTCGCGAGCAGAGCAACTGTTGTTGTGTACACGCTTCCGTCGTTCTGGATCGGGTTGCTGTTGTTGTCGGCGTTCAGCTACGGCCTCGGGTTGTTTCCTTCATCGCAGATGTATGCTTCCGGAACGCGGCCCGGCAGTGGATCTTTGACTGATCTGCTTCATCATCTCATACTCCCCGCCGCGACCGCCGCAATTCCCGCGGCGGCTGCGTTGGGCCGCTACCTGCAGGCAAACATTCGCACAGTGATGAAGCAGGAGTATGTCGTTGCGGCAACGAGCATGGGTCTGCAAAGGCCGCGCATTTTCTTTTCGTACGTCTTTCCCAACGCGGCGGCACCGATGATTACGCTCATCGGCGTCGAGATCGGCCTTCTGCTCACCGGCGCTCTCGTGACGGAAACACTATTCGCGTGGCCCGGCGTTGGACGGTTGACGGTTCTTGCAATTCAGTCACGCGACTATCCGCTGATTCTCGGTTGCACACTTGTCGCCGGCGTTGTCGTTATTGCCGGCAATATTTTGTCTGACATTGCAAACGCGATGCTCGACCCGCGTTTGCGTCTCTCGAACGCGCAATGAGAACCAAGCATATCACAATTCTCGCTCTGACGCTCTGTGTTCTTCTGATTGTGTTGTGGAAGTGGGAAGGCATTCTTTGGAGCCTGACATCGTTCTTCGCCACAATCATTCTCGCGATTGTATATCCCGGCGACGCACAGGCGTTGTTCAGCGTTTCATTAGTTGAGTATTGGATTGCAGCCATCGTACTTGTGATCGTCTGCTGGTTTTTGATGAGCAACAGCGTCCGAATCATTCGGGGCGTGTCGGGAGAACGGAAGTGGAGCGTGTCGACGATGATTCTGCTTTCGCTCATCATCATTGCGGCAGCCGGTCCGATAGTTTCTCCCGTGCCGCCGAATGTTCAAGGGAATCTCGTCTCAACGCGACTGCTTCCTCCGTTTTCTCTCGGATCGGTCGAGATTGTCGAAAGCAGTCGGGAAGGAATCAGCGGGGCGGGTTGGCTTGATGGCATCAGAGTGCGTGCGAACAGCTTTCTTCTGAACCGACAAATCCGAATGAGTGGAATTCAACAGGACGGATCACCACTCAAAACCAGCAATGAGCCATCGCCGATGGTTTTTTTGTTTGGATCGGATGATGCAGGGCGTGATGTCCTGAGCCGCATGATCGCGGGCGCTAGAGTGTCGCTTGCCATTGGCGGCATCGTTGCCGTCGGTTCGGTCGTGATCGCCACGCTCATCGGCTTTCTTGCGGGCTACTCAAACAGTTTTGTTGACTCCGTTCTCATGCGCCTCACGGATTTGTTTCTGGCCATTCCGAGTTTGTTCCTGGTTGTCGGCGTTATTGCGTTCCTTGGCCAATCGCTGACGATTCTCATTGTCATCCTTGCGCTCACCGGTTGGATGAGCGTTGCGAGAACAATCCGAACTGAAGTGCGCAAACTTCGCGAAAAGGAATTTGTGCACGCAGCGAGGATGCTCAATCTACCATCCCACAAAATTCTCATCAAGCATCTTCTCCCGAATCTCAAGCCTATTCTTCTTACAGCGTTGCTGCTGCAGTTTGGCAACGCGATGCTGGCAGAAGCGGCGCTGAGTTTTCTCGGACTGGGCGTTCAACCGCCGACAGCGAGCTGGGGCAACTTGCTCGGACAGTCTGTAAGCTATCTACGCACAGGATGGTGGCTTGCAGTTTTTCCGGGACTAATGCTCTCGTGTGTTCTCGTCTCGATTCATCAGAAGTTTGAATCTTCCGGTGGACACGCATGATCAACTTCCGGTACGACATACGGAAAACATTGGGGCAGGGAGGAAGCGGCGAAGTGTTTCTTGCCGAAGATCTGTTGAGCGCCCGTCGGGAGTGTGCGATCAAAGTCATGCACGCGGAAAGTCAGGCGGGCGAGGAAGCAGCGGCAGCGTTTCGAAACGAGATTTCTTCTCTGCTAAAACTTGAGCATCCCAATCTGGTCAGGATATTTGACTTCGGCGTGATTCTGTCTGCGGCGGAAACGCCGTTGCAGGGAAGACGATTCGTTGCGATGGAATATTTGCACGGCGCTGATTCACTTGAGTGGCTGTCGAAAGTTCCTGCGTCGGATAGTCGCGATCAGCTACTCGAAGTGATACTGTTGCAAGCGCTCAGCGCCCTGTCGCATGTGCATCGCGAAGGCATCATCCACTTTGATGTTAAGCCGCAGAATCTTGTCTTGCTCGGCGACGTGAGTGCGACAAGCATTCCCGTGCTCAAGCTGATGGATTTCGGTTTTAGCTCGAAGCAGGAGGGCACGGCCGGGCTGTCCATCCGCGGCACGCTCGAATATACCGCGCCCGAGTTGCTGCGCGGCGAATCGTACGATCATCGCATTGATCTCTACTCGCTGGGGGCGACATTCTACCATCTCCTCACCGGTCGATGTCCGTTCGAAGCGGCCAACCCCGTCGATCTTGTCAAGCTCGCGTTGAACGAAGAGCCGGCATTTTCTTCCGGCGCACGCACCAAATGTCACGATGTTGTCGCACGCCTTCTGCAAAAAACTCCTGACAAACGTTTCCGTGATGCAGAAGAAGTCGCCCGCTTTCTGGTTGAAGGGAAGCCGAACGCCAACGAGCTTCTCGAATCGTACTTCGGCAGAACGCGCAAGTCGAAGTTCGTCGGGCGAAAACCTGAACGCCATCGCCTGGAGTCGGCGCTCCATGCCATTGCCACCGGGCAATCGTCCGCGCCAAAGGGATTTGTCATTTCCGGCGGCGAAGGTATTGGCAAGAGCGCGTTGGTTGTCGAGATGTCAAAGTATGCGCGAGCACAAGGACTCACTGTCGCTGCGGTTGAAAATGTCTCGACGGCAATTCCCTTCGACGGAATTTTTCCAGTCATCAATCAGCTCTGCAGCGTTGCCCGGTCGTATTCCTCCGGCGGTGAGGCTATCTTCCAAAAGTATGCTGATGTGCTTGCACACTCTCGCGACAAACCACATGTGTTGCGCGAGTGGACAAAGGAGAGCGAGAAATCCGTCGAGCTACTGGCGCGCTTTCTTGTCGAGTGTTCCTCAGTGTTTCCGGTCGTCATCATTGCAGATGATTGTCATCTGTTGGACACGCAATCGCTGGGCGTTCTCCAGGCAGTTGTTCGCGACATGACGCCCGGCAGAGGGTTGGTGCTCGCGGCGGAGACGACAGAAATCGACAGCGTGGCTTCACTCGTTGTCGAAGAGCTTCGACTGCACGATCTGGCTCCCGAAGAAGTGAGGGACATGAGCACATCGATATTCGGCTCGTCGGAATTTTCGAATGACATCGGCGCGAGCATCTATCGATTGTACGGTGGAACGCCGGGCGTTCTGGCGGAAGCATTCAGCGCGGCGCGCGATGTTGTTGCCGACACTCGTTCCGCAACGACGCCGCCCGATCTGGCAGCGAATTTCGAGACGCTGCTTCCGCGAACGCTTGACGACTTTCTGCTGCGTCGGTTTCGGAAGCTCAACAGTGAACGGCAGTTGATTCTCAGCGTCGTCTCCTGTTTTCTGAATCCTGCGCCAATCGGGATTGTGGCGAGTGTGCTGCCGTTTCATCCGCGGCGTTTCGCGGATCAGCTCAGATATCTTCAGCTCGAGGGATTCGTCAGCGCGTCGGAGAGCGATGCACTTCTTCTCATCCGGATGAAGCGGCTGAAGGATGCGATCTACAATTCGATAGCGCCGCAGCATGTGGAGTTGCATGCGTTGATAGCTGATGCACTGGAACAGAAAGTCAGCGGCGGCAACTTCCTGCAATTGCAGGAGCTGGCGTTTCAATTCTCAAACAGCAATCAGCAGAAGCAGGCCGGGACGTATTTTGAAAAATCCGGCTGGGAAGGATTGCAGCTCTTTGCTTTTGAGAAAGCGCTGGAGTACTTGCGTGCAGCCGAACGCATCGCACACGAGCTTGGAGACGCTGATTGGGAAGCTTCCCTTCGGCTAAAACTCCTTGTCGCACTGTTTCGATCAGGCGCATACAACGAAGTGATACGGTCCGCCGAAGAGCTGAAGAGCCATCCGTCGCTTTCTGCACAGGGAAGATTTCTCCTCTTTAAAAAGCTCGGACTGTCGCTCTCGCGTTTGGGAGAAGTAGATGCTGCGCAGAAAAACATTCAGACAGCATTGTTGTTAACTGATGATGACATTGAGCGCCTTGAACTCAAGCAAGAACTTGTCGGTACAAAAATCGCCACAGGGGCGTTTCAAGAAGCCGAGAAGGAGTGCGCTGAACAACTTGAAGCCGCAACAACGCTGCAGCAGGATAGAATCATCGCGTCGATCTACACGGATCTTGGCATCTCAACATTCTACCAGGATCGATTCGCGTACGCGGCGGAGTGCTTCATGCAGTCGCTGCAGAAGTATGAGAGCCTCAACGAGCGAACGCAGGTGATCAACTCGATGAACAACATTTCCAACGCTCTGAGCGCCGGCGGCGAATATGATCGAGCAATTGAGTTTCTCGAGAAAGCGTTGGCAGCCAGCAAAGAGCAAGGCACACTGATGCAACAAGGGCAGGTTCTGAACAACCTTGGCATCGCGCATTTCAAGTTGAAGAAGTTTGCCAGAGCAAAAGAGCTGTACGGTGAAGCGCGTGCGATCTACGAACGGGCGGGATCGCGCCCGGGCATTGGCGGCGCACTGATCAATCTCGGTGAAGTGCAGAGCGCAGACGGCGAATACGAACAGTCGATTGGCAACCTGCGGGCCACGTACAAGATCTTCGCACAGCTTGAAGATACGTATGCCATGGTAGATGCATGTTTGCACTTGACGCGCGTGTTTGTTCTCGTCGGCAATCTGCAGGCTGCTGAGAAGTCGCTGGAGGAAGCGAGAGCGCTTGTGGAGAAGCATGAGTTCACGTCGTTTCGTTCGGACTGCTCGTACCTGCATGGCCTCTGCTTGCTGATGAAGAATGCACACGCGGATGCGGAGAAAGCGTTCAGCGCTGCAATCGAGTTGACGCCTGACCCGAAGACTGGCGAAGCAGTGCAGATGGCGTATCTGAAGCTGGCGGAGTGCAAGCATCTGCTCGGCCAGCAAGCAGATGCCGTTGAGATTGTCTTGACGGTGTTGCGTGAACACAACGGCTCGACAAGTCACAGGATTGTCGCCGAAGGGAACTATCTGCTGGCGTTGATTGCCATGCATGCGCCGGACGCGACGCCCGAGAAGCCGCTGGTGACGCTCAAGCGCGGCCTTGAGGCAATCGCGAAAGAGCCGATCTCCGAAATCACTTGGAAGCTTGCATTTGCGCTCGCACGAGAGTATTATGAAAGAGGTCAACGTGAGCGAGCGAAGGAGTTTCTTCTGAAGACGAAACTCGTACTCCAGTTCTTCCTCTCGCGCTTTCGCTCAAACGAATTGAAGGACCTCTACCTCGATGCTGATCACAAACGTGACGTGATCGCCACAATCGAATCCCTGACGAAACAATAGGAGGCTGAAGACGTGTCGGGCAAAAAGGAACACTTCCGCATTCTGCTGTGCGGCAAAAAAGAAATGATGGCCGACGTACGGAGGCTCATCACGCCGGCTGAAGACGTACACTTGCAATTTGCCTCCTCGCCGAGTTTTCTGGTTGGCCGCGCGTTGTTTCATGCTCCCCGTCTCGTTCTCATCGACGTTACGCGCGATAATCAAACATTACGTTCGTCGCTGAAAGAATTCTGTTCCGAGATGCCCGAGGTTCCCATCGTTGCCTTGGCGCACGAGCCCGATCATGGCTTTGCAGTCGAGCTTGTCAAGATGGGCGTGTCGGCGTACTTTATTTTTCCCGATGAGCATCGCAAAATCCGCGAGCATGTTTCGCTGCTCTATTACGACTGGCAAGCCAAGAAGCAAAAGGAGCGCTACGTCGAGATTCAGCAGGAAGTGTACGACTTCCGCTCGATTGTCGGCGAGTCGCCGCTGCTAAAAATTGTGGTCGAGCGTGCGCAGCGTGTCATCAGGAACAACACGCTCACCGTTCTGATCACGGGCGAAACGGGAACCGGCAAAGAACTGTTTGCGCGGGCGATTCACTACAACAGCAAAAATCGCAACAGCCCGTTTGTCGATATTGCGTGCACTGCGCTTCCGGAATCGTTGTTGGAGGCTGAACTCTTCGGGTACGAGCGCGGCGCGTTCACGGACGCGAAAGAACGGAAGGTCGGTCTGTTCGAGCTTGCCGGCGATGGGTCGATCTTTCTGGACGAGATTGGCGACATCTCGATGTCAACGCAATCGAAACTCCTGCGAGTGATTGAAGACAGAACGTTGCGTCGCGTTGGCGGCATCAGAAATGTGCCGGTGCGAGCGCGCATCATCGCGGCAACAAGCGCCGACCTCGACGCAAAGATGAGGGCAGGAGAATTCCGTCGCGATCTCTACCATCGTCTAAAAATTTTGCCGCTTGAACTGCCGAGTCTTGCAGACCGAATGGAAGACATTCCGCAGCTGATCGACTTCTTCCTCAAACGCTTCAATCAATCCTACAACAAAAAGATCAAGGGCGTGACGCCGCAGGCAATGCAGCTTCTGCTGGATCATCAGTGGGAAGGGAACGTGCGGGAGCTGAAGCATGCAATTGAGCGAGCCGTGTTGTTGGAAGACGGCGATTGGCTTTCAGACGAAGTGTTTGAGCTTGATGCGAAGCGTGCGCGCCAGGCGAAGAAACGGCCGGCGCCCAGCGTACAGGAAACGACAAATCTCAAATTGAATGAATCGATCATGCTCGTTGTGCCGTTTGAGCACGCATCGGCCAACGAAGTGCAGCACATGCTCGCACATAAGGTGTTGGCCCACGTCAACAACAACAAGGTGCGGGCGGCGCGCATCCTGAAAATCTCACGTCCGCGGCTTGACAGAATTCTTCGCGGCAAGAATAACTCATAATCTTCTGCCGCACGTTAGCTTCTCACGCCTCTGAAGATTCTTCTCTCGTTGTAGATTCGATGCTGTAGCTTCTTCAATGTAGTCTCCCCGCGTATCGTTTCCTCGCCAAATCGAACAACTGCACGGCTGGCACAGAGATTGGACTCCGTAGGGTGAATTTGTTCAACCTGAGTTGAACGAATGCGCCCCAAACTGCTACAAGCGATAAAGGAGTCTATGGTGCATAAGCTGCTTAACGTAGTTCTCGGAATCGTTCTGCTTGCAGTGAGCGGATGCACTGATTCTCCCGCGCCTTCGAATTCGTGGAATGAACCTTCTCTAACGCAAAGCGAAACGCCCACTGACGCCGGAGTGAGCGCGCGGGCACGCATTACATTTGTCAAGCTTCCTGCATCCGCCGAACCGAGAATTGAGAAATCGGTTACGAAGCGGATCTCTGGATTGCTGGGCGGTACGATCGATGTCGATTACTCGTACCGAAAACTGAATGGCGGTCAATGTACGCTTCATGCGAAATTGATTGTTCCACCGTTGGCGCTGCTGCGAGACGAGACAATTACAGTAGCGCTCGACACCGTGAACGCGGCAGTGAAGTTTCTTCCTGAAGGACTGACGTTCCTGGTGCCAAGCTTACTGGACTACTCGGCGACCGGGCTTGATCCTCAGTCGTTGGGGTTGTTGCTCGGACTCTATTATGTCGATGACAGCGGACGCACGACGAAAATGCCGACCGGAGGCATTAGCGTCAACATCACTGCCGGGACGTTGGGATTGCGGCTGGGAGTGATTCCGCATTTTTCGCGCTACATCTTTGGGCGCATAACAGACAAGTAATTTCGGATCATGAAGAACAATATCCGTTCACGATGAATCTCGACGAACTGTTACGACAAAATTCCTTTGATGATCTGACCGACGGCGCGACTGCTACGGTCACAGAATCACGCGTTCGGAATTTCGAGACCATCCTCAACATCGTTCGGAAGATCAATACGTCCCTCATCCTTACTGATGTGCTTGAGTTGGTGACGGACGAAGCGATTCGCATTGCGAAAGCTGAACGCGGCTTTCTCATGCTGGCCAGCGAAGAAGGGAAGCTTGAGTTTGTTGTCGGACGAAACACGAAGGGTGAATCGATCCGCGCGGAGAATTTCCAGATCAGTTCATCCGTTCTTGAGGATGTGTTTTCCACCGGCGAGTCGTTGTGCATTGAGAACGCGCTGAGCGATGAGCGGTTCGAGCGACGACAAAGCATCATGAATCTGGAACTGCAAACGATTATCTGCAGTCCGCTGCACACGCACAAGGAAAAGATCGGCGTGATGTACGTGGACAGCAAGTTCATCCAGGCCGTCGATAAGGAAGAGATTCTGAACATATTCGAGATTCTTACCGGACAGGCTGCGATCGCTATCGCAAACGCCCGTCTCTACGAGAATCTGAAGCGAGCCTACGAAGAGCTGAAGGAGGCCAACGAGCATATCATTCAGTCGGAACGCATGGCGATGAAGGGCGAGGTCGCCGCCGAAGTGAGCCATGAACTGAAGAACCTCGTCGGCGTTGTGCTGCTAAATCTTGAGCTGATGAAACAGAAAAGCGGCAAAGTCTCCGGCGACGAAATCAACACCTTGGTCGAAAAGACGATCACGGGCGCACGAAAGATCGAAGGGTTCTCCAAGAGTTTGCTCACGCGTCGCCGGGCCGGATCAAGCCTCGTGCTGAGCAGCGTGAACAAGATTGCAGCCGACTTTGCCGAGTTCATCAAGTTTCTCCCGAAATTCAAACAGAATGTCGTCGTCGCAACTCTTGCGCCCGACCTCCCGCCGGTGAATCTGGATATCGACCAGGTACAGCAAGTACTTCTGAATCTGGCAAACAACAGCGTCGAAGCGTGCAGTACTGCAACTATCGAGTTGAGAACCGAGTTCGACGCGAGAAACGGCAGAGTACTGTTGCACGTTCAGGATAATGGCCCCGGCATCAACGAGGCAATCCTGGATAAACTTTTCACAGAAAAAGTGACCACGAAGGTCGACGGTCACGGCTATGGACTTCCGATTTGTCGCCAAATACTCGAAGGTCATGGTGGGACAATAAGCGTGCGTTCGAAGAGCGGAGAGGGGGTTCGATTCACATTGTCTTTCCCTGGAGCAGCGAAGCCCAATTGTCAAGCATCCATCAACCCGCAAACTGATTACCGACTATGACAGTGAATACGGCACTCCGGACTCTGCTTGAATCTGTTTGTCTCTCGGAGACCGGTCCGACGCGCTTATCGAACGAAGATAGTCTTGTCGTTGTGGATTATGCAGAGCAAGGTCAGCCAGAGAAGGGCGTGCTGCTTGTTGTCTCCGACGGGATGGGGGGACACAACGCGGGTGAGATTGCGAGCACAATGGTCACGTCGCTGCTGCCCGACTTCTACCGATCTTCGTCGGTGATCAATTGCGCCGAGGCGCTGGTGCAATCCGTCATTGCCGTAAACGAACAGGTGTACGACAGATCGATGTCGGACCGCACGTTGCGCGGCATGGGTGCAACAGTGGTTGCGGCGGTTGTCGTGAACGGCTGCGTTGCAGTAGTGAATGTCGGAGACAGCCGGGCATATCTGCTCCACAATGATATTCTGCGCCAAGTCAGCCATGACGATACGCTGCGACAGAATCACTTCGGCATCTTCCCGCCAAAGTTCGGTGAAGAACTATCGCACGTTCTCACGCAGGCGATTGGTCCACACATGATGGTATCTCCTCACGTCAGCATTTCGAAAGTCACGGAAGGCGATATGCTGTTGCTCAGCAGTGATGGTCTTACGTCTGTCGTGACGGATGAAGAGATTCGGTACATCCTCACAAACAAACCTCTCGAAGAAACATCAAAGGCGCTGTTCGACATGGCGATTGCCCGCGAGGGAGATGACAACATCAGCGTGATCATCTCCTCAATTAACTGATCGGGGGCTGTAATGTTTTGTCATATTTTGATGTAACGTTTTGATGCAACGCGTTCTGAACTGATTCAAAACGTTCCAGCCATCTTCGACAACTTCCCACAAATTTGCGAATTGCCTAAGTAATTAAGCGTTTTCGGCGTGTCACCCCAGTGGCATAATCATTGCACTGCAAGAAGAGCCTACGAAGGTTGGTTTCACTTGCTCATCGAAAAGTAGATCTCGCGACAGAAAGGAATTGGATGGCTTCAGAAAGCATTGATGCGGCTGTGTGGAGATTGGTGAATTCCTTTGTTGCGCAGTCCGATGATCAAGCGCAGGGCAGGGATTCCAGACTGGCAGGTTCGGACGATTGCCGGCAATTCTGCGACATGGTGGGAAGCAACAACGGCAAGCTGAACCAGATTCTTTCTCAGTGTGCAGAGCAAATGTCGAAGGAGAGTTTTCTTCGACTCGTAATTTCCTTGGGGGATCTGTTCGCTCAGTACGGGGAATTGAGCCGGGCAGAGGAGATGTACACAATCGCTCTGGCGCAAGGTGAGCTCCACGGCGAACACAGCGCTATAGGGGAGGCGCTGATTCGCCGTGGGGCTATCTATTCTCGTCTCGGACGATGGAAGGATTCGCAATCCGATCTCGTTCAGGGGCGACGCATCTATCAGGACTTGCACGAAGAAAAGGGAATAGGACGCGCCGAGAGCTTGCTCGGTTTCAACTACGCGCTCGGCGGCGATACCAAGAAAGCCCAAACGTATATCCGGCGCGCCATTGATGCGTTCGAACGGCTGGAGGAGAGGCAGTTCTCCGGTGGGGCGCTTATGAATCTCGGCGTCGTGTTTCGCATTCTCGGCGATTTCGATTCTGCGATGAGTCAGTTCCAGCGCGCCCGGTCCAACTTCGAAGAGGTCGGCGACCTGGAACGGCTGGCTGAGCTGCATCATCAGATCGGCATGACGCTGCTTGCGAAAGAGCTGGTCGAGCCGGCGCTGCGCGCGTTTGAACTCTCCGCCACCGTGAGCGCGGGTCTGAACAACAATAAGATCCGCGGACTGTCTTTCCTCGGTAAGGCCAACGCGTTCTTTCAGATCGGCGACCTTCGCACGTCGCTCTCGTTGGCCGATCAGGCGCTGGATCATTTTTCCATTTTCGAAGATCGACTTCTCGTTGCTGACGTGTACAAGCTCAAAGGCGCCATCCACTGCAAGCTGATGAAGCTGGAGCTGGCGCATTGGTATTTGTTTACGAGTTTGAAGATTCATGGCGAGGTAGGGAGTTGTGTGGGGCTCGGTGATTGCTATTTTGAACTGGGGAGGCTCCATGCCGCTCGCGGCCGTATGCTCGACGCAAAACGCGTGTTGCAGTTGAGCGCGGATGCGTATACAAAAGCGGGGGCGGCGCATGAGCTTAAGCGCGTATCATTGGAATTGTTTGCGATCAGGGGGAAACGCACGAATGAACTTCGACGATCTCGTCAAGCAAAAGATTAGTCTCGGTGAGCGTGTCGAAGATACTCAAGACATCCGTCACGGCGCAAAGGATCTCGAAACCATCCTCAATGTCGTGCGGAAAATCAATACCTCGCTCGAACTGTCTGAGGTTCTGGAACTCGTCACGGATGAGGCGATCCGCTTTGCGCGGGCCGAACGCGGCTTCATCATGCTCGCCAACGCTCAGGGCAAGCTTGAATACGTTGTCGGCAGGAACAACAGAGGGGAGACCATCAGGGCGGAAAGCTTTCAGGTAAGCTCGAGCGTTCCCGAAGACGTCTTCAGAACCGGCGACTCTCTCTGTATCGAAAATGCTCTGACCGATCAACGGTTCGAACGGCGTCAGAGTATCATGGATCTTGCCCTGCAGACAATTGTCTGCGCTCCGCTGTACACCCCCGATGAGAAGATCGGCGTGCTCTACGTCGATAGCCGCTTCATCCAGGCATTCGATCATGCCGACATTCTGTATGCCTTCGAGATACTTGCCGGCCACGCAGCTATCGCCATCAAGAATGCCCGCCTCTACGCCGATCTGAAACACACGTACGAAGAACTGAAGCAGGCCAATCTCCACATCATTCACTATGAGCGGATGGCGATGAAGGGTGAGATTGCAGCGGAGATCAGCCACGAGCTGAAGAATCTTGTTGCGATCGTGCTGCTGAGCCTTCAGCGGTTGCAGACAAAAATCGACTCCATTACGCCGGGCGAGCTGAACCGCGTGATCGACACGATCATCAAAGGCGTCAAGAAGATCGAGGGCTTTTCCAAGAGTTTGCTAAGCCGGACGCGTATGACGTCGCGCCTTGTGCCGCTTTGCTTGAACAAGATTGTCGAGGATTTTGTAGAGTTCATCAGATTCCTTCCGCGGTTCAAGTCCTGCGCCATCTCGCTCGCCCCGGACGAGACGCTTCCGAAGATCCAGCTTGATATCGACCAGCTTCAACAGGTGTTGCTGAATTTGATGAACAATATCGTCGAGGCACGCGCCGACTCGACAATTACGATCACGACAAGGTATAACCGCGAGACGCAGAAGGCGTGTCTCTGTTTGAAGGATAATGGGCCGGGCATCGACGAGTCGGTTCTCTCGAAGTTGTTTGTTGAGCGCGTGACGACAAAAGCGGAAGGGCACGGCTATGGCCTGACTGTCTGCAAGCAGATCGCTGAGAATCATGGCGGTACCATTCAGGTCGAATCGAAGAAAAACGAAGGGACAACCTTCATCATCACGTTGCCGGTTGTGAAAGAAGATGAAGGATCGCCGGAAAGAACATCATGACACGAAAGACCCTCGCGCTACTCTGGTTAGTGTGCGCTGTTGCGGGTATGGCGGAACGGAATTGATCAGGATGCGGTCACAGCATCAAACAGAGATTGCGCGGCAAGAGCAGAAGACCCGAAGTGAAATCCGGGTTGAACGAATTGCGGTTGTAGAAAAAGATTCAGTGCACCACGAATAAGCCGCCGGCAAAGCTGATCTGCCAGGCGAGGAACAAGCCGAAGAGAATGCTTGTCGCAGCGGCGATGCTGCGCACTATCGTGTTGAGTGCGTGCGACTTCTTCGCCGTGACTGCGAACGGCAAGCCGATCAACGTGCTCATCAACATCATCCCACCGATTGAGCCAATCCCGAAAATCCCGATATACAACAGAGCAAGTAGTTGCGACGATATTGTTGCCAGCACGAGCAGCATCAGTGCAGCGCTGCCAGCCATACCATGCACCATCCCCACAAAAATAGTCTTCTTACTGTCCGAAAGCCGCCGAAACATTTGCTGCAGTACGCGGATACTCCAGCTCTCATGAAAGGCTGCTTGATCTGGGTGTGAGTGTTTCGCTGCTGAGGCGTGCATGTGGGGATGAACATGCTTATGGCCGTGATGTTCATGCACGTGAATATGAAGTACCTCGCCCTTGTACATCTTCCAGAAAACATGCAGGCCAAGAAGCACGAGCATGACTGCAACGGCGAATTCAAGAGCCAGCGCGACGCGTTCCGGAATCTGTAGGCGGAGTGTAACTACCAATCCTCCCACGACAAGAAGCGAAAGCGTGTGGCCGATTCCCCAGAACGCCCCGACGAGAGAAGAACTGAATGATCCTTTTCGCTCGCTGACGATTGTGGCCACGGCGATCAGGTGGTCGGCGTCGAGCGCGTGTTTGAGACCGAGAATGAATCCCAGACTAAGAATTGTAAATGCTTCGGAGTGCACTGCGTGGAAATCTAACTTATGACTCCGACAATATAGCGAGCCTTTGGCTGGAATACAATCGCTTATTTGGACGCCATCGCTGGCGGCTCAGTCAGAGCGCTCTTCACTTCATGCGCATATACGAGCTTTGCGTACGGATTCATGCGACTGACCTCTTGCAGCAGCGTCGCTGCCTTCGCAGATTCTCCCAGAGCTCTGTAAATCATCGCGGCATGGTATTTCATTCCGACATTGTGCGTGCCGAGTCGCATGGCCTCTTCGATCAACGGCTTCGCTTCGGCTGCCCTTCCGTTCTTGAAGAGTGTCCAGGCATACGCATCCAACGCGTCGATGTTCTTTGGCCTTCGTTCGTACTCACGGCGGGCGCTGACGAGCGCTTGTCCCAACTCAATGCCGTGGTCTGCACAAAACATCGCGAACTCTTTGTCAACGTTCCATCCCTCTTTAATATGATCAGAGAATTCCTGCAACACTAACTCGGTAGTTTTGTTCGCGAGTTGCTTGTTGTCGATGGCGCGGTACGCGGCAACAAGGTCCTCAAGAAAACTATGGTCGGGCATCGATTCCCATGCCTTCCTGAGAAGGTCAACAGTTTCATCCCACTGCTGTTGCGCGGCGCGAACGTGTGCGAGACCACTGAGCGCATACGCGTACTTCGGTCGCTCCGCGAGAATACCGTGAAAGATAAGCTCAGCCGTGTCGAGCTTCCCTTCGGTGAGATACACCTTGCCAAGATTGTAGAAGCACCATGCTCGTGCTTCCTGCCCCGGCACTCCGGCATCACCCGCCATCTGCATTGCGATCATTGCTCCGCGGTTATCGCCAAAGATCTCACGCAAATACGAAGCACGCGCATACGATCGCAGATCGGGTCTGATGCTCAGCATCTTGTCGCATGTCTTCACAGCTTCGTCGTACTCGCCAAGCTCAACATACGTGTCGCAGAGGATGCCGTACGCGTAGGCATTGTGCGGATTGATGGCAATGGCTTTCTGAATGGTCAGTTTTGCTTCCTCGAAACGATGGAGCGTAGCCTGCATCGACGCCTTCGTGACGAGGGCGTTGAAATCATCGGGGGCGATCTCCAGGGCTTTGTCGAGAAGGCGCTCCGCTTTCGGGAAGTACTCATGGTGGAGAGCCGTCACCCGCGCTTCCTGAATGTAGAGCTGAGCAAGCTCAACATAGTGTTTGGGATTTTGTGGACTGATCTTGATCTGCTCGCGATAGTACTCAACCGATTTCTGCGCGTTGAGAAACTCCGAGGAAGCCGTCGCCTCTCCTGAGCGTGGACTGAGGTTGGTTATTCTGACGTCGTCTCGTCGAATCTGATGCACCATGAACGCGCCAATCGCGACAACCAAACCTCCGACTAGGAGAACGCCCGATAGCTGCTTTTTCTTCATCTCAACTCCGATGATTTGTCATGAAGGGAGGAAGTCCCCCCGACGCTCGAGCTTCACCGCATGTAACTCGCTCGTCGGAGGGAACTTTCCCGTAATCTATTTGATCAACATTGCTTTCTTCGCCGGCAGAATCGTATTGCCGACTTCAAGTCTGTAGTAATAGACTCCGCTTGCCACGCCTTTCGCGTCCCAGTTTGCTGTGTACGTTCCGGGGTTCTGACGCTCATTCACGAGCGTGGCGACTTCCTGTCCGAGCGCATCGAACACTTTCAGCTGCACAACATCCGAAGTCGAGATGTTGTATTTGATCGCGGTCGATGGGTTGAACGGATTCGGATAGTTCTGTTCGAGGATGAATCCCTTCGGCACACCAATTCCCAGGCCGCCGTCAACGCTTGTTGCGTTCGGTGCAGCTGCAGTCAATTGCTTCACGTAGTTCCAGCCGCTGTGCGGATCTGCGAGATAGGGGAACGACGTGAGCAATGGCAGATCATTCTTCGTCGGGCCGGCGTTGTAGGTCAGCTCATCGACGAGTTTCGGTGAAACGAGATCGGAGTAGTTTGCTGCAACTGCGTCGTTGAACGGCAATCCGACAGCGGCAAGCACGAGACCTCCGACCGCCTGCAACGCAATGGTCGTCACATCGTCTTCAAGACGTCGTCCGTTGGGGAAGCCGTCGAGATGCGGCATGCGTTGTGCGATCAATGTGTCTTTGAACGGCGACGCGGTCAGTCCGATTGCCGCTGCGCGAATGAGTCCCATGCGAGCGTTGTTGATGTACTCGCTGTTGCCGCGCGGTGTTACGGGCGTTGCCATGTTGAGGCGCAACAGATCTCCGCCGTACAAATCGCCGTTGGGCGTTTGCGTAATCGGGAGGAAGTTATGGATGAACGGCTTGCCTGCGCCGAGTGGTCCATTCTTGCGCGTGATGGCAAGCTGATACGGAATCAGATTCGGCACACCAAAATAGAAGATCGGGTACAAGTCAACTCGTCGCGGTTGACCCGCGGCAACGAGTCCCGGTTGCAACGGCGCTGCGAAGGCTGTGCCCGTGAAATTGATGCCGGGAATGCGTGTCGCTGCGAACGCGCCATCCTTGCTGACGCGGAAGTCGAAACCTGCCGTCGTGTAGCCGGGGATGACGCCGATAGCCGGATACGACACGGACGGCATGCGCAGTTTCGCGAGCGCCGGCACTGCTCCGCCGAATTGGGTGTCGTCCATGTACAATCCAAGTTCGGGGTTCGAGAAATATCTGACGAATGAAGTCTCGGCTGCGCTGTAGGGTGTTACGGCGTTCCAGTAATCTTTCTGTCCGATCGGAATCACTGCTTCGTTCGTGAGCGGCATGCCGAGGCGCGACACCTGCACCCACGGGCCACTGTAGGACGGCGGTCCACCGATGGGAGAGAGCGTCGTGATTTGCTGGCGACTCGCGGAAGCCCACACACCGATCACGAAATCCGGATCGAGGATGTTCGCAGGATTGGGATAGTTGCCGTTCTTCGCGAGAAGATTGATCGGCGCCTGAATGATGATTGCATGCGTGTTGAAGCCTGCGACGGCATCACGCGCATACTGCGAATTCGCCGGATCGTTTCCGTACGCGTTGCGCGTCTGGCCGAGATCGAATACGCCGCCGAGATCCACAAAGAACGGATCGTCACGCGGACCGCAGAAGATGCGTTCTCCCGTTGAGGCATTCGCAATCGCTGCGTTCACGAGCGCCTGGTACGTGGTGTTCAAGCCCGCGGCGCCTGCAATCGATCGCGGCCCAATGTAGTTCGGAGGCACAACGCCGTTGCCCACGATCGTTGTCCATGACAATCCCCCGTTCGTGCTTTTCTCGCAGATGTACGATGTCTTCAGGTTCTGCTGCCCCAGACGAATGTTGAAGAATGTCGTCGGGTCTTGATTGACCTGCGAGAAGGTAAAGCGATAGGTGATGTCATCCGTTGCCGTGCCGAGCACGCCGACGGACGTTCTGTTCTTGACATGGATTTCGTACCGCACGCCCCTGCCGAACGTTGCATAGTTCGGACCGCCTTCCGGCAGCTCAAGAGGAATGTAGGTTGCGACGATCGTGACTTTGTTCGTGTCATCCGGCGACCGGAACACGTAGAGGTCGCAATTGTCTGCCAGCGGATCATTGCTGATCAGCGGGGCCTCCCGATGGCTCGATGCATCCGTTGGCGCCGGCAAGAAGGTGAAGACCAGCGCCGCCACGAGAGCAGAAATCAGTCCACCCAGAAAAATCCTTTTCATGGTGTTGCTCCTTTGTTGTTGTGTTGTATGTGATGGATTAGTTTTTACCGCCGGCCTTATCCCGTGAGGTCAGCAGTAAGGATTTGAAGATTAGACGCGTCTAGACTGTGAGTCTTGGTAGCAATACGAAGGGATTGGAAGAATGGATTTTATGGAAGTCGAGGGAAGGGTAAAAAAAAGCTCCGGCGAATTTCCGGAGCTTGAACTTCAGACCGTTTTCAAACATTCATTGCGGCTCATAACCCTGAGTGCTCTGTACGAAGGGTCTGAATTTGAACTTCAGACCGATTTCAAAAGTTCATTGCGGCTCATAACCCTGAGCGCTCTGTGCGAAGGGCCTGAATTTGAACTTCAGACCGATTTCAAAAGTTCATTGCGGCGGCTTCTTGTCCGCTTCTTCATCCAGTTCATCAAAAACATCCTGCGAACGCTTCTGCACGCCTTTCACTTCGGAGTTGGCTTTCTTTTCCTTGAAGAGCGTATCGGCCTTCGACCGCGCTTCTTTCGCCGTCATGTCGAGCTTCTGCTCAAGCTGATTCTTTGCGGGAGGTTTCTGAATTTCGCGCGGAGTCTCCGGCTGCGTCGTCGGCTCTGTTTCCCGTTTCAGTTCTTCATGC
>JACRFA010000147.1 GCA_016218065.1 Ignavibacteriota bacterium | reverse complement strand
GTATTGAAGAAGTAATCGACCCGGCACGTGATGCCGGGTGGAGTGCCACCGGTGGGCATGCCGTTTCCGACAAACACACCGACCGAATCAGCGACGAGTGCTTGCGTGAACTGGACTGCTTGCGTGAACGTCGTTCCATCAGCCGAGTATAAGCCCGTCCAGCTGTTCCCCGTCCTTCTGATCTTAATCCAGATCTGTCCGCTGAGTCCGGAGATTGGAGTAGTGGAAAACGTATTCGCCGATCCTCCGTTGAGCAGGCCGGAGTAGAAAGTCAATCCGTTTGTTCCGTAGTTGCAATCGAAGCGAAGGAACGTGTTCGCATCTTGCTTAATGATGATTCCTTCCGATTGATACGTCGCCGCAGAAACACTTTGAAACCTGGCGACAACTTCGAAATTGCCATCTGCAATATTCTGGAAAGCTACTGGCGCGTTCTTCACATCGGTCCAGAAATCCAACCGAGTTCCGTTCGGAATATCCATTACCAGCCATGCATCTTGCGTTCCGGTTCCTTCGAATCGCGTACGATTAGGCTGACTGAATCTCCAGAGCGACTTTGTCGTTGTCGTATCGTGAAAGTCGTCCGATATTGGATTGGCGAGAATAGCTTCCGATACCGTGAGAGTAGCAGAATTGCTCGTCGCTGTGCCTTGCGAGTTTGTCGCCACGCAACGGAATGTTGCCCCGTTATCCGCAAGAACAACTGCCGGAGTTGTGTAACTGCTGCTCGTCGCTCCGCTAATGGCAACTCCGTTCTTCTGCCACTGCAACGTCGGCGCCGGGTAGCCGGATGCTGTCACGGTGAACGTTGCCGTCGTGCCCACGGTAACCGAGCTTGCTGCGGGATGCGTGCTGAATGACGGTGCCGTAGGTGTTGGCGGCGTGAGATTGTTCTTGATAGCAGTCAGCAGAGGGAATTTCGCATCACTGCCAGCCGCTTTGGTAAAGTCAATCGCTGTGTCGTTGGAGTAAGCCATGACTCCATTCCACCCCTGCGCGCGATAGTAATTCATTTTGGCGACGACTGATCGCTGGTCGATGTAGTTGACGTATGAGTATGTCGCGCCGGGAAGGCTGATCCAGGCTTGCTCAGCGAGCGTGTCATAGTGATACGTTCCACCAGCAGCAAGCATGTTCGAGACGTCTGTCCAGCTTGCGTACGCGGAACATCCGGATGAACAGCCTGATTGCTGTTGCCCCGGTGCGGTCACGCCCTTCCATGACCAGCCATAGAAAGCAATGCTCGGATTTGTCTTGCTCTTATCGATGCCGGCTGCTGCCCATGCGTTCAGGCAATACTCCGAGTTGACAACGGAGCCGTCCCAGCAGTAGTTGGAGTAGTTGGGCGCCGGATTGTGGAGCGGTTCATGGAATCCCGAAATGCCTCCGCTGCCATTGCTGCACGACCAATACGCGTTGCCGTCGTACAGCATAATGTTGATCATTTCGCAGGTTTGGTTTATTGTTGCGACCGGCCAGGCCGCGCTTGGCGTGCGTCCAGTTGCGATGCTCAGGAAACCGCGAGTCGGCCAGGTATCCAGTTTCGCCCGCAAGCGTCGCAGCAGGAACGAAAGGTTCGTCGCGTTGAATTTCGATTCCCAATCAAGATCCCAGCCGTCGTATCCATGTTGAAGACTGTATGCGCTCATGGCGTTGATGACGGTTTCCGTCAGCGAACTGTCGGAAGTGATACACTCCCACATATCTGCGCCGCCGGTTCCTGTGCAATGCGCGTCGCTGAATTTTGTCACGCCGCCGATGCAGAGGAGCACTTTGATGCCGCGTGCGTGTGCATCCGAAATGATCTGAGCGCGATTTCTCGCGTGATTGGGTTCGCCGCCGTCGAATGTCATGTAGGGCGATGTCTTGAGCGGATCGATTTTGAAATGGATGATATGTGTGACCGTCGAGCCGTTTGCGTCGAACCAGTCGTGATCAATACCGCGAGGATCTCCCCACGCTCCATGATAGACCACGACAGGTGCGCGCTGTGCGTGAACGGCAGTTGTCAAACTCAAAGCCAAGATCGTAGCAATGTAGAAAAGAAAAGTACGCTTCATCACTTAGTCCCTCTCCCTCGTCAGGTTGGTTCACTTGATGGATTTGTTGTGTCACTAGGGGGGAGTTCAATCGACATGCCACAGATGTGATGTGCACAACAGTTCGTAATCGCAGAAAATATGCGGAGCTCTCACGAATTTACAATGCGTGGGTTGTTGTTTCTACAATCTACACGCGCGGTGAAACAGAATTTGGTTGAGTAGGGTGATGGAGTGATGACGATGAAATTGATTCGCCAATGAGATCGAGTCAGTTGGATCGAACATGAAATGACGAGAAAAGCGGAAAGCTTCAAAGAACAGGATGCAGCAGGGAGCGAAGCTGAACTACAAGAAGGTCGGTATCGCGAAAGGCAAAAGCAACAAGCACGTCACCATGATTGACTTTCCACCCGTCAATTCTTATCATGTGTCAGCAAATCCGTTCAGCATGGTGAAAAATATTTTGGACGCTTAGCTCAGCTGCCTGTCTGCCGAAGCGCAGTTTGCGAAGGCAGAGTTCAGACCGCGAGAAGAAGAAAAATATATCGGACGCTTAGCTCAGCTGGTTCAGAGCGTACGCCTCACACGCGTAAGGTCGCAGGTTCAAATCCCGCAGCGTCCACAGGAAGGTCGCAGGTTCCTCCGAAGGAGTCCCTTCGGGAAAATCCCGCAGCGTCCACTGATGAGAAGCCAGAGATCAGAGATCGGAGATTAGAGATCAGAAATCAGAAACTGGCCTAAGCAATAACTCGATCACCCTTTAAATCCTGCCCTGAGAGGCAGGCAAGGGAAAAATGAAAAGATCAAATGTACATGATACAGGCAAGCGCCTCCGTCCCGGTTGGGATTGGAGGCGTTTTCATTTTCAAACCCTTCAACCCTGAGCCACGACTTTGTCGGGCAAGAGTCTGATGGTTGTGAGTAAGGCAATCGAAGAAATACATTCATCAACTTAGACAATGAGATCCTTCGCAGAAAGCGCTCAGGATTGATTATGAGAAAAATCAAAGCAAAGATCATCGACGCAGCCGGTATGGAACGCACTATCACGCGTCTTGCGCACGAAATTCTGGAACGCAACAAAGGCTCGCACAATATTGTCATTGTGGGCATACGCACGCGCGGCGAGCCGCTCGCGAAGCGCATCGCAAAGAAGATCGAGACCGTCGAACACGTTCAACTGCAGATTGGCTTTCTCGACATCACGCTCTACCGCGATGATCTGCTCGGCAAACTTGAGCAGCCGCAGATGAAGGGAACGGACATTCTTTTTGATCTCAACGGAAAGGATGTTGTGCTCATCGACGACGTGCTCTACACCGGAAGAACCATCCGCGCAGCGCTCGATGGCTTGACGGACATCGGCCGCCCGCGGACGATTCAACTTGCGGTGCTCATCGATCGCGGTCACCGTCAGCTGCCGATCAAAGCCGACTTCGTCGGGAAGAATGTTCCCACCTCGGCAGATGAGTCCATCAGAGTTCATCTGAAGGAGACTGACGGGGAAGACGAAGTGCTGCTCATGCACCCTGAATCTCAACCCTGAGCCCCGACTCTGTCGGGGAAGGGTCTATTCCTCTGATCGATGTATACATTGAGTCATAAAAGATGATTGGTATTCAGAGTAGCAACTATGCAAATACAAATTGTCGTCAAACATAAAGTAGCGAGATCCTTCGCTACGCTCAGGATTTTGTATGCCCCTAAAAAGTAAACATCTCCTCGGCCTGGATGGAATGCCGAAAGAGGACATCCAGCTCATACTCGACACTGCGGTGTCGTTTCGCGAAGTGCTCGATCGCCCGATAAAGAAAGTCCCGCCGCTGCAAGGGAAGACGATCACCAACATGTTCTTCGAAAGCTCAACTCGCACGCGGCTCTCGTTTGAGCTTGCCGAGCGCCGGCTTTCGGCTGATGTGCTGTCGTTTCAGTCGTCGGGCAGCAGCGTGAGTAAGGGTGAGACGTTGAAAGACACGGCCCGCAACATTGAAGCGATGAAGATCGACATGGTGGTGATGCGGCACTCGGCTGCAGGCGCTCCGCATTATCTATCGAGCGTCATCGAATCGGCGGTGATCAACGCGGGCGATGGAGGACATGAACATCCGACACAAGCGTTGCTCGATATGTACACGTTGCGTGAACGAGTTGGCAAACTCGCCGGACTGCATGTCTGTATTGTCGGCGACATCTTGCACAGCCGCGTGGCTCGCTCGAACATCTACGGCTTGAAGACGATGGGCGTCAAAGTTTCCGTCTGCGGTCCGGCGACGTTGATTCCCCGCGATATCGAAAAACTCGGCGTCGATGTCTATCACCACATCGATGATGTGCTGCCGAAAGTCGATGCGCTCAACATCCTCCGCATTCAGCTTGAGCGCGATGCGGGGCGACTCTTCCCGACGATTCGTGAGTATCATAACTACTATGGCATCACGCGACAACGGCTGGAGAAAGCGGGGCGCGAGATGGTGATCATGCATCCGGGTCCCATCAACCGCGACGTGGAAATCTCGGCAGATGTCGCCGATGGTGAAAGCTCCGTCATCCTTCAACAGGTACTGAACGGCGTCGCGATACGCATGGCGGTGCTATACTTGTTGGGAACGAGGTAACCGAAACCCTGATCCCCGACTCTGTCGGGGAAGGGTCTGGTAGTCGCAACGAAGGATAGTATCTAACATAACAGGCTGAAGATTCTTCGCTGTAAAACGCTCAGAATTTAAATGGAGAAAGATATGAATGTCCTTTTGAAGAACGGCCGGCTCATCGATCCGGTATCCGGAAGAGACGAGTCGGTGGACATGCACATTGTTGATGGAAGAATCGAAAAGATCCGACCAAGCATAGCAAGTTCGTCCTCGATGAAGGTTATCGATCTGAAAGGAACGATCATCGCTCCCGGATTCATGGATATGCATGTGCATCTGCGTGAACCGGGATTCGAGCACAAGGAAACAATTCTCACCGGATGTGCATCAGCGGCCGCAGGCGGATTCACGGCCGTTGCGTGCATGCCGAATACAAAGCCCGCGATCGACGACGCATCAGTTGTCAAGTTTATAAAAGAGAAGGCGAAGATCGCGCTGAACGGACTTGTCGATGTCCACCCTGTTGCAGCAGTCAGCGTTGGGAGAAAAGGGGAACATCTCGCCCCGATTGCTGAGCTTGCAAGCGCGGGCGCGGTTGCATTCACGGACGATGGCGACCCCGTGCACGATGCCGAGCTTATGCGACGAGCGCTTGAGTACGCGAGTATGTTCAGCAAGCCGATCATCCAGCACGCGCAGGACCTGCCGCTCACAAAAGGCGGCGTCATGAATGAGGGACTGAACTCGACGACGCTCGGCTTGCCCGGCATGCCGGCGATTGCGGAAGACATTATGGTGGCGCGCGACGTGAAGCTTGTGCAATACACCGGCGCGCAATACCACGTTGCGCACATGAGTACGGCCGGCTGCATCGCGCTCGTGCGCGAAGCAAAGCGCAAGGGTCTCAAGGTGACATGCGAAGTAACGCCTCATCATTTCACCCTCACCGATGATGCAGTGCGAACGTACGACACGAACACAAAGATGAACCCACCGCTGCGCACGCGCGAAGACGTTGAAGCGATGAAACAAGGCTTGCGTGACGGCACCATTGACGTTATCGCGACCGATCATGCCCCCCATTCATTCGACGAAAAGCAAGTTGAATTTCAGTACGCACCGTTTGGTATTGTGGGATTGGAAACCGCGATCGGGCTTGCCATCACCGAATTATTTGAGCAGGGAGTGCTCTCGTTCCATCAACTCATCGAAAAATTCTCCGCGAATCCCAGAAGAATCCTCCATCTTCCCGAGATCAAAATCGAAGAAGGGGAGCGGGCGAATCTCACAATATTCGATCCTGCTACTGAATGGATCGTGGACGTTCAGAAGTTCAAGTCCAAGTCGAAGAACTCGCCGTTCCACGGGCATAAGCTGCGAGGCCGAGCCATCGGAGTGATCAACAACGGAGAAAGCGCGTGGGCGAACGGATAGACGGAGTAATGGAGTGATGGGGTGAGGGAGTGTTGGAGTGTTGGAGTGTTGGAGTGTTGGAGTGTTGGAGTGTTGGAGTGTATTGCATCATAGTATCACCCAAATGAAGAAATAGGCAAAAGCGCTAAGTGCTCCAATGATCAAATTTCTAGACGACGACTGCATAACGCACGCTACACATTCTTCCCTCATCTAACCTATTCTATTAAAAACCCCAACTTATCGCTGCCTCCTCGTGGCACGTGCCTTGCATTTCCCTTTTCCAACATTGCATGTCCGGGAAGAAAGTAAGCCATGAATATCTTCAGAATCTTCATAGCGATAGTGATGACACTCGGTCTTGTGGGATGCAAGGAGTTCATGAACAATGTTGACACGATACCGCCATCTCGCCCGACGGGCTTGTGGACGGAAACCGGCGACAACATGATCGAGCTGTTTTGGGATGAGAATCGTGAAGACGATGTTGCGGGCTACAATGTGTTTGTCAGCTCATCGTATGATGGCCGGTATGAGCTTGTAGCGTCTGTGCGCGATGGATTTTACCAAGATCTCGATGTTGTCAATGGCAGCACGTACTACTACGCGGTGACTGCATACGACTACGACGGGAACGAAAGCGATCTGAGCCGCGACGTCGCGTACGATATTCCGAGACCGGAAGGTTACAATGTTGTGCTCGACGACTTCCGGCGAGTCACTGCAACGTCGGGCTATGATTTCTCCCGCTATGGTGTCGTGCCCTACAATGATCTGTATGCCGACATATATTTTGAAAATTATCGCGATACGCTCTACATGAATGTGCGAAGCGACAGCGACATCAAAGATATGGGACGAACGAATTCGATTCTGGAAATTCGTGAAGCGCCAAGCGCGGGATGGTCGCCGACGCACGATGTTCGTCTAATTGCCGGGCACACGTATGTAGTCTGGACATGGGATGATCACTATGCAAAGTTTCGCGTATCGAATCTTTCGAGTGGAAGAGTAACATTCGATTGGGCGTATCAGCTTCAGGAGTCGAATCCTCTGTTGAAGTCCGTGAAGCGTCGAAGCGGCGCTGAGAGAACTGTGCAGCACACTGAGAAGCAGCGTTAAGCGTGGAGGAGCGATGAGCGAGTATGCATGGATTCTGATTCTTGCAGGAATGTCTTGGACGATGCGTGAGAGATTATTTCTGAGACGATTGAAACTGATTCGTGTAGAACATCGTTAATGTGATAACACTGTTCATTCGATTCTTCCTTGCTTTCCTATTCTGGCGTCACGATGTGTTGATGATGGTGAATGGGTTGGTTCATGGAAAGCAGGGTTGACCACAAAGGAGAATGTTGGTGCTGTTTGTACGGACTTGATGGTGGCCGGACAAGCGGTGCCCGTCTCCTTTGTTGGTTTAAAGGCCAACTCAAAATTCGGAGACTCCCATGAAACATGCACTTGCTCTTTTTCTATCCGTGATGTTGATTGCGGTCAGCTCGAATTCATTCGCGCAATCGAGAGGCGGCAATATTCGCGATCCTCGACCGCATGACGATGGTAACAGCGGCGGAGGGAGCAGACCGACGCGCTTGCCTCCACCTGCACCTGTCGTTGTTCAACCGCCGGCGCCAAGCCCTGTTGAAACATATCCGCCGGCGCCACCTCCTCCGCACGAACAGTATCCCGTTCGGCCGACTCCAATGCCGATTGATCCTCCGCATTGCGTAGTCGTCGTGGATCACCCTACTCCGATACTCATCATTGAGCATATCGAGGTGGCGGAGCCGGAAATACAGGAAGCTGTTCTTTGGGATGCAGAATCCGTTCCCGCGCGATCCTGCTTTGATTTCTCGGCTCAGGAAGTAGTTGCCAGTAATTCCAAATCATTCGACATCAAGTTCGTCGTCAGCGGCGATGTCCCACAGATTATTGTCGGGAGGGACGCCGACATCCAGAATCTTGGCTCGATGGTCCACTTCGAGGACGTGAAGATGGCGCCATCTACGGGCTGGTCTGCCACGCACGGCGTCGAAGTCGAGCCGGAGAATGTGTACCTCGTCTGGACGTGGGACAATCAGTACTACAAGTTTGTTGTTACGACGTTGTCGGAAAACCGGGTTGCGTTTGAGTGGGAGAAGCTTCCGCATGGAATGCGAATCGCAACGAGTGAGGACTACCGGAATGGGATTGAGCATCGGGTAGTGGCGGATCGGTTTGGGCGGTGAAATTGACTTTTGATTCCATTACGATTAATTTGGCAGCAACAAATGATGGTGGTTATGCGATTTGCTCTACTGTGTAGTATTGTTCTCGTTCTTCCTTTTGCTTCCGCATCGAGTCAGACTGAACGCCAGCGTGATTTCCGGAATGTGTTCGAGGAAATTCAACAGGGATTTGAAACGGCGACCGTCAGTCTGTTCTCTTCATACTTCGCCACGCAAGTGCAGGTGAATCTGAAGGGAGAAGAAAGCGGCTACTTCAGTTCGAACCACGCCTACTACATCCTCGAGAAATATCTCAAGGCGCGCAAAGTAGTGAGCTTCGAGTTTACAAGCGTCAGCGAGGAAGCAGCAGTGCCGTATGCAACCGGCAGCGCGGTGTTCAATCACAAAGGTGGACGTGAGAACGCTCAGGTGTATGTGTCGCTTGTTCAGTCGGAGGGGCGGTGGCAAATTGCTGAGATTAACATTTATTAGAACGTAATGCTGTCACGGCTTCGATCAGCTCTTGTGGTAGAGTGGCTTCAAAGACGATCCTTACGAATCGTCTTTTTTGTTTTGGTTCTGATTGGCGTGTCCTTTCTCGCCGAGTATCTGACGCTTCGCTATCTGGAATCCACCTGGGAGTCTGTGCTTGAGCGGACGAGTAACGAGCAACTACTTGCCGTGAAGACGGCGTCCACCGGAGTGCAGCGTCGCGTGCGCCGCATCGCTGCCGAAGTTGCCCGCCATCCCGACGTGGTGCAATATCTTCTCGGCGCTTCATCGGATCTCTCGAGTATATTTGATCAAGCGGTGAAAGTGTCGCGCAACCAGGATGTCGGCGTCGAGGTGTTCGATCGCAGCGGCACGATGATCGCATGGCACGGCAGAAGCGGGTACGTCAACAGCCGTGAAGTACAGATCGCATTGCAGGGAGCCCTGACTTCCTACATCGCGCGCGGCCCAATCTACTCACAACTGTTCGTCATCTCTCCGATTCGGGCGGATGGGAGAATTATCGGAGCCGTTCTGGTCCGGCAGGCGGTCGAAGTCAGCTATCCGTTGAGCAACAAATTTATTTCGAGAGCCGGCCTGGCCGAGCAACTCTCCGAAGATCTGAGTGTGCCCGTTGAAATCGATTTCGGCGAGCGAGCAGAGCCGAAGAAAGACGGCAGGTACATCTCTGCCGAGCTGAATGGAATCGATGGAAGAAAGCTTGGCGCGGTCAGCATACTGAAGATGTCGCGCTCGGGCTATCTGGAGTTGGTGAGTACGATCTTTCAGAAGGCGAGGGCGTTTCTCTATTTTCTCCTTCTGGTCTTCGCGTGTCTCGTTGCCGCGGAGAAACTCCGTAAGGCTCACTCGGTGCTGCTCGAGAGTGTGCTCGTGACCGCGCTGATCTGGTCTGTACGCTATCTCATGCTGATCTGCGAGATACCATCGATCTTCTGGGCCTCGTCCATCTTCGATCCGAGTCATTTTGCGTCGAAGTTCGGCGGAGGAATTGCCAAGTCGATTGGTGAGATGACGATCTCCGCGCTCGCTTTGCTGTTGAATGCGTTGGTCGTAGCGAGCTTCTCCGCCAGAAGCAGCAGTGAGCGCGGCAGGTTGTTCGAACGGCATCCTTACGTGCTCAAGGTCCTCTATGCCGCCGGCGCAACGACGGTCATCTACCTCATGTTGCGCGCATATGCAGCCACGATCCGCAGCGCGGTGTTCGATTCCACATTGTACTTCAACGATCCGCGAGTGATTCTGCCGACGTTCGATTTGTTGATGATGGTGTTCAATCTGATTGCCATCGGCGTCAGCTTCATTATTGTCGCGAGCATCATGGCGTTATGGATCGTTCACCTGCTGACACGTAAGAGCGCCGGGTCGCGCATGCGATGGTTGCCGTGGCTACTGGTGGGTTCTCTCTTCGTCGTCGCGTCTGTGCTCTTCGGCGAACTGCAGGAAACTCCGCTGATGTCAACTGGCATCAGACTGCTTGTCGGTGCGGTTCTTCTGTACATAACAGTCCGACTCAACGCAGGCCGCGCGGGTCTCCTCTCTCCCAAAATTGCAACGGTGATTTTTGGCGTCTCGATACTTGTCCTCTATCCGTTGCTCGATCAGTTTGTGCATGAGCGCGACAGAGATCGCGTCGAGGTGTTCGCCCGCGAGCTGTTGCGTCCGGTGGACACGTGGCTGACATTTGTCGTCAACGAATCGCTTCACACGTTTGCGACCGACGAAACGTTCAGCGTGCTGATGAACGGCGACAGGGAGGAGTTTGAGCGCCTCGCGTTTACATGTTGGGCGCAAAGCTCGGCAGCGAAGCAGGGATACAGTTGCGCGTTCTCCGTGTTTGCCCCCAATGGCGAAGAACTCAGCCGGTTCGCGATCGGCGAACAGACGTCGCTCATGCTGCAGGCTGCGGATTCTACCTGGTCAAAACAATCGAGCACAGTTGATGTGCGTGAGCTTGGCTCCGGCGCCGATGCCGTCAAGATCTACTCGGGCGTCATTCCGATTGTTGCCGTCGATCAGGTGCTTGGGTATGGCGTCGTTGTCGTCTCGCTGTCGCAGCAGTCATTGTTCCGCGGCGAAACGCCGACAGTCTTTCGTACAAGCTCGCAGGAGAACCTTGAGAACTTCTATCGTCCGATTACGTTGACGGAGTTTCGGGGCGATACTGTCATCAGCTCGACCAACACCGAGTTGCCTGTGTATTTCGTATTGCCGCGAAAAGTGCATGAGAGATTTTCCCATCCCGGTGTGATGTCGTTTTGGAACAGCGAACACATCGGCGACAACACATACGAAGTTTTCTATGCCCGCCGATCACTGATGGAAAACAAGGCCATTGCGTTGGGATTGGAAGAGGCCGGCCTGCGTTGGCATCTGATTGGATTTGTGCGGCTGATTCTCTACTACACACTGGTGCTTCTTCTCGCCGCTGTTGTCGCGATGCTTGTGATGTGGGCAAGACAGAAGCCGTATCGACTGACTTTCCGTGATCGTCTGCTCGGCGCGCTGCTCGCTACGGCCGCGGTGCCGGTTCTCGTGATCGCGTTCTACGCGCGAACGTTTGCCAGCGACCGCCTCACGGAGAACATGTCCGACCGGCTCGCCCGCGAGATCGAAGCGATTGACGAGATGTATCGTTTCGAAGTCGAAGCCGATTCAACTTCGCGTGAGGACATTGCCCTTGCCGCGCAGCGGCTTGCCTGGCGAACGAAAACGGATTTCAACTTCTACGTCGGAACGACGGTGAGCGGAAGCAGTCGTCCGGAATTGTTTGAGTCCGGAATACTTGATCGCCGGCTGAGCGGTTCGGCATACGAAAACATTTTTGTCCGGGGCAAACGCTTCTATCTCGAAAAGGAAAGCATCGGTCTCTATCAATATGCCGTCGGCTATCAGCCGGTGCTGGATGAGCGGGGAAAAATCGCCGGACTGATTTCCGTGCCGACGTTGTACCGGCAGGAGGAGATCGACCGCGAGGTCGCTCAGATCAACGCCGTGTTGTTTGGCATCTCGGCGATCATCTTTGTGATGATTGCGGTGATAGCAACAACGTTTGCAAACCGCATTGCGGCGCCCATCCACGAGCTGACGAAGGCCACCAAGCGCTTGTCGCTCGGCGACCTCGACGTTCGTGTGCATGCGCGAGCCGAAGGGGAAATCGGAGAGCTGATACGCTCGTTCGCGACAATGACGAAAGACTTGAAACGCAGCCGCGAGAATCTTGTGCAGTACGAGCGCGAGCTGGCCTGGAAGGAAATGGCGAAGCAGGTCGCGCACGAGATCAAGAATCCACTCACCCCGATGAAGCTGGCGCTGCAGCATCTTCGTCAGACATACAAAGACAAAGTGGAAAACTTTGATGAGATCTTTGAAGAAGTAAGTCAGATGGTGATTCGCCAGGTGGATGCGCTCAGCCGCATTGCCTCCGAGTTCTCCAGTTTCGCTCGCATGCCGAGCGCACGCCTCGAAAAGTGCAGCCTCAATGATGTGTTGCGCGAAGCAGTCTATTTGTTTGAACAGGATACGCGCGTAAAGTTCGCAACGCATTTCGGACAACACATCCCGCCCATCATGGCGGACAGGGAAGAGCTGCGGCGAGCTTTCATCAACATCATTCGCAACGGTATTCAGGCAATGAACGGCGAAGGGAGAATGATCGTCACGACGGAGCAGCAGAATGGCGGCGTCGAGATTCGCATTCGCGATTTCGGCGTCGGTATTCCTGATGAGATCAAGGGAAAACTCTTTCAGCCCAATTTCTCGACGAAGACCGACGGCATGGGACTCGGTCTCGCTATTGTGAAGAAGACGGTGGAAGATATGCAGGGAAGCATCACGCTTGAGAGTGTCGTGAACGAGGGAACCACGGTGATCGTTCACATTCCGCTTCCGCAGGTGCAGCATGGATGACGTCACGATTCTTCGCTCGGAGATGCTTGCGAAGTTTCCCGAGATTGTCTTCGGCATGAGCACCCGCCGAGGCGGAGTGAGTCCTGCGTCTCTCGGCATGAACCTGTCGTTCAGTGTGGGCGACGACGAGGAGAACGTGGTGAGGAATCGTGAGCTGTTTTTCTCGCGACTGGGAATTCGGTTGAATGAGCTTGCAATCCCTCGACAGATTCACAGCGCGACACTCCATTGCGTGGAGCGTCCCGGCGCCGTTTCCGATTGCGACGGCCTGCTGACCGCCTCGCGGCGTGTGTTCCTCTGCGTCAGCGTTGCTGATTGCGTTCCGGTTCTTCTCTACGACACAAGGCAGCGCGTCATTGCCGGTATTCATGCGGGTTGGCGCGGGACTTCTGCATTCATTGCTCAACGCGGCGTTGAAATGTTGGTGAGCGAGTTTGCGTCCAATCCATCGGACGTCCACGCCTTCGTCGGACCATCTGCCTCGTCGTGTTGCTACAGTGTTGGCAACGAGGTTGCAGACGCGTTCGATCCGCGTTTCGTCGAGAAGAGAAACGGCAGCACGTACGTTAACCTCAAGCAAGCGAACTTCGATCAGCTTGTGCGCGCCGGTGTTCCGAATCAGAACATCGAAACGAGTCCGCTCTGCACAATCAGTGAGCGCGAGTTGCTGCATTCCTATCGTCGCGACAAAGAGCGCTCCGGCCGCATGATGGCCGTGATCGGATTGCGGTAGTGGCTCAGTTGAGAATCCACAATTATCCATTCACCATTGGGAATTGCTTTCGCGTCAATGTTGAATTGTGAATTGTGAGAATGAACGCTTAACGGCCGAGCAATGAGGCCTGCCTGTCGCCTGCCTGACGGCAGTCAGGGCAGTCAGGCCCGCCGGAAGCCCCATAAAAATTACGTCACATCATACACATTCAAATCGACGAACTCGCTTCGTTGACTCTCTAGCGAGAATTATCTATCTTTTGCCACATTTCTTGGGGAAACAACTGCTATGTGTGGAATCGTAGGTTACATCGGTCCGCGAAACTGTGTGCCGATCATTTTGGAGGGACTGCGACGGCTGGAATATCGCGGCTACGACTCGGCCGGTATCGCGCTGGTGAAGGACGGCGTGTTCCGCGTCGAGAAGAAAGCGGGCAAAGTTGCCGACCTCGTCAATCACCTCAATCAGTTCAACGGCTCGCTCTCGGCGCAACTCGGCATGGGACACACGCGCTGGGCAACGCACGGAGAACCGAACGACGTCAACGCTCATCCGCACTGCGACGGCGAAGCGCGGATCGCGATCATCCACAACGGGATCATCGAGAACTACGCGTCGATCAAAACCAAACTCACGCGCGAGGGTCATACATTTAAGAGCGCGACCGACACAGAGGTGCTGGCGCATCTTATTGGTGAGATGTACAAGCGCACGAATGACATTTGTTCTGCTGTTCGTCTGGCGCTCGCTGAAGTGCAAGGTACGTACGGGCTTGTTGTCATCGCGCTGAATGAACCCGACAAGATTATTGCGGCGCGGCGCGGAAGTCCGCTGATTATTGGCGTGGGAGACGGCGAGAATTTCGTCGCGTCGGATGCTGCGGCGATTGTCGATCACACGCGTCATGTAATTTATCTGGAAGACGGCGAAGTCGCGGAGATCACTGCATCGGGTTTGCGCACGATGACGATCGACGACGAGCAGATCGAGAAAGAAATCGAAGAGGTTACGTTTGAGCTGTCGCAGATTGAGCGCGGCGGCTACGATCACTTCATGCTCAAGGAAATCCATGAGCAGCCTGACACGATCATGAACGCCATGCGCGGGCGGCTTCAGGTGGAGGAGGGGAACGTTGTGCTCGGCGGTTTGCGCGACGTGCACGACAAGCTCATGAACGCCCGCCGGATTATCATCACCGCCTGCGGAACGTCGTGGCACGCGGGACTCGTCGGGGAGTATTTGTTCGAAGAAGTTGCACGCATCCCGACGGAAGTGGAGTACGCGTCCGAATTCCGCTACCGGAATCCGGTGATCACGAAAGATGACGTCGTGTTCTTGATCAGCCAAAGCGGGGAGACGGCGGATACGCTTGCCGCCGGCCGCGAAGCGAAAGCGAAAGGCGCGACTGTTCTTGGAATTGTGAATGTTGTAGGAAGCTCGATTGCCCGCGAGTCGAGCGGCGGTGTGTATGTGCACGCCGGGCCGGAGATCGGCGTCGCATCGACGAAGGCATTCACCTCGCAACTGACTGTGCTCTCGCTGATCACGCTGATGCTTGCCCGCAGCAGAAACACCATCGATAAGACGCACGCCCAGGTTCTGGCGAGAGAGATGTACGCGATTCCCGAAAAGGTGAAGTATGTGCTTGAGAATACGACGGATCAGATCAAAGAGATCGCCGAGGAGTTTAAGCGAGTACAGAATTTTCTCTACCTCGGCCGCGGCGCGAATTTCCCCGTCGCACTCGAAGGCGCGCTGAAGCTGAAAGAAATCTCCTACATTCACGCCGAAGGGTATCCTGCCGCCGAAATGAAGCACGGCCCGATTGCCTTGATCGACGAGAACATGCCCGTTGTGTTTGTCGTGCCGAAGGACGGCATCTACGAAAAAGTCATGAGCAATCTGCAGGAAGTCAAGGCACGCCGCGGACGCATCATTGCCATCGCCAACGAAGACGACACGGAGATCGACAAGTTGGCGGATTTTGTTGTGCGTGTGCCGCGCACGTACGGCTACTTCGGGCCGATCGTCAACATCATTCCGCTGCAACTGCTCTCGTACTACATGGCGGTTGCCCGCGAGACGAATGTCGATCAGCCGCGCAATCTCGCCAAAAGCGTCACCGTCGAATAACCTGAACGTCGTGAAAGGATCAGAGTGAAACCAACATTCTCCTACAACAAATCGGACTGGGGACTCATACTGGGGGCATCGAGCGGCTTTGGCGCTGCCACTGCGCGTGAACTGGCGCGCAACGGCATGAGCATCATCGGCGTTCACTTCGACCGCGCAGCCGGTTTGCCCGCAGTCGAGGCGCTTGTGCGGGAGATTGAGGAGAACGGCGTTGAGGCAAGGTTCTTCAATATCAACGCGTCCGATCCGCAGAAGCGGGCGGAGCTGCTTGACACGATGAAGCGAGAGTTTGCCTCCGATCACTCAAACACGATTCGCGTGCTGATGCACTCGTTGGCGTTCGGCAGTCTGAGGCCTCTCGTCGCGCCGAAGCCCGGCAGCTCAATAACCCAAGCACAAGTTGAGATGACGATGGATGTGATGGCGAACTCGCTTGTGTACTGGACTCAGGCGGTGGTCGAGCGCGGGATGATGCGACGGGGCGGAAGAATTTTTGCCATGACATCCTCCGGCGGACACTCGTCGCTGCTCAACTACGGCGCGGTGTCGGCTGCGAAGGCTGCCCTCGAATCGTACATCCGCCAGATTTCTCTCGAGCTGGGACCGATGGGTATCACTGCCAACACCATTCTTGGCGGCGTGACGGACACGCCTGCACTGCGGAAGATTCCCGGTGCAATCGAAATGCTCGAAGTGGCCCGTGCGCGAAATCCCTCGCTGCGCAACGGAACACCGGAAGATATTGCAAGAGCCATCGCATTGCTGGCGCACGAGAATGCGCAGTTCATTTCAGGCAATGTTCTCTGCGTAGATGGCGGTGAGGATCATGTGCAATACATCGGCCGCAAGAGCGTCGAGCGATACGATTAAACCTACCCAATTCTAAGCCCGGACGCTTTTTGTCGAGTTCGACTTAGTCAACCAACGTCTGGCGCGCGACACTGGCTGTTTGTTGAAAAACCTCAGGTCTTTTTGTCCACGAAGGAGCACGAAGGTTTTTTTTGATCCCCCTTCTCTTCCCAAAGAGGCAGGGGATGAGTTCCGTTGATCATCACTTGAACACAACCTCTGGCGGCAAGAGCCGATTGAGTTGCTCGCGTTGCGTCTCGGTCAGCAGCCCCAGGCCTATCTGAAATGACGCGTTCGTCCAACCGAACCCTTCCCGCGTGATGTACGAAAATTTCGTCCCCACATTTCCGTATTCGGCAAAGACCTGATGCGACCGACGCACGACGTCGAACTTTTCGGGCACCGTGCCGTTGTACTGCGACGCGTTGAGCGCAATTGTGAAGAGCCAACGATAGACGAGCTGTTGCGCGGTTGCCGTGTCGGTGTAATTTAGGAATCCCTGCCATGCAAGCATCTGATGCGGCGCCCACCCGTACGGATAATCCCATTGACGCAGCGGATGCTCAGCCGTGATTGGTCCGCGTGATGATTCTGTTGATCCGACGATACCACCGGGAGTCACGAGCAATGTGCGGGCGTTGTGCATCAGCCTCTCTGCCTGATTGCGCGTCGCCAGTTTCGCCCACAACGGATACAACGTCGTCGCGCTGACGTACTCTGTTCGCTTCTTTGCCCTCACGTTGTAATCGAAGAACATGCCCCGCTTCTCATCCCACAAAAATTTGTTCATCAACTCTTGTCGCTCTGCTGCTCGTGAATTCCACGCTGCGCTCGACTCAGTTGTCCCGTCAGGCAGTTGCAGGTTGCCGCCGAATTCCGATCGTATCATGCTCGCAATGTCGCTTTCGATTTTGTAGAGAAGAGAATTCAGATCGACAGTGACCAGATCAGCGCAGACTCCGAAGAGCCGGTAACTCGTATCGTGTCCCGACTCGCGCATTGCACGATCGTGCTTGAAGAATGCGTCGAGCTTCGGGTCATGAAACTTGCCGGATCGGTATGCGCTCTCGAACTCCGCCGCACTCATCGTATGTTGTTCCGCGAACTTCTTGAACACGCTCTCGAAATGTCCCGGCTCAACTTCGGGCGGCACGCCTTCGCCGGTATCGAAGTAGCGGCTGAGACCCGTCTCCGTCAGCCGATCGCTTCCCATCCAGACTGACCGGTACTCTTTGATTGCCGCGGCCAAAACGGTGCGAAGCCATTCGCGGCTGTCGGAGTTTTTCGGGAGATGCTTGTAGCACTCCAACGCTCCCGATGTGAGGAACGGAGGCTGCGACCGCGTCAGGTAGTATGTTCGATTCGCGTTGAGTATCGCGCCGTACTGCCGAATTTGATATACCTGATTGTCGATCATCGACTTCGCCAATTCCACTTCTCCATCACGCAACAATCCGAGTACGATGAAGTAGCTGTCCCATCCGTACATCTCATTGAACCGTCCGCCCGGCACGACGAACGGCGCGCCCATCATTGAGCCATCACGATTCTTGCGCAGCGCCAACGAGAGAACGCCGTGCTTCCCCTTGATCTGCGCAAGATATTCCGCGCTGATCTTTCGCGGAAGACGAACGATGCTCACATTCAGCCCGGGATTTCTCCGGTTCACCGACTGGAAATACGCGAGCGCCATCGTGTCGGCTGCCGGAATGTAGAGGTAGTGTTTCCCATCGGCGGACTTCATCTTCTCGTCGGCGAGAATGTGTGGCAAGCCGCGTTCATCGATCGTTCGTGTCAACGACTTCCAATACAACTCACGAACGCTTCGCGAAATTCTCTCAGCCGGCGGCTCGAACACGTTGTGAAGCGGAAGGGGAGCGGTGTCCTTTCCCGTCTCCTCAAGAAGTTTTAGTTCCTGCAAAAGGTTGGAAAGGAAGTACGTGCCTGAGACCTGATACGTGTTGTTGTTCAACGCGGCAAGCCAGAATTGCTTGTTGCCCCTTTCGGTTCCGGCGAGATGGGAGTCGTCGATCGTGATGCGAAGATCGCCGTCTGTGTCTTCATCCCGAAGAAGAGAATCGAGCGCCGGTTTGACGAGAACAGGAACGCGATGCTGTTGCGCGTACGATGGATGAATGACATCAGCGAACGCAATGAGGAAAATCATGAACGTCGAAGTGAGTCGTAATCTGAAGTTGAAGATGATCGTCTGTGAAGTCATATCCGCCTCCTTTGTTGCCGCCGAATCATACTCAATTGCAGCGCGAGATTCCAGAGGTTGTGTTTCATTCCAACGGCGGGGCCACAGATTTCACAGATTGAACCACAGATTTCACAGATTGAGCCACAGATTTCACAGATTGAGCCACAGATTTCACAGATTGAGCCACAGATTTCACAGATTGACACAGGCTTAGCGGGTTGTTGAAAAACTCTCACTTCTTTATCCACGAAGGGACACTAAGAAGTGAATGTGGCTTGCCCCAGAAGAAACCTTCGTGCACTTTCGTGCTCTTCGTGGATCATTTCTTTCTTTTTCAACATCCTGTTAGATGATTTCAATCTGTGCTCATCTGTGTAATCTGTGGTCAATTCTTTTCTCACGGGCGGGGCACAGTTTTCACAGATTGAGCCACAGATTTCACAGATTGAACCACAGATTTCACAGATTGACACAGACTTAGCGGGTTGTTGAAAAACTCTCACTTCTTTATCCACGAAGGTCGCGCCTGCGTGCCGAAACGCACTACGGCGTGCAGGCACGAACGGACACTAAGAAGTGAATGTGGCTTGCCCCAGAAGAACCTTCGTGCACTTTCGTGCTCTTCGTGGATCATCTCTTTCTTTTTCAACTTCCTGTTGGATGATTTCAATCCGTGATCATTTGTGTAATCTGTGGTCAATTCTGTCTGCCTGCGGACTGGCATTTGAATTTCTCCCAGCAACTCGATAGCTTCTTGCTCACGAATTCAACCAACAACTTCTATCTCAGCCAAACTATAATGAAACATCTCGCCGCAATTCTGCTCCTCTTCCTGATTGCCTCCGGTTGTCAGACCTCCGATCCGCGAATTGAGCTCTCGCGTCACTTTGAGTTGTGGAAAGTTCTCGGCAGCTCTGCCGAGGGGCAGCCCATCTACTACAATGAGTGCGGCACGGGCGACAGCGTTGTGCTGGTGTTCGGCTGCTTTCACGGCGACGAGCAGGAGGGAGGGCAGCTTGTGATCAGGCTGGCTGAGCTGGTGAATTTGCAGCGCGCCGACTCGCTCAAGAACAGAATTGTGTTCGTTCCCATCGTAAACCCTGACGGTGTGGCGCAGCGAACGCGCACGAACGCCAACGGCGTCGATATCAACCGCAACTTTCCGACGAAGAACTGGAGTGCTGAGGCGACGGAGAAGCGATACACGCCGGGACCTTCGCCTGCATCCGAGCCTGAGACGCGGCTGGTGATGGATCTGCTTGAGCGCTACAAGCCCGCGCTGATCATCACGGTTCACACCGCGCTGCATGTGATCAACTACGATGGTCCGGCGAAGGAGATCGCGGAGCGTATGGCGAAGCACAACGGCTATCGCGTGAGTGCAAGCATCGGCTACCCGACTCCCGGCTCGTTCGGCACGTATGCCGGCGTCGAGCGCAACATTCCCACCATCACGCTCGAGCTTCCTCCCGTCGCGATCGATGAATCGTGGGAGCAAAATCGCGAAGCAATGTGGACGGTGATTGGGCGGAGGTGATTGTGGATAACTGTGGATTCTTGTTTCTGGATTCTGGTCCAATCGTACAATGATGCAGAGTGCGAAGGTACAATGATGCAATTGTGCAATAGTGCAATTGTCAATCGTGTAAAGATTCACCTTTGGAGATTCCCGAAAACGCCAGTAAAGCATCGCGACGTCTTTTGATTGTCATTCTGAACGGAGTCCAGACTGCTTCCCAAGTCGGACGCAGTGAAGAATCCAGTACGGGTTTCTGGATTCTTCGACTCTGTAATCCCGACTATGTCGGGACAGAAAGACAGCTCCTAGGCAGTTCGATGGGGAATCTCGACTTCACCTCTGTTGCAAATGACCTCTCCCTTCACTATCATTATCACAGTTACCTACCGGCGGGATGATCTCCGCGCTGTTCAGAAGCAAGGAGATGTGCAGTACTTGCTCTACCGATAGTTCTTTCCCAAACGTTTCACTTGCGGGGTGTGCTTCAGAGTTGTTGGCAACGATTCTCAGTTGAAGGCGCCAGTATGACTTTAGCAGACTCGCCTCGGCGTTCACTGTCATCATTCACGGCTGGAGATGGAAGGCTTGGGATGAAGAAGTGGCTATAAAAAGAAACGCGGCCAAGGAGGCTCTCGCCTCGCCAGTCGCACACTCGCGGCTGTCCTGGTCGCAAATCGAAGAAGCAAAATGTTCTCGACAAAGTCAAGGGTCAAATGAAAGCAACGCTTCTCATATTTGCGCTGGCGCTCGGAGTGGTGGCGTGCGATTTGGGAGACGAACCAAACAATCCTGTTGAGCCTCTGTCGGCGACTGTTCAACTGACGGACACTTCCGGGCGGGAGATGACTGTCTTCCATCCGGGAGAGAGCTTCGATATCAGGTTCGCATTGACGAACACGACGGCCAAGACTCTCACGTACTATCGTGGCAGTTCCGCGCCGGACGTGCTGTTTTGGGTTTTCAGAAACGATAGTCTTGTGGCAAGCTCGACCGACGGGTATGCATTCTTGATGGTCGTTTCCACCGGTTATCTCGAACCTCGTGAAACACTGCGCGGCTTTTGGCGAGGACCAACAACTCCGGCTCAACATCCGCGCGTACTGCTCAGCCCCGGAGCGTATGTGCTTCGCGTGTCGTTCCCGACATTTGACCAAGCCGAGACTAGAAGAGTGCCGCCGATTCAGTTTTCGATTGTTGAGTGAGTTGGTTGGCGATTGGCAATTAGCCGTTGGCCATTGGGTAAGTACATGGAGGTGAAGTGAAGGCGAGACTTCCGTCTCTTGCACTACGTTGGGAGAATGAACGCAATAGCAGTTGCGGCATTACAATAGTTAAGTGGCATTGGCACAAACATTAAGGAGTGATCAACGACAACTATAATTCCCGTTCAACGACAATTATTTTTCCCGACGTTAATTGACATGGTTTTCTACGCTTTTTGACTCACTTGGTGTTGTTTCCTCGTTGGTGTCTCTCATCCTTCGCTGTTGTGAATGCGTC
>JACRFA010000142.1 GCA_016218065.1 Ignavibacteriota bacterium | reverse complement strand
TCGCAAGAAAACTATTCTGAGAATCAGCTCGCAGCTCACGCTTTATTCTCGGCCGCGTGGGTTCTTCAGCAATTGAAGGAGTACAAGCGGTCGGCGGAAAGTTACAAGCAGTTCATCGTCCGGTTTTCTGAAAGCGAGTTTGTTTCCACGGCGGCGATTCGTGCGGGCGAATGTTACTTCGCGCTTCGCGATGCACGCAAGACGATCGATCATCTCGTTCGCTTCCGATCGCACATCACTCGTGACGATGAGAAGGCGGAAGCCGATTACCTGCTCGGCGAATCGTATCTGAGTCTTGGCGATTATCCGAATGCGCTGTTCAGCTACGAAAGCTTCCTGAAGAAGAGTCCGGATAATCACCTCGTGCGCGCAGTGAAGTATTCCCGAGGCTGGACTTTTTTGAAGGAGATGAATTATGAGCGGGCGATGCAAATCTTTGCCGAGCTTCAACAGGGAACCGACGACGTAGCGCAAGGTTCGCTCTTCCGAAAAGGCGTTGCGCAAAAGCTTGCCGGTGATCGGATGGGGGCGATGGAGACATTCAACGCGTGTTTCGAAGCCAACACGCCCTTCTCGGATGATGCATTGTATGAAATCGGACTTCTCTTTTACGAAGAGAAAGATTTCCATGGCGCACGCACAGCGTTTCGCGAATTGCTGCGCGAGCATCCCGCCACGAACCTCGCGGTGCAGGCGTTACGGATGAGGGGAGAGTCAGAGGTTGCATTATCCGATTACGAAGCGGCGTTGGCGTCATTTCAATCCGTGGATGCCCGAAAAGATTTGCTGCCCGATTTCGAGATCGATGTCGAATTTCAGATCTGCTGGACATTGGTGAAGCTGAAGCGCTACGCGGAAGCTGCGGAAGCATACGCCGTGTTTGTTCAGAAGCATCCGACGTACGACAAAGTCGACGAAGCATATTTCTGGATGGGCGAAGCGTACTTCTTCTCAGGAAACATCGGGCGAGCGGAAGAATGTTACGTTACTGTGATTACGAAATATCCGGAAAGCAAAAAGATCCCTGAAGCGCTCTATGGGTTGGGTTGGACGTACTTCAAGACCGGCAACTGCAAAGAGGCGATCACCTCGCTCGAAGAGGCGATTCAGATGCAGCGACTCGCGCCCGACGTGCAGTTCGATGCATTGTTGCGCACGGGCGGCTGCTACTTTGATGCGAAGAACTACGTCGCGGCGGGCGGCGCCTATCGCACGATTGCGAGGCGGTTTCCCGAGAAGGTCGCGTCGCCGTTCATTCTGTGCCGACTCGCGTTCTGCAACGGCGAGATCGGCGATTACGACGATGCGATGGACATGTACGAAGACGCAATGAAGCGTTGGCCTCAATCGCAGTTCATCGACGACGCGCTGTTTGGTAAGGGAGAAGTGTACGTCAAGGCGCAGGACGACAAGAAAGCAATCGAAGAGTTCCGATTTCTGATCAAGCAATTTCCATCGAGCGAGTTTGTGCCGCAGTCGTATCTCTACATCGGCGACGCGTACATGAAGCTGAATCAGCCCAAACGCGTTGCGGCTTCGCTGGAAGAATTTCTGAAAATTCATCCGGCGTCGTCGCTCGCCGGCGAAGCGAAAGTGAAACTTCACAAAACGTATCTCGCTTTGGGCTTGAAAGCGAAGGCCGCAAAGCTTCAAAGCGAAATTGAAGCGAGGGCGAAGGAAGTGCAGTGATTCGTCTTGCTTTGATCACGCTGGCGGTTCTTCTCGGCAGGCCGGCAATGGGTTTTTCGCAGGATACAGTACGCACGTCAGCAGATTCGGTCGCAGTGGATTCGACGGCCGGGAAGCGGGCAATGCCGGTGAACGCGGAGTTGCCGGACTCGGCGAAAGTCACAATCGAAGAATCGAAGATCTTTGATCCGAGCACGTTTCCGCCGAGTTTGGGCGAGCGTGAGGCGATTGAGGCGGACCTTCGGAAGCCGCCAAAGCCACGAACAAGTTTTGCAGAAACTCCAGAACCAATGCGCGGAACAATCAAAGTCGGATATGGCATGTACGTCAGCCCGATGATCAACGGCTGGGTCGGGACGAATACGCCGACAACCGACATCACGTTGCGCGGCGGGTTTGCTTCGACGCAAGGCCATGCGCCAAACCGCGACACGCGAAGTGGCAACGCACAGCTCACCGGTGGACTGTTCTTCTCAGAGAACGCCGGTATGTTCGCAAACGGCAGGCTGGAAAGCTCAGCGTCAATCGCTCACGACAAATACCGATTGTACGGTTCAACGACGCCGGATCGTGAACGAACATTGAACACGCTTGCCGGAAGCGTGAGCATTTCCGCATTCTACAGCGATGGCGGCTACCTCAAAGCAAAAGCTAATCTGGAGCACTCGTCGCTGGACGATTCTGTACGAATGAAAGAGATTATTCTCGGTGCAGAGGTTGGCTTTGGAGTGAGAATGGGAGTATTCAGTTTAGATGGGACAACCAATGTCTCGTACAACTTCTACACGACGTCAATCCCGACGAGCGATCCCACTTTTGCGGAAGGAAGATTGACGCTGCACTATCGTCCGTCTGAACGCCTTGATCTGTACGTCATTGGCGTAGGCTATGATTTTCGCGGGACAAGTTTTCCGAAACGTCGTTGGGTTGGCTCTGGCGGCGGCATTGTCTGGAACGCCAGCAACTCACTCGCGCTCTTCGCGGAGTATAAGCCTTACGTGCAACAGAACACTCTTTCGAAATTCGCCCGACAGAATCCGTTCCTTGACTATCGAATTCACATTGAGCACACGGAATTCCTGGATAATGCCGTTGCAGGCTTTGAAGTTCGTGCCCGCGAGAGTTTTGTGGGAAAGATCTCCATGGCGTACCAAGAGGCATATCGATACCCTGTCTTTTGGCATCGACGTGAGAATCTTTGGTCTGTGGAGTATGATTTTCCTTGGATTGCGCGAGTGCTTTCATTCCAATCTGAGTTGCATGCGGAGTTAGGTGAGAATGTCACGACAGGTTTCACACTTTCATATCGCAAGGTACGAGACCGGATGTACAATTGGACAATACCGTATCTCCCATCGCTGACGATGAGCGCTCTCTACCGCCAAAAACTTTCGCGCAAAGTGTTCGTGGAGTCTGATGTGCAGTATTTCAGCAGCCGGCTGCCTCAGTTCAGCGCCGGTCAGGCCTTGAGGCCGCTTACGTTTTGGAATGCAACTTTCGGCTACAACTTCTCTCAACGCGTTTCTATGTCTGTGACAATCGAGAACATACTCGACCAACAGCGAGGTTACTGGGAAGGTTACGCGAGTCAGCCGCGTCGCGGGTCGCTGTCGATCGAACTTATCTGGTGATTAATTCGGGGAGTACATTACCTATGAGTCAAGAAGAACTAATCAACATGATTTCGGAACGGGCGGGGATCTCCAAACAAACCGTTCGCGAAATCATCTACGCCTTCGCCGATGTCTGGACGGAAGAGATACTCACAAACGGCGAGCTGACGTTGGACAACATCGGTGATTTCCTTATTGAGCACAGACCGGGGAGACAGGGGCTCAACACCGACACGAGAGAGGTGTTTATGGTTCCTCCTCGTGACTATCTCTCATTCACTCCCGCACAAGACCTCATCAATTGGAGTAATAAATCATCATGAACAGAGACGACCTGCTGAAACGATGTGTTGATCGTCGCGTTGCCCACGAAACCAGTGTTGTTGCGGTTTCGCATTTGTTCTATGTATATTTACTCTCAGCGCTGAAGAAGGGGCAGCGAGTCGAGGTGCCGAATTTCGGAACGTTCGGGACCCACGTCGTGGGCGTGAAGCGGCAGCGACGCATGCCATTCTTCGAAGTGGAGAACGATCTTGCCGATAAGGTGAACGAGCGGTATCGCAATCTAAAGACGCTGCTCGTCGGGACATACGAGTTGCAACCCGCCGAGGCAGAGACGGAGTACAAAGGCGCCGAGGGACCGTACGATCCGTTCGCCGCGCGCATGGGCAAGGAGATGGTGATCGACACGACGGCGGAGATCAGCACAGAGGAGTATCGCCAGAAACGACTGACGCCGACGGAACCGGTATCACCGGAACCCGTACCATCGAAGCCGACGCTTCCGAAAGTTGAGCCGCCAAAGCCGGAAGAAGTTCGGACGCACGAAATTCCAGCTGAACCACCGAAGGAGAAGAAACTTATGCCGAGACTCAATCTCAGGGGTGAAGGACCCGAAAAGGAACCGACGCCTCCACCACCACAGGAGACGGAGCCATTCAAGCCGTCAGAACCGCCCCCGACACTGCGCGACTTCGGTGAGAGCGCGGGTCCATCGCCGCTGTTGCAGATCGTGTTTGGCCTGCTGATTCTCGCAGTCATCACCTTTGCGCTGAACTACTTCGGCATCATTCATCTCTGGGGAACGCGCCCGGCTGTTCAAACGCCGGAAGAATCGCTGCCGCCCGTTGTGCAACCCGCACCGCAGCCGGAGACAACGCAGACAGAAACGCAACAGCAAGCCGAACCGACTCCAACTCCGGGCGAGACGACCGAGCAACCGACCGAAACACCTCGTGAGATTGCGAAGCCTCCGGTCGTGACTGAGGAGAAGAAGCCGACCGTGACTCCGAGGACAACAACTCCCCCTGCAGGCGCCGGCAACTTCACCGTGCAGGTTTCATCGTGGACCAAGCAGCGCGACGCTGATCGCGTTGTAAGTCGTCTCAGAACGGCCGGCTTCGATCCGTATGTTGTCCAAGCAAATGTGAAGGGACGATTGTGGTATCGTGTAAGAGTTGGCCGCTATCAAACACAGGCGGACGCGAATGATGCAGCCGGCCAGCTGCGGCGCATCAACGAAAACGGAGTGTGGGTGACGCGGATAAACTTGAACTGAAGTTGCTTTGATCTTGTAGGGACGGGGCATGCCCCGTCCCTACGGGTACTTCCTTCTCTTATGTCGCAACACTTTCCGTGGTCGCTTCCTTCTTTTCATCTTTGAAATAGAAGTAGTAGAGTATCGCCTCCGCAACAGTCAACAGTAGAAGCGACGCCGCGTCACGATCAAACCAAATTGCCAAGCCTTCCTGCGGCATCACGAGCCTCATGATGAACGATGCCATCGCCCATCCCACAAAAAAAATCAACGCCATAAAAAACACGGCAAGAAATCCCTCTCCCGCACCTTCAGCCTGATAACGCTTCGTGAAGACGGCGGAGACCATGACGATATGAAGATAAAAGATGACAAGCGGGACCATTACTGTACCTCTTTGAATGAAAGCGCTACGCGTAGTGTACGCAGCAAGATTTTTACGTCAAATGCAAGCGACCAGTTTTCGATGTAGTACAAGTCGTACTTGATGCGCTCTTCCAGCGAGGTGTCGCCCCGTAAGCCGTTCACCTGAGCCCATCCCGTCATTCCGGTTTTCACCCGATGCCGGTCGAGATATTTGGGAACGTGATGCTTGAATTGATCGACGAAGTAAGGACGCTCCGGCCGCGGCCCCACAATGCTCATCTCACCCTTCAGCACATTGAACAGCTGCGGAATTTCATCGAGACTCGTCTTGCGAATGATAACGCCGATTGCCGTTCGTCGCGGATCACCTTTCGAAGTCCACACCGGGCCCGTCTTCGATTCTGCGTTGACACGCATCGAGCGGAATTTGTACATGGTGAACCGCTTGCCGTCCATGCCGAGACGTTCTTGCTTGAAGAGCACAGGCCCGCGAGAACTCAGCTTTACGAGTGCGGCAATGAGCAGCCAGAGAGGGGAGAGGAATATGAGCAGCGCCGCGGAAACGACGACGTCGAACGTGCGCTTGGCAATCTTTCCCCACACCGAAAAAGGAATGCTCTTGATCGTGAGAAACGGAATGCCTTGCAGCTCACGGACTTTTACATCGCTCGCCAGCACGTCGAGCACATCGGGCACCATCATAAACTCGACGTTCATGCCTTCACAATCGCCGATGAGGTCGAGAAGCTGATACTGCTCCTTCGAACGGAGCGCGATGAAAATGAGATCGATTGCCTGCCGGCGAATGAACGCGGGCGCATTCGCAATGGGACCGAGATACTGCGACGAAGCGAGCTTCAGCTCTTCGTGAGCTTTTCTGTCCGCGAAATAGCCCACAATGTTGAAACCGAATGAAGGATGACGATTCAGCTCGGCGTACACCTGATTCGCGAGCGCGTCGTTGCCGATGATGATCGACTGCTGAAGGTGCTGGCCTGTTCGGTAGAATCTTCGTTCGAGCGATTGCACTGCTGCGCGACCGACGAAGACGAACCCGATGGAAGCGATCCAGAGAAAACCGAAGACAATGCGCGAATACGAGAACTCGCGATAGAAGAACGCCGCGCTCATCACGATAAGCATTCCCCAACTCACGACACGAACAATGTTGATGAACTCGTCCGAGAGCGTCACATTGCGACGAATGCCGTACATCTTCCGGGATTTCAGGAGCAACAGCCACACGAACGTCACGAAGAACGAACCAAAGAGATAGCCGCTGAACGGCGGGCCGCCGATTTCCTTCACGCCAAGATAGTCGACGAGAGTACTTTGAAAACGAAGCCAGTATGAAAAGAGGAACGCCAATTCGATCGCAATCGCGTCGCTAACAACGGTGAGGAACGGAATGAGAAAATCCCCGCGACGTGCCTTGTTGATGTGTGAGCTTGTCATGGGAAGCGTTTGAGTATTCAATCAGCCGTACATCTCTCGCTCGACGAGTCCGCAAATGATGTGGCCGACCGTAATGTGTCCCTCCTGTATCCGCTGCGTGTCGTTGGAGGGAATGATGATGGCAACATCGCACAGATCTTTTGACGCGCCGCCATCTTTGCCAAGGAATCCGATCGTCGTCATTCCCTTGGATTTTGCCATGCGGAACGCGTTGTTGACGCTTTCCGATTTTCCGCTCGTGCTGATGCCAATAAGCACATCGCCGTTGTTGCCGAGCGCTTCCACGGCTCGTGCAAACACGTTATCGTAGCCGATATCGTTCGCTCCCGCGGTGAGCATCGACGTATCCGTCGAGAGTGCGAGCGCCGCAATGCCCGGTCGCTTGATGTTCGGGTTCATCCGGATGACGAACTCCGTCGCGAGATGCTGCGAATCCGCTGCGCTGCCACCATTGCCACAGAGAAGAATCTTCTTCTTGTTATTCAACGAGCCAATGATCGTGTCGACCGCTTTGATGATCTTGTCGCTGCACGCTTCGAAGATTTTCTTCTTCGTCTCGGCGCTTGCAGTCAGTTCATCTTGAATGTATGCCTGTCGTGCAAGTATGGTAATCGGTAAGTGTGCCATGGCTTTTAGATTGGAATTGACAATTGAAAATTGACAATTGCCAATTGACAATTGTCTGTTTCCTGTTTTCTCGATTTGGTACTCAATTGCGCCCCCTCATTCTCTCACAAACGACTTCACAATTTTTGCCGTCTTCGCTAGCGCTTCGTCAAGTTTTGCCACGTCCCTTCCTCCCGCTGTTGCCAGATGCGGCTTGCCTCCGCCTCCACCTCCGAGTTGCTTGGCAACTTCGCCAACAATCTTGCCGGCTTGAAGTTTCTTTGCCTTTATCAAATCATCCGTGACGACGCAGACGAGAGCGACTTTCTCGTCGATGATGCCTGCGAGTATGCCGACTCCGCTGCCGAGCTTCGAGCGGAGCGTATCGCCCATACTCTTTAGCTCATCCATCGTTGCTGCATCAACTTTCGACGACACGAGCTTGAACTCATCTACCAGCGTCGCGCCGGCAACGAGTGCGTCGATGTGGGAGGAGGCTTCCTTCACTTTGTGTTTGCTGAGATCTTTCTTCAGATCGAGCGTTTGCTTTGAAAGCTGCTCCAGCGTTTGCTCGCGCATCGCAAGCCCGTTCTCCAGCAAAGTCAACGACTCAGCCTGATTTTGCGGGAGAGAAATTGCCCCTAACGTCGGTCGTCGCGTCCCGATTGGATTCTTCTCAAATGTCTGCAACTCGCGTTCGAGCATTTCCTTTTCTTCGATGAATCTGGCGATTTGTTCGTCAAGTCCCTTCGTCTTCGCAAGCTGTTCGTCGATGTACTTCTGGATGCCTTCGCCTGTGACGGCTTCGATGCGCCGAACGCCGCTTGCAATGCTCGACTCGGAAATGACTTTGAACAATCCGATATCTCTTGTGGTTTTGACGTGTGTGCCGCCGCAGAACTCGACGCTGTACATTTCGTCGATGAAAACAACGCGCACGATGTCGCCATACTTGTCGCCGAAGAACATCTTCACGTTCGGAATCTTCTTTGCCTTCTCGATCGGCATATCAACTTCGGTGAAGACGCTAATGTCTTCGGCGATCTTGGCGTTCACCATCGCTTCGATGGCGCGGAGTTCCTCCCGCGAAATCTTGCCGAAGTGGGGGAAGTCGAATCGCAAATGATCGGGCGCAACGAGTGAGCCTTGCTGGTGAACGTGCGTGCCCAGAACGCGACGCAATGCTTCATGCACGAGATGCGTCGCCGAGTGGTTGCGCTGAATGTTGTGGCGGCGATTCAGATCGACACGCGCAATGACCCCTTTGCCGACGAGCGACGCCGGGTCGCCGCGCTTCACAGCAATCTCATGAACAATCCGCTTCTCTTGCTTGAACGAGTCGAGGACTTCAGCGACGAAGTGTTCTCCCTCCAGCACCCCGAGGTCGTCAACTTGCCCGCCTGATTCGACGTAGAATGGCGTCTGATCGAGGGAGACGAATTTTCCATCCACGACTTTTTCGAGAACTGATCGTGTTTCAAGAAACTCGTAGCCGACGAACCGCGATTCGTTGAACTCACTCAGCTTAGAGGAAAGCTCAGACGTTGCATGTGTCATCTCCATCTTGCCCGACTCGCGAGAGCGGCTCTTCTGTTCCTGCATCAGCTCTGTAAACTCTCCGACGTCAACCTTCAACCCGCGTTCCTCGGCGATCAATTGCGTAAGGTCGAGGGGGAAGCCGTACGTGTCGTACAGCTTGAACGCATCTTCGCCGGGAAATACTTTTGAATGGCCGATACGCTCAACGACTGTCTCAAAGATCTCCAGCCCGCGGTCGAGCGTTGCGTTGAAGCTTTCTTCTTCTGATTTGGTGACGCGTTCCACGTGAGCTTGCTTCTCGACGATTTCGGGGAACGCTTGCCCCATCGACTCGACGACAGCAGATGTGATTTGGTAAATGAACGGCTCACGCATGCCGAGATTGCGTCCGAAGCGCGCAGCGCGTCGGAGAATTCTCCGCAGTACATACCCGCGCCCATCGTTGCCGGGAATCGCGCCATCGGTGATCGAGAATGTCAGCATGCGAACGTGGTCGGCGATGACGCGCATCGCGATGTCGGTGGGGGAGTCGAGTTTGCTCGTGTATTCCTTGCCAACGGTCAGCGCAATCTTGCTGATGGTAGGCATAAACACATCGGTGTCGTAGTTTGATTTCTTCCCCTGCAATACTGCGCAAAGTCGCTCGAAGCCCGCCCCCGTATCCACGTGCTTTGCAGGAAGATTCTCCAACTCGCCTTCCGCGTTCCGATTGTGTTGAATGAAGACGAGATTCCAAATCTCCATCACACGCGGATCGCCTGCGTTCACCAGATGCCCGCCCGAGTAATCCGCAGTCAGGTCAATGTGAATCTCAGAGCAAGGCCCGCACGGACCGGTTTCACCCATCTCCCAAAAATTATCCTTCTTGCCAAACTTCTGAATGTGTGTCGGGTCGATGTCGGTGACTTTTGCCCACAGCTCTGCAGCTTCATGATCAGTCTCAAAGACGGTGGCGTAGAGTCGCTTCTTCTCCAATCCCCATTCTTTGGTCAGCAACTCCCAAGCCCATTCGATCGCTTCTTTTTTGTAGTAGTCGCCGAACGACCAGTTGCCGAGCATTTCGAAGAACGTGTGATGGTATGTATCACGCCCAACTTCCTCAAGGTCGTTATGCTTCCCGCTGACGCGAATACACTTCTGCGTGTCCGCCGCACGAAGGTAATCTCGTTTCCCTGTTGCAAGAAAAACATCCTTGAATTGGTTCATGCCCGCGTTCGTGAACAGCAGCGTTGGGTCGCCGTGGGGAATGACGGGCGAGCTTGGAACAATGCGATGGCCGCGGGTTGAAAAAAAATCTAGGAAGCTTTGTCGGATTTCTGAAGATGTCATTTTCAATTCAGTGATACTGCTCTCAAGAATTCATCCCAAAATGAGAACTGACTCTATGGGATTCATTACAAAATTGTGATCGAGTTCTATTGTCGAGAATGGTTGCAAGAATTCTCTTCGAAGTACAGTTTCCTACACGCAGGAAGATCACTTTCGGTGGAGAACCGCGCACCGAGCTTCTATGAAAGAAATCAGTGTCTTTCGAGACAATAACGAAATCATTGGTCGCTGCGAACTGCCAGATTACCTCGTCATCTACCTCCGTCATTTCGAAATCCTTCACGTGCTTCGAACCGGGAAAGAAGTCACTCAGTTTCGGAACCAACCGATAGGACAAATGTTGATCGAGCAGGAGTTTCATGTTGCGGCGAGCTTCCGCTCACGATCTGCGGCAAAAGCAAGACACGCTCGGATGTCTTCTTGAGTTAGCTCGGGGAAGTCTTCAAGTATCTCGCTCTCAGTCATTCCGGAAGCGAGATACTCCAAAATATCGGACACGGTAATTCTCATGCCGCGGATGCATGGCTTTCCACTTCGCTTGCCCGGTTCTATTGTGATGATCTTTGTGTAGTCCATCGCTGTTTCCCTCTCAACTAACAAGAAATTTTCCGTCTCAGCTCTCAGCGTAATCCCGATCGGAGCGAGGGGCATAGTAGTCAAGGATCTTCGTTGCGCTCAGAATTTTAGACTTCAATCTGCGTCATCAGTCTGATCTCTTCGAGCACGGCGCTGACCTCCATACACTTCACCAACTCGCCGCTGTACACCATCGCCTTGCCATTGTTGTGAACATCCCACGCAAGACTTTCTGCGTGTTGACTGGTACACTTCAATGCTTTGATCAGCTGCGTTATGACTTCATCGAACGTGTGCACGTCATCGTTGAAGAGAATTACTTTCGTCGGCTCCTGAGTCAAAACCTCATCGTCGTTAGCCGCTTGTTCGACCGGCAACGTGGTCATCGCAAAGCACCTGTGCTGTCTGCGTAAAACAATGCCACGAAGTCACGAAGAGCGTAGGGCCTGTAGGAGTTCGCCGTTCAAACCCGTGTTCTTGAGTCTCAGTGGCCAAGCGTTACTAAATTCGCAACCAAAATACTCAAAAGCGTTCAGGTTTGCAAACTTGCAGGGTCACCCTACTCTTCGTATATTTTTACAAAGTTTGGCTCACAGATTTGACCACCATCCTGTACGAGGCACTCACATGATATTTGATCTCGATCTGATCGAAAAGGTGTATCAACGAACGCCGGGCCGCGTCAAGGCCGCACGGAAGCTCGCCGATCGTCCATTCACCCTGACGGAAAAAATTCTGTACGCTCACTTGTGGCGACCAACCAAGACACCGTACCAACGCGGATCGTCGTATGTTGAGTTCGGGCCAGACAGAGTAGCAATGCAAGACGCAACGGCGCAGATGGCGTTGCTGCAATTCATGTCGGCAGGAATTCCGAAAGTTGCTGTGCCAAGCACCGTGCATTGCGATCATTTGATTCAGGCGGAAGTTGGGGCCGCGCAGGATCTGTCACAGGCATTCTCCGACAACAAAGAAGTGTACGACTTCCTGTCAAGTGTTTCGAATAAGTTTGGGCTTGGATTTTGGAAGCCGGGCGCGGGCATCATTCATCAGGTGGTGCTGGAGAATTATGCGTTCCCGGGCGGCATGATGATCGGAACGGACTCGCATACGCCCAACGCAGGCGGACTTGGCATGATTGCGATTGGTGTTGGCGGCGCCGATGCAGTTGACGTGATGGCGGGGATGCCGTGGGAATTGAAGTTCCCGAAGATCATCGGCGTACATCTGAAAGGACACATGAACGGATGGACTTCTGCGAAGGATGTGATTCTCAAGGTCGCCGGCATCCTCACGGTGAAGGGCGGCACAGGCGCGATCGTCGAATATTTTGGTGAAGGGACGAAATCGATCTCTGCAACCGGCAAGGGAACGATCTGCAACATGGGCGCTGAAGTTGGCGCAACGACTTCTCTCTTTCCGTACGACTTCCGCATGGCTGCGTATCTTGCCGCGACAGGCCGGAAAGAAATTGCAGACATGGCCGATAAGATTGCCGAGTACCTCACGCCCGATCTCGAAGTGTTGGAATCGCCGGAGAAGTTCTATGATCAGGTGATCGAAATAAATCTGTCGGAACTTGAGCCGCACATCAACGGACCGTTCACGCCCGACAAAGCGTGGAAGCTTTCCGAGTTTGCAGACGCGGTTCGGACCAATGACTACCCGGAAGAGTTGCGTGTTGCGTTGATCGGAAGCTGCACGAACTCGAGCTATGAAGATATTCAGCGTGCAACAAGTGTTGCGCGGCAAGCGCTCGACAAAGGACTGAAAGTGAAATCCGAGTTCACGATTACGCCCGGGTCGGAGCAAGTACGCGCAACGATTGAGCGCGATGGACTGCTGAAAACGTTAACCGACGTGGGCGGACTTGTGTTGGCGAACGCCTGCGGTCCGTGCATTGGTCAGTGGAAGCGCCACGATGTGAAGAAGGGAGACAAGAACTCCATCATCACCTCATTCAATCGCAATTTTACCGGACGCAACGACGGCAATCCCGACACACACGCGTTTGTCGCGAGTCCGGAGATCGTCACGGCATTTGCGCTCGCCGGAAAACTCACGTTCAACCCGCTGACCGATGCGATTGAGAATGAAAACGGCGCGGTGAAACTCGAGCCTCCGTCGGGCGACGAACTGCCCAAGTCAGGATTCACAGTTGAAGATGCCGGCTATGTTGCGCCCGCGAAAGTCGGAAGCAACGTTGATGTCAGCGTCGATCCTGCAAGCGACCGGCTACAGATCCTCACAGCGTTTTCGGCGTGGGATGGCAACGACATCATCGACGTGCCTGTGCTGCTGAAGGCGAAGGGAAAATGCACGACCGATCACATCTCTCCGGCAGGCAAGTGGCTCAAGTATCGCGGTCATCTCGACAATATTGCAAACAATATGTTCATCGGCGCAGTGAATGCTTTCACCGGAGAAGCCGGCAAAGGGAAGAATGTCTTCACGAACGAGACCAAAGATTTCTCTGCAGTCGCGCGGGATTACAAGGCCAAGAACATGGGCTGGGTCGCGGTCGGCGATGAGAACTACGGCGAGGGGTCGAGCCGTGAACACGCGGCGATGGAGCCGCGCTGGCTCGCCGGACGCGCGATCATTGTCAAGAGTTTTGCTCGCATTCACGAGACAAATCTCAAGAAGCAGGGCATGTTGCCGTTGACGTTCGCGAATGGGGCGGACTATGATAAGGTTCAGGAGTTTGACAAAGTCTCACTCACCGGTTTGAACTCGATTGCGCCGGGAGTTTCGCTTCGCATGATTCTGAAACATGCCGATGGGACGGTGGACGAAGTAATGTTGAACCATACGCTCAATGAAAACCAGATTCAATGGTTCAAGGCAGGGAGCGCGTTGAACCTCATTGGCGCGCAGTCGAGCAAACGTGCAAAGGTTCCGCGCGCAGTTGCGAAACCAAAGACAACGAAAGCCGGGGCGAAGAAGTCGGCTGCCGGGAAAGCTCGCCCCAAGAAGACCGCGAAGCCCGTCGCCAAGAAGTCAACGAAGAAACGCGTGAAGAAGGCTTCGCCAAAACGTAAGCCAAGAACAAGACGTGCAAAGGCAGCGAAGAAGTCGGTCGCGAAAAAAGCGAAGCGTGGCTTGAAGAAGCGACGGTGAGAGTAGTGCAAGCGAGCTTACTTGCCATTGCACGAACTGAGGAATGAGATTGGAAATCTAACTGTTCATTCAAATAAATCTAGAGGGATGATGTATGCGTTACGACGAGCGAATGATAGCGCCGTTTCGAGAAGAGCTTAGGCGCTTGGGTTTTTTGGAATTGCGGACTGCGGAGGATGTTGATGCAGCCATAGCGGCCAAGGAGGGTACGAATCTTCTGGTTGTGAATTCAGTGTGCGGATGTGCTGCTGGCAAGGCGAGGCCGGGCATTGCCGTCGCGCTCCAGAAGTCCGAGCACAAACCGGATCGGATGACGACAGTCTTCGCCGGGGCCGATGTCGAAGCGACGGCTCGTGCACGCGAATTGTTTGGTAACATTCCACCATCCTCTCCCTCTATGGCGCTGTTCAAGAATGGCGAACTTGTTCACTTCATTCCCCGTTACCAAATCGAAAACCGCGACGCGTTTCAGATCGCGAAACACTTACAGGAAGTTTTCAGAGAGTTCTGCGCGCCATCCCCCGTCGAAGTGAATTCTGAGAAGTAGGGTTTACTCCTCATAACAAAGGCGTCGAAAGACGCCTTGTGTGTTTTTGTCAGAGTTTTTCCCATTCAGCTTTTTCGATGTGAGCTTGCCGGAATATTCTCGCAAGAAGTTCTTTGCCGATATCGCTTTGATGCGGGTTCGGAACGCGGAGAGAGATGTTTCCTCGTATCATCAACTGATGTTTGGCGCCTGAGAATGGACCTTCAACCCTAATTGTCGCAGATAGTGGATTAGTTCCTTTCGCTTGATCGGACCGAAGGGAGGCACTATGCAACTTCCTTTATGCTCAATTCAATTCCGTCAACAACCGGCAAGGCAAGATTTCTTGACACTCGAAAGAGAATCCAGTCTTCGAGAACCTCAGCAAGTTCCTCGCGGCATTTTTCCAACGTATTGCTATTGGAGTAAACACCGTCGAACCCGGGAATCTCGCCATAGAATGATTGATCGTCGGAGAGAATTTCGTATTTGGCGTTATGCAATGCTGCATTGATATAGTTTGTTAGCATACTCTTGACCTCAATCATTGATGTTTCTTCCACGCCAACTTACGAAACCGGCTCATTATTATCAAAGGTGAGACGAATTGTTCCCATCTCGGATCAATCAATGCGCCTCCAACCAGTTGCCTCCCGTCCCCACCTCGACCTCAATCGGCACGTCGAGCTTCAGCGCGTTTTGCATCTTGTCAATCACAAGGCGCTCCATCGCTGCAGCGTCGGCTCTCATAACCTCCAACACCAGTTCGTCGTGAACCTGTAACAACATCCGACTTCCAGATCGCTGACCTCCGACCTCCATCGCTTCATCAATACAAATCATCGCCAGCTTAATCATATCCGCGGCCGTACCTTGTATCGGCATGTTGATCGCCTGACGCTCTGCGTTTGAGCGCACCGTGAAGTTGCGACTGTTGAGATCGGGGAGGTAGCGTCGTCTGCCAAGTAGCGTGTTCACGTATCCCTTCCGTCGTGCGGAGTCGATGGTGTCGTTGATGTATTGTTTCACTTTGGGGAAGCGCTCGAAGTAACGTTGAATGATTTCCTTCGCTTCCGTTTGGCTGATTTCCAGTCGGGTCGCCAGCCCGAACGGTCCGATGCCGTACATGATGCCAAAGTTCACTTCCTTTGCCTTGCGTCGCATGTCGCGCGTAACTTCATCCGGCTTCACACCAAACACTTTGACCGACGTCGAAGTGTGTATGTCTTCCCGATTGCGAAAGGCTTCCTGCAATCCCTCATCTCCGCTAATGTGAGCCATCACTCTCAACTCAATCTGTGAGTAGTCAGCCGACATGATCACGAAATTGCCATCCCTCGGAATGAATGCTTTGCGAATAGCACGCCCGAGTTCTGTGCGGATGGGAATGTTCTGAAGATTCGGATCCGCGCTCGACAATCTTCCGGTGAGCGCGACGGTTTGGTTGAAGGATGTGTGCAGGCGCTTCGTGTTTGGATTCACGAGTGAAGGCAACGCGTCAACGTAGGTAGACTTTAGCTTCGTGAACTGGCGAAAGTTGAGCATCTTGTCGATGATCGGATGTTGGCCCTGCAACGCTTCCAGCACGCTCACATCGGTTGAGAAACCGGTCTTCGTCTTTCGCATCGTCGGGAGCTTCAGCTTGTT